>CAYUYM010000100.1:0-12671 GCA_964449305.1 uncultured Chromatiales bacterium | reverse complement strand
CGGCAGGAGTTTTCCCACAAGCTTCTGCAAATTCGTAAACTCTAATATCTTCAGATGCCAAGAGTTCTGCCTTGCAAGCATGCACGCTGATGCCTCACCAGCATGGAGTTCTGGCCAGGCAACATGCGCCCTCTGAAGTTCGGGTAACGGAACCTGCACCACAAGCACACGGCCATCGTCAATCGCTTCGTCGAGTTCATCTCTCGTGCGCGTCACCTCTGCATTCACGACATCAGTGATGCGAATGGCCGCGGAAAACAGCGATGTCAGCAACCTGAAACTCCCGGTCTCCAGGAAATTGATCAGGACAGTGGTATCAGAAATGACCGTGCCGTTTGGAACAAGGGTCGTCGTTCAGCCCTCCATCGTGTCTGTTTTTTTCCTCCATTTCTTCGCCAGTTTTCGCGTGTCATGGATGTCCTTGCGCAGATATTCTGAAAGCCTCCCGATGGAAATGTGTGATGCCGACCATGCCTGAAGTGCATATCGTGTGATCGCCTCCTCCACGCCTTCCAGGTTGAAGAGTGAGGTCTGGTCCGTTGAAGCGTGCTTCAAGAGTTCCTCCCGGTCCCTGCTGGTGATGATACGCTCGTTATACAGCCTCCAGCACATCGCATCGTAGCTCACTCCGAAGTACCGCCTCAGCTGCTCAACATGCATGGATGTCATCACATCTCCGGCGTGGAAATCAAAGCCGATCCCTTCAAGCGCCTGAAGAAGACCATCCGAAGGCATGAGGAGACACGCGGCAAACGCATTGGCGCGTTTTTCGATGAAGGCCGTCTCTGTGGGCGCAGCCGGGGTCCTGGTCCGACGGACCACGGTCCCTGTATGCCCCACGTCCATCAGCACATGGCCGAGCTCATGCGCAAAAGTGAAACGCTGGCGCTCGCGTGATGCCGCAGTGTTGATGAACATGCAGTCACCATGATCGGAGCAGCTGTACGAAAATCCATCAAGCGAGAACTCCGGGAGTGGTCGCATCACGAGCGCGATCTTCAACCTCTCCGCCAGGAGGCTGCATCCAGTGAGCGGAGCGCTTCCGAGATCCAGCGACCGGCGAGCGGCGCCTGCGATCCGGCTGCCCTGCGACACCGGCTCTGCCGTGCCACGCAGCATCGAGGTGAAATCCGAGCGATCCGGTTTCCATGCGATGCCGAGGAGACTCTGCAATTCACGCAGTTCCCGCACCCGGAACAGAATGCCGGCTATGCAGGCCTTCTCCTCCTCTGTGTCGAGGTCTCCGCGCAGCAGGACCGGGTTCCCTTCTTGGGCATCAGGCTCCTGCGTCTCCAGGAAGTAGCTGATGGGCTGTCCGAGAATGCGCCCCAGCCTGACCAGTTCCACACTGTCCACCTTCCGTTTCCCCTGTTCCAGCAGGGTGTATGATGGCCGCGGGATGCCGAGCTGCTCGGCCGCGGCATCCTGTGTCAAGCCGCAATTGAGCCGGGCTGTCTTGACGCGCTCAGCGATTGCACGAAGGAGCTGATCCATGATGAGGTTCCGGTGGTGAATGCTGGATGTAAGATAAAACATCTTCATGTTGCAATGCAAGCCTTCGCGTATGATTTTCTTACGACACTTGGAGGCACTTTGCCCGGATGGTGTGTCATCCCAGGTGCTGTCTGCTGCCCCCTTGAACACCTCCCCCTGGCGTGCTATTTTCCAGCATGGACGATACCGCGTTGCATCTGCTCCGACAGGCGCTTCAGGCACCTGATGCCACCTTCCGCGAGGGCCAATGGGAATGCATCGAGCACCTGATGAATGGCAGGCGTCTGCTCGTGGTTCAGCGCACCGGCTGGGGAAAGAGCATGGTGTATTTCCTGGCAACACGGCTGCTGCGTGATCGGGGCAGGGGGTGTACACTCATCATCTCGCCCCTGCTGGCGCTCATGCGCAATCAGATCGATGCCGCCAAGTGCCTGGGGCTTCGAGCCGAAACCATCAATTGCGACACAAAGGACGAATGGGAGAGAATCCAGAAGGCGGTGCTGGGCAATGAGGTGGATCTGCTCCTCATCTCGCCCGAACGGCTGGCGAACGAGAAGTTCCGTTCGGATGTGCTCGGCCCCATTGCCGGCAGCATCGGCCTGTTCGTGGTGGATGAAGCGCACTGCATCTCGGATTGGGGACATGACTTCCGTCCCAATTACCGGCGGATATCACGCATCATACAGTTCATGCCGCTCAACATGCCTGTGCTCGCGACCACCGCCACCGCAAACAACCGGGTTGTGAACGACATCCGTGAACAGCTCGGCGACATCCATGTGATACGCGGACCTCTGACGCGGCGCAGTCTGATGCTCCAGAACATCTCCCTGCCGCGTTATGCCCAGCGCCTGGCATGGCTGCGCGACGTGCTGCCGACTCTGCCCGGGAGTGGCATCATTTATACGCTCACCGTCCGCGATGCGGAGACGGTCGCATCGTGGCTTGCCATGCATGGGTTCGATGTGCGAGCCTATCATGCAGGACTTTCAGCCGAGGAGTCCGTGGCATGCGAAGACGCGCTCCTGCGGAACGACGTCAAAGCCTTGGTGGCTACGGTCAAACTGGGAATGGGCTTCGACAAACCCGACCTTGGATTCGTCATCCATTTTCAGCGCCCGGGGTCGGTCGTCCATTACTATCAGCAGGTGGGCCGGGCTGGTAGGGCTGTCGAATCCGCGTATGGCATCCTGCTTGGCGGTGAGGAGGATGATCGCATCAGCGAGTATTTCATCAGGACGGCCTTCGCCCCCGTGGAGCATACGACACTCATCCTCGATGTCCTGAACAACGCGGACAACGGGCTGACAACGGCCGCCATTGGAAAGGACGTGAACCTTTCCTGGTCACAGATCGAAAAAGTCTGCATACAGCTCTCCATGGAGGAACCGGCACCCATACTGAAACTGAAGAGGAAATGGTTGCGCACGCCTGTTGAATGGCGGCCCGACGCGGAGCGGGTGGCGGCCATCACGCGCCTGCGTCACGAGGAGCAGGCTGAGATGGCGGCCTACCTCACGGCGGACGATTGTCTCATGCTGCGCCTGGCACGCTCGCTGGACGATCCTCATGCAGGTCCCTGCGGCCGGTGCAGGAACTGCGCCGGGCATCCATTGCTGCCGGACACTGTCGATGCGGGGGCTGTCGGAGAGGCCGACGCGTTCCTCCGTGACAGGCACATCGTCATTGAACCGCGCAGGAAATGGCCGACACCGGCGGCCTTTCCATGCTGGGGATTCACCGGCAACATTCCGTCCGAACTTCAGGCATCCGAGGGACGTGCACTCTGCCTGTATGGCGACTCCGGATGGGGAAGCCTCGTGATCAACGGCAAGTATCACACGGGTCGATTCGATGACGCGCTGGTGGATGCCTGCGTCTCGATGCTGCGCGTCATGCCGCCAGACCTGCCGCCCGCGTGGGTCGCCTGTGTCCCGTCGAGACGGCATCCCGAGCTTGTGCCGGATTTCGCACGGCGGCTTGCGGCGGCGCTTTCCATCCCCTTTTCACCAGCGATTGAAAAGGCGCTCGACAACCAGCCGCAGAAGACCATGCAGAACAGTTGGATGCAGGCCAACAACCTGGATGGCGCATTCACCATCATGCTCAACAGACTGCTGCCCGGTCCCGTTCTGCTTGTGGACGACATGGTCGATTCCCGCTGGACCATGACCGTGCTTGCAGCCCGCCTCAGGCAGGGAGCCCTGCATCACAGTGTGGATCTGCCGGCAGTCATCCCCTTGGCTCTCGCCGTCAATTCGCTATCTTCGTCCTGACAGAGACCGGATCACCATGCACACGCTCTCACATTCTGCCAAGGCCATCATGCTGCTCTGCGCCCGACTGGGCGCCTCCAACCACGAGACCTGCCCGCCACTGTCGCTTGCGGAATACAACGCCGTGGCCGAGATCCTGCATGCCGCGGGACTCACTCCCGGCGACCTGCTGCTGGAGACAGGGCAGGCTGCGCTTGTGAACGCCGTGTTGCCACGCAAGCTGACCCTCGACCGCATCCAGCACCTGCTGGGTCGTGGTGCGGCGCTGGGCTTTGAACTCGACACGCTCTCGCGACAGGGCATCGCCGTGCTGTGCCGCAGCGAGGCCGGGTATCCGCAGCGTGTCCGTGCACATCTGAAGGCGCAGGCCCCGCCGCTGCTGTACTGCATTGGTGATCCGACGCTTGTCGCAGGCGTTGGACTTGCCATTGTCGGCTCCCGCGATGTGGATGCCGACGGCTTGGAAACCACGCAGCGCATCGCCTCCGAGGCGGTGCAGTATGGCATCACCATTGTGTCCGGCGGCGCACGCGGCGTGGATCAGACCGCCATGATGGCCGCGCTCAACATCGGCGGAGCGTGCATCGGTGTGCTTGCCGACAGCCTGCTGAAGGAATCCCTCTCGAAGCGCTACCGGCAATTCCTTGCGGAGGGGCGGCTGTTCCTGCTGTCGCCCTGGCACCCGACAGCCGGCTTCAACGTCGGCACCGCCATGGGCCGCAACAAGCTGATCTACGCCATGGCCGATCATGCGCTCATCATCTCGTCAGCGCTGAAGGAAGGCGGCACCTGGGCGGGCGCGGAGGAGGAATTGAAGCGCGCCAACCACCGTCCCGTGTATGTGCACGATTCCACTTGTGCAGAGAACGTCCGCGCAGGCCTGCTGGCATTGGGTGCGATGAGCTTCCCGGCGGATTTCTTCCTGCATGCACATGAACCCGTGCGACCACCGGCAGCGAGTGCCGGTGGGCCAACGACGGTGGCAGACAGCGGAGCAGACACAGCGCCGACCATCTGCATCGAGTTTCCGCCGGTGGGTCCTGTTCCATCTCTCCCACCGGTCGGGAAATCCGGAGCATACGACGTGCAAGCTGTTGCCAGCGATGGCAGGGTTGGAGAACCGTCGGGGACCGTGCCCGCAAGCCCGTCGTTCCAAGGCCGCAGTGAGGGCGCCCCATCTGAAGCAGACGGCACGTCCATCCTCGAAGCCCGGATACTGGAGCTCACGGTGCAGCCGATGAAGGACAGCGACCTTGCCGCGGAGTGCACTGTTTCGTTGGGGAGGATGCGGAGCATATTGAAGGCGCTGGTCGCGGCAGGCAGGCTTGCGCGGCATGAGCGCCCGGTGCGCTATGAGCGGAGAGCGCAGGAAGGGTTGTGGGGAAAATGAAAACATGGACACGAAGGAAGACCAGGGTCACAAAGAAATACTGTTGTGCCGTTGCGGTGAAAAGCCCAAAGCCCGGTGCCGCCATCAACCCACCGACCATGGAATGAGGACACGATGAACCCGTTCACGGGAACAGACGATCAGCACCGCGCGGCGGAGGCATTGGAACGCTTCCTCACGAATGACGATCAGGTGTTCGTTCTCACCGGATATGCTGGCACCGGCAAGACCTGGCTCATCGGGCAGCTCACCGCCTATCTTTCCATGGCTGGCGTTCCCAGTGTTCTGCTCGCTCCCACCGGACGTGCATCCCGCGTGCTGTCGAACAAAACACAACGCCCGGCTTCCACCATCCATCGTGCCATCTATCACTTCGACACCTTCACCATCGAAAAGCAGAGCGATCTGATGGTGTACATCTTCTCCCTGCGCGAGAATGAGGACAGTCTGGGAACCGTGTACATCGTGGATGAGGCATCGATGGTATCGGATCGCTTCAGCCAGGGTGAACACCTTCGCTTCGGCTCCGGCCGTCTCCTCTCGGATTTGATCGCGCATGTCCGGCCTGGAGCTGACACCGGTCGAAGGATCATCTTCGTCGGTGATCCAGCACAGTTGCCCCCGGTCGGATCCACCGCTTCACCGGCACTTGATCCGGTGTTCCTGCAGTCGGAGTTTTCACTCAACGTCGCCGCGACGGCATTGACACAGGTGGTCCGGCAGGCCCACGATTCCGGCATCCTGGTGGCAGCCACGGTGCTCCGTGAACGGATCGCACAGCAATACTACGGGAATTTCCCCATGCTTATCGACGACCGCGATGTGAGACGGAAACGACCGCTCGACGTGATCGATGCGTACCTCGCCGCCACCACCCAGGAGGAAGGATCATGCATCGTGGTCGCACACTCGAACAGACAGGTCAGGATCTACAACGATGCAATCCGGGCACGCCTCTTCCCGGATCATGCTGCACTACAGCAAGGAGACAAGCTTCTCGTCGTCCATAATTCGTGTTTCAATGGCATCGTCCTGTTCAACGGCGACATTGTCACCGCCGCGGATGTGGATGCCGCAGGACCGGTGCGCAGAATTCCCGTCAACACACCGACCAAAGGGCAGCGCTCGATTTCCTGGGTGGATGTGCAGTTTCGACGCGTGTCACTGCTCGTGCCTGGCATGGACACACCAACGGACCATTTCATCTTCGAGCCGCTGCTGCATTCAGAGGAACGCGATCTCACCACCCTGGAAGCGGCGGCTCTGTTCGTGGACTTCGCCATACGGCACGAGGACTTACGTCGAGGCACTCCGGAATTCACACTGGCACTGAAAGAGGATCCGTACTTCAACTGCCTGCATGTGAAATATGGCTACGCGGTCACCGGACACAAGGCCCAGGGCGGCGAATGGCAGACGGTGTTCGCCGATCTGTCCACTGCCATGGGGACTGCAACCGAGGACTTCTACCGATGGGCATATACTGCCGTGTCGCGAGCACGGCGCACACTGCACATCATCAATCATCCGACAACAGGGTTCATGAAGGACACACCTGTTGACGAGGAGCGAGAAGGCACAGATGGCGCAGCCGCCCCCCCGGCAATTCCTTCTGATGAACCGATGATCCCTGCATCAACGAACAATGGCCCCTCTTCCAGTGCACAGGTTCTTCCGTCGGCATCGAATCCCCAGGATGCGCTTTCAACAGTAATCCTGCGCGCGTTGGACACAGACTCCACACTTGTGGTGAATATCGAGCATAAGCAGTACAGCGCGCATGTCCGCGCGCTTCGGGATCATCAATTCGCCTTCGTGCTTGTTCATTACAACAAGGAGCATGGGATCACAAAAGTGGAGCCGAAACCCGGGAGCAACGCGGAACTCGCTGGTGCGGTGACACTCCTTCTTGCGCCTTTGCAGGGGACGATCTTCTGGACCACGCATGGAGACAGTTGCGATGCAGACTCCGGCAACGATGCATCCACACCATGGTTCGCCGACTTGGATGCCCACCTGCGCAGACAGCTCGGGACGACGGCGATCAACATTGAGCGCAGGGTTGAGTGTTCACAGTACCATGTGCAGTACCATTTCCGTTGCGATGGAGTTCGATGCATGATGAACTTCTTCTTCAACGGCAAAGGTGTCTGCACCAGCACAACGGACAACGCCAGAGACAAGGACGCCACGGACCTTGTCTCCTCCATCAAAACCAGATTGAATTTGCAATGAGGATGCGATGAACCAGCTCATGGATTGGGACGACGATCCCGCAGGGCAGCTCGATGCGGCACGATCACGCTGGATGGAACATCCCGATGATGAGGATGCGCAGGAGGCATTCACCGAAGCATTGCTGGCGGGCATGAAGGAGACCAACGAACACAAGGATGCCGCCCGTAAGGCGGCGATCCTTGAGGAGCTTCTCGGTCAGCCGGCGCCCAGGAAGGAGTGGCAGAAGGGACAGTATTTCAAGCATGTGCTCGTTGACGGCGGATCCGTTCAGCACATGGCACAGGCGTTCGACCATGTCCAGACTCTTCTCGCCGATGCTGCGGAGAATCCACGGATGGCCAAACCCGCCGCCTGGCTGCTCCGCCACATCGTTGTGTGCGCGATGAAGAACCTGATGACGGACAAGGCTCGTGAGATGCTGGAGCTCTGGCATCGGCTCGAGATCAACGACGAGCTTCTGGGGATGGAGTACACCCGGCTCGACGCGCATCTAAACAAGGGGGGGGATGATCCACGAATCGCCCAGGCGAAGCAGCTTCACAAGCAGGGCAACTACCGCGAGTCCCAGAAGGCGTGGGTGAACCTCGCAAAAGCGCATCCTGATAATGAAGGTTTCGCGAAACAGGCGGCATGGGAAACCTTCCATTGTCTGAAGACGCTTGGAAAGGACGCCCATGCGGTTGCTGATCTCGAGAGCATCCTCTATACCTATGCGGCAATCCCGAATCCAGTCCGTCCTTCAGATGTGCATTCCATCATTCTTTCCTTCACGCTGCGGCTTGGAGAAGGATGGGATCGCCTGGGAAGATTTGTGGGATGGTGGAATGTCGCGTTCCTCCGTGAGGAAGATTTTCAAAGAAAGACAGCCGACGATGGGACGCACACGTTTCCATCACTCATGGAGCAGTTGATCAGCGCATTATACAAATGGGCGAAGACGCACCGCGGGGTGATGTCGGAGTATGCATGGTTCATTCCGCTTTTCAGGTCGGGAGTGGAACGGTTTCCCGACCAGCTCTACTTCGCTTATTACATCGGCAATCTCCACGTCTGGATGGGCCAGAGGGAGAAGGCACGCCAGTATCTCCTGCCATTCCTGCGCCGGAAAAAGGCGGATTTCTGGGCATGGCACGGATTCGCCGAGGCACTTGATCCCGACAGTCACGAGCAGCGGCTGGCCTGTCTCTGCCGGGCCATGCTGTGCGCGGTGGAGGATGATGCATTCCTTGTGAAGATCCGGCGCGAACTGATCGACGAGTTTCTCCACGCGGAGCTGCATGCCCCCGCTCATTTCGAGTTGGATGCCATCGGTCATACGTGCCAGCTCAAGGGATGGAAAGTGAAGAACGACATCGAACTTCTGATGCTGCACCCATGGTACCGTGAATCGGAGCCCGCATCTGACAATGATGAACTCTACCGCCACCATGCACAACGTGCCAACGATATCATGGCCGAAGGGCTTCCCTGGATCGATGCCAACGTGGTCCATGTGGCGGACACCGATCCTTCAAAGCCTGCGATAAGCGTGATCGGCTGGAATGAGGACGGGAAATATGTGTCTGTGCCGCTCAAGCACAAGACGCATCAGGTTCTCACAACCATCCCCAAGGGGGCGGCGATCAGGTTCCGCGCATTCGTGGAACAAGGCCGCACCGTGGTGGTGGTGGTGGAAACGCGTCCTGGTGAGCCATGGGATGCCCTGCCCATCCTGCACGGTGTGGTTGTCCATCACGATCCGGCAGCCGGGCAGAGCTTCATCGTCCATGCTTCGTGTCTGCCCGCGATGCTTGTCCATCATTCACGCATTTCCACGGCTGCCGATTTTCCTCCGGGGAGCTTTGTCCACATTGCCTGGTCTGAGGACCCGAAAACGGGCAACAAGCATGCCCATGCCATGCGAGCGACGGATGCAGCACCTCCGGAAGGATACTACCGTGTATTCCGGGGCCGGATCACCCGTGGCGGGGCAAACGCCTTTCTCGATGACTGCTTCATCCCGCCGGCGCTGGTGCCTGATTCCATCGAAGAGTCGGACTTCTGGGAAGTCCCGGCGGCGTTGCAGTATGAGAAGCGCAAGGACCGGTATGGATGGAAGGCCGTGGCGGTTCCGGTTTCAGCCTCGTCAGCGGGGCACTGATCTGGTCATGGGTGAGCGGTACATGTACACTGTCGAAGCCCGCACATCTTGCGGGATCGAGGAAGTTGCAGAATCGACTTCCGGGAATTCGAGGGAATGGGATTCACCATCCGTGGATTCCAATACCTCGCATAATCCATGAACACCACTTCGACGTCGCATCAGGCCGCTTCCCATGATCACATATGACATGCAACAGAATTTCGAGCAGGCGTTCAGCGAACCTGCCATCATCGACGCACTGATCCGGATCCGACTGAAAGCCATGCAGAAGCGCCATCGATGGCACTTTCTTTCCAATCTGGTCAGCGGCACCCCGAGACCCATCGACATCGTCCCAGACACCCTGCAGTGTCTTCCGCCGAGACGGATGTGGAAGCACGCGCCCAAGGAGAAGCGGGAGCTGCAACCTCATGCACACCAAGCCGCCGAGGCGATGCGGCACGTGATCCATGCCCGCTGGCATTCAACAGACGCGTGGGTGATACGGCTGAAGGATGTCATCCGTCGCGTGCAGAAGCGCGCATTGGTCAACCATCGCATGGTGTTCGATCAGCCATCGATTCTCTGCAAAGCCAAAATGAAGAAGTCCGAAGCCCGGGTGAACAAGGAACCCATGCGGTACCGCCTTATCGCCTCCTACGAAGGGAATCTTGTGAACCGGTTGGTGATCACGCTGACCAACCGGTATCTTGTAGCCGTCTTGGATCCATTTCTTTCGCCGGATTCCTATGCATTCCGAAAGGATGGCACGATCAGGCATCACACCGCCGTCGAAGCGCTTCTTCGCTATGCCGGCTCCCATCCTCCGGAGGCTGGCCCGCTGTATGTGGCGGAATGCGACCTGAAAAAGTTCTACGACACCATCCGTCACGATCGACTCCGCGCTGCCATCGGAGATTTTCTCAAGCGCCTGGCACTCCAGGGAGTGTCACTCGATCCGCGCGTCCTGAATCTCGTTGATGGTTATCTCGCGTCATATTCCTTCCACGGCGTGGCACTGCCAGCGGGCAGGGCCCAACTCGGGAGAAGGGACAAGCAGGGCATCATTGATCAACCGGATGAAGCACTGGAAGACGGCATCGTCCGCGGCCTTCCCCAGGGAGGCGCACTATCACCCACACTGGCAAACATGCTGATGCACTCCGTGGATGAAGCGGTGCGACAGCCTGCCGATCCGGATCTCTTCTATGCCAGGTATTGTGATGACATGATCATCATGTCTCCGTCGCAGGAGGCCTGTGATGCAGCGCTCGAGCGCTATCGTTCAACGGCATGCGACCTGGGCTTGATCGTGCACCCGCCGGTCGTCTGTACAGGCCACGGAGCGAAATACTTCGACGAAAAATCCAAACGTCCATTTCTTTGGAGCACCGATGGCACGGGCACCGGCTGGACATGGGTGTCGTTCGTCGGCTACCAGATCAGGCGGGATGGCATGGTGCGCATCAGAAAGGCATCCGTCGACAAGCAGAAGGATGCCCACAAGGAGTTTACCGCCCGCCTTCTGCACCATATCCGGGTCGGTACATTACGAAGAACGAAGGATGAGACGGTTTCCATGGTGGCACTTCGTCTCATCGCTTCTTCTGTCGGCAGGCGAACCGGGATGGCGCACCCGTTGGCGCTGCGCGATCCCTGTTGGTCCAACGGCTTCCGCATCCTGCATGCACAGAAGCACCTTGCCACGCAGCTCAAGGCGCTTGACCAAAGCCGTGAACGCGCTTTCGCCGTTCTGAAAGGATGCATCGCAGAAAACCTCAACCAAGCATCGAAGCCACGACGACCAGGAAAGCACAGACAGGGCAGGCGACGCAAGATCCGCCTGAGGTATTATGGTGCGCCCTTCAGCTACTTCGCCGCATTCGATCCGCTGTCACCACTGGCACTTGGGCCATTGGTGGATGGGTATTGAATGTGAACGACCGCTGCTAACAGAGACAAGCGAGCCTGAAGCGACGGTGCCGCAGCGTTCATGACCGGGCGGAGCGGTTGACAACGGATCTGTGGACAATCGACAGCGTCTTGTGGAGTTGCTCCTGAGGATCACCGGCCTGACTCGCTCCATCATTCCCGCACTTCGACAGGCTCAGTGCAGGCGCGGGAATCCACGCCCCTTCCCTCCGCGGCAGTCCAACGTGATGACTTGGCAACGTGACAACTTGACGAACTCACCGCGGGCATGACGACGGAAGGGCGAACCTGTGTCCAAACTCTTCAACTCTTCAACGTGTGCCTCACTCCCGCATTAGCGGATGTACATGGATGCCCGCCTCCGCACCGAGCCTGGCAAGGTTGTTCACGCTGCCACCGAGCTGCAATGGGTGAGCGGCACATCCAGCGTCGTCGCTCGCTCTGCTGCCGCCGTCGAGTGCCTGAGGTGGTGATAGAGTCCGGGTTCAGCGGACATGTGGACTTCTCTTGACACGTGCGTATACGTTGGCGTAAGAGACGTACAGCATGTTGGGCAGGCTGGGGGAAGCGGAAATAGTACGGCAGAAAATCCAGCATGGTTCGATTCAGGGGAAGACGCACACACACACAACTTTTGTATCAGCTTCATCTCGATTCCATAATGGTTCGATTGTGGCTGACACCGCATCACGAAGGTACGACTTCCTCCTTTCACTTCAAGCGTTGCCCCTGCTGCGTGCACAGAGGTGGGCACAATCAGAATGGCCCATGGCGGCCCCATGATCCCCGAGGCACCCCAGCGAGTCGCACCGCCCCGGTGCCCTGTCTCGGGGCGCCCCCGTGCGCCCCGCTCGCAATTCCAGCATGGTGCGATTCAGACATTCATGAAAGTGTGGAGAGGTCACTTTGACGTAGTGATTCAATTCCAGCATGGTGCGATTCACTGTGAGAACATAACAAACATAAGGTTTGCATACAATTGGAATCCAATTCCAGCATGGTGCGATTCAGGCTGCTCCACGCTGTCTCGTAATCGAATGCGCGCCCAACAGTTTCAATTCCAGCATGGTGCGATTCAGACGTACATCGAGGTGACGGAGTTCACCGTCGTCGACGCCGAGGTTTCAATTCCAGCATGGTGCGATTCAGACAACTGGCAGACATAATGGACTAAGAATCCATTGGAAGTGTTTCAATTCCAGCATGGTGCGATTCAGAC
>CAYUYM010000099.1:0-12821 GCA_964449305.1 uncultured Chromatiales bacterium | reverse complement strand
ATGACCTCGGGCGTCGCCAGTGCGCTCATGTCCCACGATTCCCTGTTCCACCTCTGTTGTCCTTCACTCCCCAGGTACCATGGATGAGCTGAGCATCCATCTGCGTTGCGACAACCGCGCGCGGATTGCGGCGCGATACACGTTCACCATGCTGGGCCTCATTGCCGGCTTCCGGCCCTGTTTCCCTGACGACGACACGGAGGCCGATGGCCCGTCCATCATCCACGGCCCGCTGAAGCCGGGGGAGCAGCCCGCCGTACACATTCCCAGCGCCATCCCTGCCTGGGAGTTCCTCCAGGAGAAGGGGAGGCTCGCACCGGAGGAGATCCTGGGAATGCAGCGTGCGGGGGGCACGCACCTTGTGCTGTTTCCGGTTGCCGCCGACATGCCATCGTGTGAGGCGTGCACAGTGTGCGGTGACGACATCATCGCCGCGGCGTTCTTCTTTCTCACCCTGCACGAGGAATGGTCCACCGATGCGCGGGATGCCTTCGGGCGTTTTCCACTGGAGGAATCGCTTCTTCACCGGCTGGGCATGCTGGGGCGGCCTGTGGTGGCGGAATACGCCATGCTGCTCCGCGATCATCTGCTGCGTGCCGGCGTGCACCTTGCCGACGCGGCACGGTATGCCGGCGCTTCCGCGGCCGTGTGCATGACGCACGACATCGATTATCTCACGAAGTGGACACCGGGACTGCTTTACAATGAGGCGTGGAATCTTCTGGTGCGGAACCGCCGCGGGCAGCCACTGGAGCACCGCATGCAGCGTTTTCGGGAGTATCTCGGCTTCCTGGCCGCGTCCCGCAATCCCTACCTCCGATCCTTCGAGCACCTGCTCGCAAGGGAGCGGGAGGCCGGGATCGGCTCGACGATCTTCGTGAAGACGGGGGGGCGGGACAAACGGGATGCGGGGTATTCCGTGTCGGGCATCCATCTGCAACGGCTTCTTCATGAAGCGATGGAGCACGGGCACGAGATCGGACTCCACCCGAGTTTCCGCTCCTGGCGTGATGCAGCGATGACGGCGGAGGAGCGAAGCCGCCTGGAGGCGCTCTGCGGGCCGGTGCGCAGCGTGCGGCAGCACTACCTGCGTCTGGACCATCCGACGACATGGAGGAACCAGGCTGCACTCGGCCTGACCATCGACGCCTCGCTCGGGTTCGCCGGGCACGAGGGCTTCCGCAACGGCACCTGTCATCCCTTCCTCGTGTACGATCCGGATGCTGGGAGGCCGCTTCCACTCTGGGAATTTCCACTTCATGCCATGGATGGGACGTTCACCTCGTATCGGGAGCTGGGCCCTGCCGAGGCCCGGCAATGCATGACAGCCCTCCGGGAGACGGTCGTCAGGTTTGGGGGCGTGTGGACGGTGCTTTTCCACAACACCATGCTGGACGGCCATGAATTCCCCGGCTGGCGTGAGGTGTTCGACGCGGAGGTTGCGTGGAGCCACGACGCGGAGGTGATGGCATCGCCCATGAACCGGACACTTGAGGCATGGATCAGGAGCTGCGGCTACACCTCATCCACGGATGTGCAGGGCAAAATTCTGTGACCTTCTTGCTTTTGATTGCGCGATCGCGTAGGTTGGCATCTGACGTTTCACATAATGGAAGTCTATCGAGCATTCGTTACTGGTTTTTTTCGTCGGTCTGAAACAATTCCCAAGGCTGGTACGTTAAAACCAATGCAGTCACGAATGCACATGTCTTGTGCACCCCACAGGATTTTTGTTACCATCAAGGAGAACGCCATCAATCATTGTTAGTGCTTCGTTTGTACCAACCGAACCCATGACATCCATCACAGGAGGCACTATGTTGAACGAATCTTCGAAGATCGACAACCCCTTGAGCGACATCATCGACGATCAGACCTTTCTCTCGTTGGAGCGCCACAAGCTGTTCAGCGAGAAGGCGATCCGTGACTACCAGATCCGCCGCATGTTCAAGGACATGCGTTCGAGCATGAGCGCCGGCGATGCCATCGACAAGATCCGGGACATGTATCCGTATCTGCAGTTCGACACTGTCCGCAAGATCGTGTACCAGATCAGCAAGTAACGCTGGCGGGATCGAAGGAATAGAGCGGGCCGCCCTCACCAGGGCGGCCCCGTTTTTTGGATATTTTTTTTGAATCGTGTATCATTGCGATGGACCCGGAGGGTTCGCATAATGGTATTGCAGCGGTCTTGAAAACCGCCGGGGGCAACCCCATGAGAGTTCGAGTCCCTCACCCTCCGCGACGATCACACTCACAACGAGCCGCCCATTTCCATGGGCGTCTCTTGTTTTTCACCGCCAACCCCCTCCCCCATGAAACTGCGCGTCCTCATTGCACTGCTGCTTGCGGCCTCGTCGCTCCCCGCACAGACCTCCGACATCTCGCTCTACCTCGAGGAGGGCAAATCCGGAAGCGTGTGGGGGGTGATCCTTGCACGTGACGGACAGACACTCTACTCCTGTGGCCGTGATTCCACCGCCAAAGTGTGGAATACGCGCACCGGAGAATGCCGCCGCACCATGCGCGCAACCCGGCCGACACTCGTCACCTGTCTCGCGCTTCATCCCGATCAGCAGACCCTGGCCATCGGCGACATGAACGGCGTCATCACGGTGTTCAACGTGACCACGGGGGCCATCACCCGGTCCCGGACCGGGCATTCCGCCTACATCCTCTCCATTCTCTGGACACCGGACGGTCGTCAACTGATCACCGCGGGGCGTGACGACACGGTGCGCGTGTGGGATCCCTCGCTGCAACCTGTGCGCGCCTTTGCCGGCGGTTCACTCTGGGTGAACGACCTCAGCCTCGCACCCGACGGCAGGACCCTGCTCACCGCCGGGCAGGATGGATCAGTGCGTCTGTGGAGTATGGAGGATGGCACGCAGCTCGCCCTGCTCGGGCGGCACAACCGCTTCGCCCGCTGTGTCACCTTTGCGCCCGACGGTCGCTCCGCCCTGTCCGGTGGCCGCGACGGTCAGGTCCGTGTCTGGAACATCGGGGCGCGCGCCCTCCAGACGGAGTTCACGCTCGACAACGGTTTCGCCCATCACATCGCCATCGACCCGCGCAGCCAGACCGCCTATATCAGCATGATGGACAACTGCATCGAGGCGTGGAACTGGCAGAAGGCCCTGCGCGTACAACGCTTCCAGGAGGAATCCTACGGGGCCATGAACGCCATCTACGCACAAGCCAACGACCGACTCTACAGCGCGCACACCGCCGGGGCCATCCGTGTCTGGAACTGCCGTGCCAATGCCAACGCCCTGCTCGTGAGCATGGTGGGCTTCAGCGACGGGCAGTGGCTCACGTCCACCGTGGACGGCTACTACGATTGCTCAACCTACGGCGACCGGTACGTCCAGTGGCGCCGGGGAACGGAGCTCTTTCCGCTCGAACGCTATGAGGCCGACTACCATCGCGTCACCATCATCGAGGATGCCCTCTCGGGCGCCTACACGCCATCCGGCACCTTCGTCAACCTGGTGGAACCGCCCCGCCTCGCCTTCCTCTCCCCCCGACAGAATCAGCTCTTCGCCTTCGGCAGCGAGCCGCTCGAAGTGCTCGTCGAGCTCGAGGCCGTGGACCGCCGTGGTGTATCGCAGGTGGAACTCGCCGTGAACGGGCGTCTCATCCCCAGGGAGACGTGGACCTCCGGTGCCACGGTGACAAAGCGGGACAGCGTGTTGCGTGCAACGATCCGTGTGCGCGTGCTCCCGGGGACGAACACCATTGAGGCGTGGGCGCTCAACGCATCGCGTGTGCGGAGCGAGGCGGTGCGCCGCACCATCAAGGTGGAGACCGATCAGAAGCTGGCGCCGAACCTCTATGTGCTCACGGTGGGAGTCGATCAATACGCCCCCGCCTTCCCTGATCTCAACTACGCGTCCAACGATGCCCGGCAGCTTGGCGAGGCGTTCGGCGAGCAGGAGGGGAGGTTCTATTCCCGCGTGTATGTGAAGACGCTGGTGAACAGGGATGCGACCAAGGCCGGGATCCTGAAGGCCCTCGGCGAGTTCCCCCCCATGGCCGCGCAGGATGTGCTCGTGCTGTTCTTTTCCGGGCATGGTGTGCGTGCCAAGGATGCGAAGGGGAGGGTGACCTATTACTATGTGGCGTCCGGTTCCCAGAAGACCGCCATGGACAAGACAGGCCTGTCATGGACCGAGGTGTCCTCGAAGCTGTCATCGCTGCGGGCGGGGCGCGTCATTCTCTTCCTTGATGCCTGCCACTCCGGCTCGGTGTCCGAGGGGGCGCAGAACGAGAAGGTGGCCGCGACGATCTCGCGCGACATGGGCATCGTGTTCTCCTCCAGCTCCGGCAGCGAGTTCTCGTACGAGAACACGGCATGGAAGCATGGCGCCTTCACACTGGCCATTCTTCAGGCGCTGAAGGGTGACGCGGATTTCACGAAGAACAACACGGTGGACTGGACCGAATTCCAGCTCTATGTGATCTCGCGGGTGAAGGAACTCACCGGCAACAATCAGAACCCGACCATTCCGCGTCTCGAACAATTCTCCAACTTTGACTTCGTGAGGGTGCGATGAAAACGTTTCTGTCAACCATGCTGGCGCTGCTTCTTGTCACCGGGTCTGCCGCACACGCCGACCGGCCCGACAACGTGGCCCTCGTGACCGCGATGAGTGGGACTGCAGAAATGGACCAGGCCGGGAAGTCGGTGGAGCTGACCGTGGGGACGGAACTCCAGGAGGGAGCCTCCATCCGCGTCATCTCCGGGACGTTGAGCCTCGTGTTTCTCGAGGGATCCTTCCTGGAGCTGAAGGCAGGTGAAGTGATCCTCCTCGGACGCACCCCGGGGACCAGCAGGGTGACGGACGGGTCCGGCACACGCGGCATCGAGGAATCCTCCACGGTGTCGGTGGCGCAGAATGGCGTGGCTCCGGGTGGCTCGCAGGAGCAGCTCATGAAGCTCGCCTACATCCCCGGCATCCGCGGCGACAAGGTGGTGGTGCCGGTCTCCCCGCGCCTGGCGATCTCATCCGACAACCCGGAGTTCCTGTGGTTCGACACGGACTCCACGGCGGAGGGGGGGACCAAGTCCTACACCATCGTGGTGAAGGACGGGGAGGGGGGCGTGCTGCTGCAGAAGACCGTGCAGGGCAGGCCGTTCAGCCTGAATGCGACGCGCTTTTCGGAGTTGCCAGCCCTGATGAAGGCTGCTCCGGAGAAGCACTACTCATGGACGATCGCCGAACCGCAGACCACCGAACCGTTGGAGGCGGCCTTCGTGATCATCGACGAGGAGGGCCTGCGTGCGGCGCGCGAGAAGCAGGCATCAATGGATGCCCTGCGAGCCGCGGGGAAGGTGGATGAACAGTCCTGGCATTCGCTGCTCGCGTTGTATTTCATGGACGAGCGCGAGCGCCTCTTCGCCGATGCCGTGCCGCATTTGAACGCCCTTGCCGGCACGCCTTCCAGCCGTGCCTTCGCCCTGCGCAATCTCATCCTCATCCTCGGTCGCTTTGGCAACCAGGTGGCCGTGGTGTCCGGCATCCTGCAACGGCATCTTCAGCAGACATCGCGGTGATGCGTCTTCTCGCCATCGCGCTGCTGGCGCTGGTGCTGCACGGCTGCTCGGGGGCGCGCGATGCCGGCGAGCGTCGCGAGATCGCCGAGGGGCGGTCGATGTATGACCAGAGCCGCTTCGACGAGGCGGAGCGGCATTTTCAGGGTGTGCTGTTGCGTGCCGACACGCTGGGCGATGCCGTGCTCCGCGCGCAGGCGCTGAAGTGGCTCGGCAACGTCCAGCTCGCCTACAGCCGCGACGACGAGGCGACGATCCTCTATCGCCGCGCCTCGGCCATCCTTGACACCGTGATCGCCCGGACCGTGGCGACGGGGGGCACACCGGAGACCGTCGCCCTTGATGAGCGGCAGAACGTGCTCAACAACCTGGCCGTGGTGCATCTGAACCGCGGGGAGTGGGCCACCGCAGATTCGCTCTACACCGGCATCCTCGCCTACGACAACGCCCGCGGCGACCGCATGCGCGTCGCCGTCACGCTCGACAACATCGGCATCATGCATTCCCGGGCGGCTGAGGCGAGCTTTGCCCGCGGCGACCGGGAGGGATTCCGCCAGCAGCTGCTCACAGGACGCGCGTTTTTCCATCGCTCGCTCGCAACCTACGCCACGGCGGATGCGCACCTCAACCTCGGGAACACGTATGCCCAGGACGGCATGCTCGACAGCGCCCTCGCCTCGTACCGCACCGCCGGAGCCCTCTATGAGCGGCTCGGTTACCGCATCCAGCAGGCGTTGTGCCTCGGGAACATCGGAGCGATCCAGACGAAGCGCGACGATGGGACCGATGCCGCGACCGCCCTCCAACGGGCCATCGCCATCATCGAGGAGCTGCGGGGCAACCTCTCCTCCATCGATGTGCGCTCGAGCTTCGTATCCAACAAGTACCACCTCTACGAGAACCTCATCGGCCTTCTGGTGGATCAGGGCAGCCTGGGAGATGCCTTCCTCTACGCCGAGCGTGCCAAGGCCAGATCCTTTCTCGACCTCCTCGGCAACAAGGCCATCGGTGAATCCAAGAAGCGCCCACCCGGGGTCGCCGCGCTGGTGGCGGAGGAGAAGGTGCTCCAGGACAGGATGACGGCGCTCATGGGACGTGCCGACAGCCTCGACCGCCTCAACGCATTGCTGGAACGCCACCGCGATGTGCTCGACGCCCTGCAGCGCCTCGACCCTGAGTATGCCTCGCTCAAATCCATCGAACCGCTCACCGTGCGGGAGCTCCAGCAACAGCTGCCCGACTCCACCGGCCTTGTCGAATACTTCCTCGGCGAGAACGCGTCCTTCGTCTTTCTCATCCGGCGCGACACGCTCATCGTGAGGACGCTGAAGATCGACAGGACCTTCGGGCTCGAGAGCCGCATCGACCAGATCCGGAAGAAGCTCTACTCCGCATTCCCATCAGCAAGGACCGCCTTCCTCTCCGAGCGACGGCTGAAGGATGGCATGACGCCCGAGCAGGCGCGGCAGGCCTGGCGCGCATCGGTGACGGATGCCTCCTGGCAGTTCGACCTGGTGAGCATGTATTCCATCCTCATCGCCCCCATCGCCGAGCGGCTCACGGATCTGCGGCGCCTCTACATTGTGCCCCATGGTCCACTGCATCATCTGCCCTTCCAGGCCCTCGTCGCCCCGACAAATCTCGACCGCACGAAGAACGCCCACATCCCGCGCCCGCGGTATCTGGTGGAGGATTTTGCCATCGCCTATCTGCCCTCGGCCAGTGTGTTGAAGTTCGCCGGTGAGCGGCAGGTGGACAGCACGGAAAGGGGACTGATCATCGGTGACCCGGTGTATGCCGACCCCGTGTATCGCAAGAAGCCTCTCGAAGGCGCACTCATCGAGGCGGACTCCGTGGCGAAGTTCTTCTCCACGGCGCGCGTGCTGAAGCGCGAGGCGGCGACGGAGGAGGAGGTGAAGGACGTCATCGGCAGGTCGGAGTTCGTGCATCTGGCGACACATGGGGAACTCAACAAGCGCGATCCCCTGAAGTCACGCATCCTGCTGGCGGCCATGCAGAAGAGCGGGACGAACGACGGGAATCTGACGGTGGCGGAAGTGTTCAACCTCGATCTTCACGCCACGCTGGTCACGCTCTCGGCATGCCAGACGGCGCAGGTGGCGGGGGAGGAGGGGAAGTTCACGCCGGGTGACGACCTCGTCGGGCTGACGCGATCGTTCCTGTATGCCGGCACACCCTCGGTCATCGCCTCGCTCTGGTTCGTGGACGATGCCGCGACGCTGTTCTGGATGACGCGCTTTTATGATTCATGGTCGGCCACGCGCATGGGCAAGGCGGAGGCTGCGAGGGCTGCGGCGCTTGCGATGCTTCACGCCCCGCGCGATCCGGACTGGATACTCCCGTATTTCTGGGGTGCGTTCATCTACTTCGGGTCGATGGATGGCGGCGGGGAACCGGCGGGGCGATGACCAGGTTCTAACGGATACACTGCACACAACAACAGATGAAGGTTGGAGGTTGACATGAGACGCGTGATGGCAATTGGAAGTATGCTGCTGATCCTGGTTCTTGCGCACACCGCCGGAGCACAGGAAAAGACCTCGACCCTCGGGAAGCCGACCTTCCCACGATGCGAATATGTGGATCTCAACGCGGAGCTCGGGTTGCAGAGCGACATGCTCCGCGGCTTCGGAGCGCGGCTCGACGACGCGCGTCGGAGCGCTGATCCTGAGGCGGTGGCGGCGCAGGCCGTGCTGCTGGCCTTTGCAGAGGAGGTGGCCGGTCGGAAGGCCACGACCGTGACGGCGGTGCAGGTGCTCGCGGAGGCCGTCCGCATCGCGGAGGAGCAGATGAACCGCCAGGCGGCGCGCATCATCAGTGCCGCGGCGATCCGCGTCCCCGGCGGCAACGAGGTGGCACAGCGCATGAACGATTCCATGGCGCTCTTCACCGAACGGCGGGGCGAGGGCAACTTTGTCGCCTACGTGAAGATCACGAACAGTTGCGACCGCATGCTCGACGTCTACGTCGATGGCAAATACGCCGGCTTCATCTATGGCGGCGATTCCTACGTCTATTCCACGGGCAACGGCACCACGAAGGCACGCGTCACCGATGCCTTCGGGAACACCGTGTCGGAGGTGTTCTCCCTTGAGGCACAGGACACCTACGCATGGACCATCGCGCCGTGACGCCTCCTCCGGACGTCGCCTGGCTCTACAGCCTCCAACAGACCGGCATCAAGCTCGGGCTCGAGAACATCAGCGCCCTGTGTGCTGATGTCGGCAACCCGCAGAGGGCCTGCCCGATGGTGCATGTGGCCGGGACGAACGGCAAGGGGTCGGTGAGTTCGCTGCTCGCGGCCATCCTGCGCAACGCCGGCTTCAGCGTCGGGCTCTACACCTCGCCGCATCTCGTGGATTTCACCGAGCGCATCCGCGTCGATGGCGAGCCGATGTCCCTCACGGCGCTGGAGGAACTGGCTGAGGCGTTGCGTCCCCGTGTCGAGGCCCTCGGCGCCACGTTCTTTGAGGCGACCACCGCCATGGCTTTCCGGCATTTTGCGGACCGCGGGGTGGACATCGCGGTGATTGAGACGGGGCTCGGCGGGCGTTTCGATGCGACGAATGTGGTGACGCCCGTGGTGTCCATCATCACGTCCATCGACTTCGACCACATGGAATTCCTCGGCACCACGCTGGAGCAGATCGCGATGGAGAAGGCCGGCATCATCAAGCCGGGTGTGCCCGTGTGCTTCAACGCCGCGGCGGCAGGGGCCCGCGAGGTCATCCTTGCCACGGCGCGCGGGCGGGGCTGCGATGCGCACGAGCTTGCGACACACGATGTGGACGCGCTCCGCATCCGTGATCTCGACTGCATGGAGGTGCGCTTCTCGGAGCGCGTCTGCACAACGCCGGTGACCACGCCGCTTGTCGGCCGGCACCAGGCGTCCAACCTCGGTCTCGCCTTGCTGGCAGCGCACAGGCTCGCTGAACGTCTGCCCGGGATCGACGCGACCACGGTGGCGGCGGGTGTCGCCGACGTCCGCCGACTCGCGGGGCTGCGCGGGCGTCTGGAACGGCTGTCGATCCGGCCCGAGGTGGTGGTGGACGTGTGCCACAACCCCGCGGGCGTGGAGGCACTGGTGAAGACCTGGACCACGCTGCGGCGTCCCGACCGGACGCATCTGGTCCTGGGGTTGATGGGGACGAAGGACGCCGGTGGCATCATGCAGGTGCTTGCGCGGCACCGGTGGAAGTCCCTCACGGCGGTGGAGGCGGACACGCATGGCGCCCTTGCCGCGGAGGCGCTGGCCACGATCGCCCGCGGTTCACGCATGACCATGCGGCCCGCCGGCCGCGTGTTCGAAGCGGTGGAGGCGGTGATCGACAACGCCGACGAGGCCGACGCCGTGCTTCTGTTCGGTTCACATTACGTGGTGGGCGAATTTTTGCACCATGCGGATCAGCGGAATTTCTTTTCCGGCTATTGAAAAGGGGCGAATTTCGCGTATATTGTGCTTGACACGTTTCCTGCCAGTCGACCAACCCATCCCCACCCCCCAATCTCGAGCCGAGCAGCGTACACGGTTTCCACACACGCTCCACCATACACGTTTTTCACAGACCGGATCCACATCGCACGGACCCGGGCCATGCAGAGAACCTGACCGGATCACGGGTCGGTCATTTCTGCATCCCAATGGACAATCCCGCACGCGGGACTCATTTCACACGGAGTAATCATCAAGGTGCTCTCATGACGATGGACATAGCAGAACTGAAATCCAAACGCATCGCCGAACTGGGCGCGATCGCGAAGGATCTGAACATCTCCGGTTTCAGTGATCTGCGGAAACAGGAACTCATCTTCAAGATTCTCGAGGCGCAGACACAGAAGGAGGGCATGAGCTTCAGCAAGGGCGTTCTGGAGGTGCTTCCCGATGGGTATGGATTCCTTCGCGCCGCGGACTACAACTACCTGCCATCGCCGGATGACATCTACGTCTCGCCATCGCAGATCAAGAAGTTCTCATTGCGCACTGGCGACACCATCAGCGGCCAGGTGCGCCCCCCGAAGGAGGGTGAGCGTTTCTTCGCGCTTCTGAAGGTGGAGGCGGTCAACTACGAATCGCCCGACTACCTTTCGGATCGGGCGCTGTTCGACAACCTGACGCCGTTGTATCCCAATGAGCGCCTCCGGCTGGAGGTGGCCCCCAACGACTTGTCCACGCGCATCATGGATCTGCTTGCCCCGCTCGGCAAGGGCAATCGCGGACTGATCGTGTCACCGCCGAAGAGCGGCAAGACGATCCTCCTGCAGAAGCTTGCGAACAGCATCACCACAAACCATCCGGAGGTGATTCTCATTGTGCTGCTCATCGACGAGCGCCCGGAGGAGGTGACGGACATGGAGCGTTCGGTGAAGGCCGAGGTGATCAGTTCCACCTTCGACGAGCCGCCCGAGCGCCACGTGCAGGTGTCGGACATGGTGCTGGAGAAGGCGAAGCGCCTGGTGGAGGCGAAGAAGGACGTGGTGATCCTGCTCGATTCGATCACGCGTCTGGCTCGTGCACACAACACCGTGGTGCCGCACTCGGGCAAGATCCTGTCGGGTGGTGTGGACGCGAACGCCCTGCACCGACCGAAGCGTTTCTTCGGCGCAGCGCGCAACATCGAGGAGGGGGGGAGCCTCACGATCATCGCCACGGCCCTGGTGGAGACAGGATCGCGCATGGATGAAGTGATCTTTGAGGAGTTCAAGGGGACGGGCAACCTCGAGATCGTGCTCGATCGCAAGCTCTCTGACCGCCGTGTGTTCCCGGCCATCGATGTGAACCGGTCCGGCACGCGCAAGGAGGATCTGCTCCTGACACCGGAGGAACTGAGCCGCATCTGGATCCTCCGCAAGGTGCTGAGCGAATACTCCACCGTGGAGGCCATGGAGTTCCTCATCGAGAAGATGCGCGGGACCAAGAGCAACAAGGAATTCCTCAAGTACATGAACAGCTAAGCACCTCCTCCCACGCACCTGCGACAGGTCACCGTCCTGCGCGCACAACCACGCACACGGTCATGTTTCATTTACAGGCAGGCAGAACATCATGAAAACAGCGTTCATTGTGAATGGGGCGCGCACGCCCATTGGCGCGTTCAACGGTTCACTCAGGAGCTTCACCGCACCACAGCTCGGCGCCATCGCCATCAGGGAGGCATTGCGCCGCGCGGGCGTCGATCCCGGCCAGGTGTCGGAAGTCATCATGGGCAACGTGCTCACCGCGGGCGTGGGCCAGGCGCCGGCGCGCCAGGCCGCACTGGCGGCAGGCATCCCGGACAGAGCGCCCTGCATGACGATCAACAAGGTGTGCGGCTCCGGACTCAAGGCGACGATGCTCGGCGCCCAGGCCATCCTCACCGGCGATGCCGATATCGTGGTGGCAGGCGGGCAGGAGAGCATGTCCAACACGCCCTATCTGCTCGACAAGGCCCGCACAGGCTACGGGTTCGGGCATGCGAAGCTCCTCGACTCCATGATCAAGGACGGTCTCTGGGATGTGTACCATGATTTCCACATGGGCAATGCCGCCGAGATCTGCGCACGGGAGATGTCCATCACGCGCGAGCAGCAGGATGCCTTCGCCATGGAGAGCTACCGCCGCGCCATCGCCGCGCTCGATGCCGGCATCTTCACCGAGGAGACCGTCCCGGTTGCGATTCCGCAGAAGAAGGGCGATCCGATGCTCGTGACCGAGGACGAGGACATCCGCAAGGTGAACTTCGACAAGGTGCCGACTCTCAGGCCCGTGTTCGTGGCCGACGGCACGGTGACCGCCGCGAACGCCTCGTCGCTCAACGATGGCGCTGCCGCCGTGGTGCTTGCCTCCGGGGAGAAGGTGGAGGAGCTTGGGCTGGCACCCATGGCGCGGATTGTGGCCCAGGCCAGCGCCGCCAAGGCGCCTGAGTGGTTCACCACCGCCCCGGCCGATGCAATCCAGGCCGTGCTGAAGAAAGCCGGACTCACGGTGGACGACATCGACCTCTTTGAGGTGAATGAGGCATTCTCCGTCGTCTCCTGCGCCGTGAACCAGCTCGCCGGGCTCGATCCGGCGAAGGTGAACGTGTATGGAGGCGCGGTGGCGATGGGGCACCCGATCGGTGCCTCCGGCACACGCATCCTCGTGACGCTTCTCCACGCCATGCGCAGGCGCAATGCACGCCGCGGTCTGGCGACACTCTGCATCGGCGGCGGCGAGGCCTCCGCACTCATCATTGAACTCGTGTAATCATCCATAGCGCCAGGAGCCACC
>CAYUYM010000098.1:0-12860 GCA_964449305.1 uncultured Chromatiales bacterium | reverse complement strand
GGATCGCGGCGCAGTTGATGGCCACGAACGGCCCGTCCTTCCGCGCGCTGCGCCTGCGGGATCTCCCGCAGTGTGCGGAGATCGCGCTCGATGGCGGCTGCCGCCGCGGGATCCTTCTCATGGTCTCGCGCTTTGGAGAGGAAGCGCACGGCTTCGGGGATGTGGCCGGCCCGCATGGCCACGAGTCCCATGTTGCGCCATGCCGGAGCCAGCGTGGGCTGGAGATCCACCGCCCGCTGCCAGGCTCCCATGGCGTTGTCGATGTTGCCCCGGCCGAACTCGAAGTTCCCGAGGTTGAAATGCAGGAGCGGCTGGTTCGGATCGAGGCGGAGGGCGTCGGCGTACGCCCGTTCGGCCTGCGTCGTCCTCCCCTGCACCGCGAGCGCATTGCCCAGGTTCATCAGTCCCTGCACGGTCGCTCGCTGCTCGATGGACTTCCGGAACAGTGCCTCCGCCTGCGTCGTCTGCCCGGAGGAGAACGCGATCTGCCCGAGGCGCACGTATTCCTGGTCCCATGTGGCCCGGGGCGCCTGCGGGAAGTACATCACGGCAAGGGCGGCGGCGGCGGCCAGCGCACCGAAGCCGATGTCGCGCCACCGGCGGCCGCGCACGTACAGCATGATGCGGTCCACGGCCAGCCCCGCGAGCAGCAGCAGCGGAGGGATCGCGACGAGCCGGATGCGCGCATTGGCGAAGAACACCATCGACCCCAGAAGCAGGGCGAGCACCACGATGCCCGGCACGGCGACCGGCGCGCGGCTGCGCAGGGCGGCCACCGCTCCGAACGCGGCGAGCACGAACACGAGCGCGAACCCCGCGAGGGGCAGATCGAGGATCGTGGACCACTCCTGACGGACGAAGCCCGGATCCAGCCCCATCTGGTCGATCTCCTGAGGGGCGAAGAAGCGCAGCGGCTTCATGACGAAGGCAAGCACAAGCGCACGCGCTGGGTTGGCGGTGATCCACTCCCATGCCCGCCCGGACCAGAACGAGGAGACCTCGGCCGATGTGAGCGTTCTGCCCAGCGTCCGCTCGGCGTACTGCCGGCCGTTGGGATCCTCGTACAGATCGATGCGCTCCGGCACCGTGTAGAATCCCGATGCCTCGGCGTTGTTGCCGGCGTGGAGATTGTATCCGCCCGATGACGTGATGGGGATGAACACGCCCTCGGCGGAGAGGTTGTGCAGCGTGAAGGGCAGGATGCAGAGGAGGATGGGGATGATGACTGATGCCAGCACGGTGACGGGCGCGATGGACCGCTTCCCCGCACGGAACCAGAGCAGGAGGAACAGCGCAGGGAGCAGAAGCGTTGTCGCACGGTTCACCGCGAGAAGGCCGCACACGAAGCCGGCCAACACAAGATCGCGCAGCCGCTGCTCTGCGAGGGCCCGCACAAAGAACCACATCGCAGCAGACACGAGCAGCACCTGAAGGCCGTCGAAGAGGATCTGGGCATCGTGGAAGATGAACGGAGCGCAGATGGCCGCCAGCCCTGCAGCGATGCGGCCCGCTGTCCGCCCATACAACCGCACGCCCGTGGCATGGATGAGCGCCACAGCGGCCGTCCCCGCCACCGCCTGCACGATGCGCATCCAGATGAGGACATCCCCGGTGAGGGCCTTCACCGCTGCCAGGAGATACGGATAGAGGGGCGACATGAACCACGCCTGTACGGCCTGGCCGTTCAGAAGATCATCGGCGATGCGCAGAAAAACGAGGGAATCGGAGAAGGGATTCGCGAAGAAGGGAGACTGACGCAACTGCAGGATGAAGGCCAGCCGCAGCCCGAAGGCGACGGCAAGAATCAACGCAACCATCGGATCCAGCCGATGGACCCGCGGGACCGGTGGCTCCGTGGTCCGCCTCTTCCCCATCGGATGCTGTCGCTACCTGGTCACAACCAGGCGTTGGGAGAGGCGTGTGCTGCCTGAGGAAAGCACGACGAAATACCCGCCCGGCACAAGGCCGTCGGTGCTCATCGTGAGCGATCCCGCACCGGCAGGATGTGTGCCGTCGAAGAGCGTGCGCACGGAACGTCCGGCGGCATCGACAAGACCGATGACCAAGCCCGTCTCCACAGGCACGGTGAAGGACACGATCACATTGCCGGAGGTCATGGCGGGATTGGGGTGGCTGGGATGAAGCGCAAAGCCGTTGAATGATGTGGGGATGCGCACCTCGCGCACGGGTGTCAGGTGAAATGAACCATCGAAGTCCACCTGACGCAGGCGGTAGCGCAGCACGCCGTGACGGTCCGCCATCTGCACCGGCGCGGGATCCTCAAAGGTGTATCGGTGCTCTGCGGTGCTGGTGCCATTGCCGGAAACGAAACCGATCTTCTGCCAGAGGAGTGCATCGCTGTCGATTGAAGGGATGGCGCGTTCGATGGCGAAGCCCATGTTGTCGGTCTCCGATGCGGTGGTCCAGGTGAGCAGCACATCGCGGCCGGTGTATTCGGCGTCGAATGCGGCAAGCTCCACAGGCACGCCGTTGTAGTAACAGGGCCGTGTCTCCAACCACAGATCCACCGAGTCGGGGATCTGCCAGGAGACGTACTCCGAGGCCGTCATCGTCGCCCCCGTTGGCCCGATCACCACCGAGCGACTGGGATTCAGGGCCGGCTTCCGGAGCAGGACATGCCCGCTGTGCGTGGAGGGGCCCTTGAGACGCCAGGAATACCAGAAATCGCGGGCAGGATTGATGAAGGGATATGTTCCAAGAAACGAATAGTCGATCAGGTAGAAATCGTCATCCACCGTGCCGGTGAAGCTGCCGGGAAGGATGAACTGCCCCGTATGCAGCGTCGTCACCGTCGGCAGGGTGTTTTCGAGCACGCGGAACTGCAGGGTGTCGTCGATGAAGTTCGTTCCGATGGCGCGGGTGATGCCGAACCCGACAAACACGGAATCGAGCCGCGTCGCGAAGTCGGGCGTGTTCAACACCCCCCACCATGGTGTGGGCAGGGGCATCTGAAACACCACGGTCGTCCCGTTGGGATCGAAGTACTGCAGGGTGTCGGTCTCGCGGGGACACTGGGCCATCACGGTCACTGTGCCGGCCACCAGCATGGAAAGGAAGAACATGAACGGGGAAATGCGCATTCGAAGCTCCTGATCGTCAATGGCATGAAGTTACCGTTTTGCGGTCAGCAAAAAAAACCGTCACCGTGCCAGTGTGGAACACCACCCTGCGATTGCCTTCACCACCCCTTCATCCACCGTCCCGGAAGTGCGCATCGATGCAGGACCGCTTTCCTGCGTGGGGATGAGCAGGTGGTTGCATGACGTGCACAGGTGCGTTGTCTGCCGGCCGGCCGGGATGAGCTCGTTCCATACCAACCGGTCACGCGTATCAATGAGGTGATCATGCAGACCGAACACGGAGAGCACGGGGATGGTGAGCCCGCGGACGGTGGCGCGCATGTTCCGCGCGGCCAGGTCGAGGTAATACGATGCGGGCAGGGAGAAGAACACCTCCGTGGGTGCCGCCTGCCCCGCGAGGATGCGCCGCCCCGTGGCGATCTGCGCGTTGAGGGCCTGCCGCCTGTCGTCCGGCAGGTTGGGCGATGCCGCGGCTGCCGCGAGCTGCGCGATCGCGAGCTCCTCCACGCGACCGGCGGGCGCAGCGAGCAGCACCAGGCCGGCGATGCCGGGATCGGCCGCAGCCAGCATGGGGGCGACGATGCCGCCCAGATCATGCCCCAGGAGCACAATGCGCGCGGTGTCCACATCGCGGCGCCTGCGGAGAAGCGCCAACGCGCTGCGCACATCGCGCATCACCTCCGTCTCCACCGTGATGGTGGCGTAGTCGATGGATGCCGGGTTGCTGAAGGCGCGCTTGTCGAAGCGGAACACGGCCACGCCCTTCGTCGCCAGGCCGCAGGCGATGTCGCGATAGGGCTTGCTGCCGAGGAGCGTGCCGTCACGGTCCTGCGCTCCCGTCCCGCCGATGACGACCACGAGCGGCGGTCGTTTGACGCGCGTGGGAAGCGTCAAGGTCCCGCGCATCTCCAGGGTGTCGCCGAAGCGGATGGTGATCTCACGATACGTGCGGGGCCTGGCGTAGGATGGCAGCGGGTGGCGGTACACGGGTTTGATGTCGTCCACCCAGAACGCGCTGATGAGGTTCACCGTGTCCACGAGCACGGTGCAGTCCACTGAATCATGCTGGAAGCGGACGCGGTAGGTCATGCTTGCCAGGCGGCGGTTCATGGTGGTGCCCCGGTAGGTGAAGCGCTCGAAGTCCCCGCCGCGCTGCTTCATGGTGGCCATGAGGGCCTGCCAACGCGTGGTGTCGGCCTTGCGGTAATACTCGGGGTGGATGAGGCCCGGCAGTTTCTGCCAGTCGCCGCTGGTGAGCGCCTGCAGAAAGGCCTGCGCGGTGATCGACTGATGCCGCTCCTGGCAATGGAGCACGGGAGCGGCCATGCCGAGCGCCAGGAACAGCAGGGGGATGAAGCGGATCGTTCTCGACGTCATGCGGGGAAATCAGTGTGTGACAATGAAGGAGACGCTCCGGACGTCCGTGCCATCAGTGACGGTGACGAGGTGGAGTCCGGGTGAAAGGGATGATGCATCGATGGTCACCGTCACCGGCGCGGGCCCGCAGGCCACGGTGCGGGTGGGCTGGCACAGCTGGCCGAGGGCATCGCGCACCTCCAGCCGGACAAGGGCGGGCTCAGGGCGGCGGATCTCGATGTGCGCCCGGCGATCCACCGGCTGCGGATGCGGCCCGACAACCGCGAGGCCGCTCAGGGCGATGACATCGTTGAAGCAGGAATCGCGGACAACGACGAGCCCGGGCCGGGTGACGTCCACCGCCCCCGCGGTGGCGATGTTCACCAGGGGCACGGTGATCCCGACGGGAACGAAGGGTGGGGACGTGCCGTCGATGCCGATGAGCACCTCCGCCATGGCGGCATCCGCCATCGCAGGAGTGGCCGAGCGCAGACGCGCCATGAGGGCGATGCTGTCGCGATGCGTTTCGACACGCTCCTCCACCAGTTCCCACCCCGCGAGAGGCTGCACGCGCATGGCCGACGCGACCACCGGACCGGCTGCCTGCCGGGGCATCACGATCTCCACTTCGATGGAACGGATCCCCTCCGGCACTCGATTGCCCGCAAGGCGCAGTGTCAGCGCGGCATGCCCACCGCGGGGTGCCGACACGGTGTCGAGCACCGCCATCCCACCGCGGGTAAAACCGCTGTAGGTCAGCACCCGACAGTCGACACCCTCGATGCGGGAGAGGCCGGGATCGGTGGCACCGGCGGCGACGCGGACCAGACTCATGCGCACGATCCGCGTCTGCCCGGCGGGGATGCCGCCCGATGCCGGGGGGGGGCGCATGGTCAGGATGCTTTCGTCGCCCGACGGTTGCAGCGCAATCTGCCAGCCGCTCCACACGGGATCGATCCACGGGATTCCGAGCTGCCGAAGGCCGTCGTGCCGCATGGTGATGCGGAGGGAATCGACGGGGATGGGTGAAGCGCTGGTGATGCCGACCGCGGTCTCGAGCGTGTCACCCACCGCGCCGCCCAGTGTCGGCGGGCTGATCCAGAATGGCAGCGCGGTGAGCTGCGCCTCGATGCGCGGTGCCGTGCATGCGATGCGTGCCGAGTCGCGATCGCCGGTGTGCGGGTCATGGAGAAAGGAGATCGTCCGCGTGGCACCGTTCGGACAGCCGGGGTCGTTCCACACGGCATGGCACCAGTAGGTCTCGGCGGGTTGCAGCGTGATGGCGCGGATGATGGAGTCGCAGGCGCCGGCATCCGATGCAGGGGCGTAGAAGCCCCCTGTCGCCGTGCAGATGCGCTGCATCGAGGCGATGCCGTCGGGCTTGTCCCCCACTCCCAGCACGAAGACGCGGATGCCGTCGATCAGCGCGCGTCCGATGACGTCCGCCTCCGAGCGGTCGTAATTCGCCGTGTTGTTGATGCCGTCGGTCACAAACACCACCGCCTTCGAAGGCGTGGCGCCGAATTCGTTCACATCCTCGATGGCGCGGTGCATCGCCTCGTAGAGCGCAGTGCCGTTGAATGGCCAGGGCGACTCGCTGATGCTGTTCACCGCGGACACGAGCCGCGTACTGTCGAAGGTGGTGGCGATCTCCCGGCTCACGTAGGTGGCGAAGGTCCACAACGAGGCGCGTGTGCGCTGGTCATGGAAGCTGCATGCGCGGAGCAGGCGCCGCGCGGCATCGATGCCCGCATCGTGGAGATCGGCGAGCGAGCGCTCCACGCCGAGTGCCAGTGCCGCCTGCAGCGAATGCCGCTCGGGGCAGGTGATCACGGGCGTGACCGGAACACCGCCATCAAGGATGTGGTAATGCCCTGTGTCGCCGTCCGTCACGGGCGTCGCACCGCGCTGCACGCGGAAGGTCAGATCCACCCGGGGCCAGGCCGTCGCGTCCACACCGCCGAGCATGATCCGCACCTGGCCATGGACCGGTACGAGGGCGAAAAGGATGAACGCTATGAGAAGAAGGTGACGCATGATGGAGGGAAATATGCCGCATCGCAGGACAAAAGGAAAGGCGCATCTCCGGCGCCTCCTCGCAGGGCCCCGCCGAGGCGGCTCATCGGCGGCGGCCCCGCCTGCGCGCTGCGGAGCGTGCCGCCCGGTTGCTGCGGGCGTCGTCGCGGCGGCCGCCGTGTGTGCTTCGGAGGACAGCCTGTCCGTCATCGTCAGCGCCCTTCTTCACATGGGCGCCCTTCTCCCGGGGAGCCTTCGCGGCGCCCTTGACCGACGCCTTGGACCGCTCCCGTGTGTCGCGTGTGCGACGGTCGCGGGACGGCACCGTTCCCTCCCCCGGCAGTGCGCGCAGATCATCGTGGCGGATCTGCATGGTGTGAGCACGCCCCGTGTCCACCTGTGCATGCAACGGCACACCCGCGAGCACCGGCAGCAGACACGCGGCGAGCACGGGCATGAGGCGCTTCACGATGCCACCCCCGGCTCCCTGTCGTCCGTGTGGGCGAGAAGCCATGCCTCGCATGCCGCCAGGCGTTCCGGCGTTCCGAGGTCCGTCCAGTATCCGTCGGCCACGACACCGCAGATCCGGGCTCCCGCGGCGAGTGCCGGGCGATACATGTCGAACACGTCAAGAAAGCCGACCGGCAGATCGGCATCGAGCAGGGCGGGGTCGATGATGTGGATGCCGGTGAAGCCGAGACGCAGCGCATCGTCGGGGTAGCGCATCCCCTCCGCGGCCCATGCCTGCTTGCCGAGGAAGCGCATGGAGGCATCGAACACCAGCGGGCGCGACGATGGCTCCCGCCGCGTCACCAGCGTCACCGCCGCCCCGGACGCCCTGTGCGCCGCCATGAGCGCCCCAAGGGGGAGGCGCGAAAAGATGTCGGCATTGTGCACGATGAACGGGGCGTCGCCGAGCAGCGGCCGCGCATGGAGGATGCCACCGCCCGTGCCGAGGATCTCGTCCTCGGTGACGACGATGAGCTCCGCTGCGCGCACGAGCCCGCGCACATGCTGCACAAGCGCATCAGCGTGATGATGGGCGTTGATCACGATGCGGTCACATCCCGCCCGCTCCAGGGCGCCGATGACGTGGTCGATCATGGGACGACCGAGAAGCGGGACAAGCGCCTTGGGCATCTCCCGCGTGAGCGCCCCGAGACGTGTGCCGAAGCCGGCGGCGAGGATCATTCCCGTCATGGCCAGCTCCGCCGTTCGAGGTGATCGATGCGCACACCCACACCCTTCCGCACCAGATGCGCCGCGAGCCGTTCCGCGCACCAGACCGATCGATGCTGCCCACCGGTGCATCCGAAATCGATGGCCAGCCGCGGGAAGCCGCGCCGAATGTACTCCGCCAGTGCCGCATCGACGATGCCGAGGACGTGCTGCATGAAGGTCACTGCGGCGGGCATGGCGTCCAGGTGTTCCGCGAGGCGGGGATTCAGGCCCGTCGTGCCGGACCAGGCTGCGTCGCGGCCGGGGTTGGGCAGCAGGCGGCAGTCGAACACCGCCCCGCCGCCGTCGATGGCGTCGGCAGGCGGCATACCGCTGCGATGGTAGCCGAAGGAACGGATGGTGACGGTGATGGGATGCGGTGTCATGGCAGCCTGCGAAGCTGTTCGGTGATGTGGCGCGTGGAGGCGGGATCGGTGACCCCGGTGAGGCAGGCACGGAGGGTGGGATTGCCGTCCAATGCACCTGTCTCCGTCACCAGGTGTCGCAGATTCACCAGTCCCGGCTCGATGCCCTCCAGGAAGGACACCTTGCCCTGACGCAGGCCGAGGTTGCCGAACGCCCCGAGCGCCTGCAGCACCCGCAGCAGGGCGAACGCCGGGAAGGAGCCCCGCACGCGGTCCACATCCACACCGGGACGGCTGCGCAGGGCGTCGAGGTACGCCTCCAGCAGCATGGAGCGCTCCGCGGGGGGGATGGCCGCGCGCGCGTCGAAGAGCATCGAGGCCGCATCATAGGCGGGCGCCCCGCGTCGACCGGACTGGTAATCGATGAACCAGGGTCGGCCATCGAGGATCATCACATTGCGCGACTGGAAATCGCGGTAGAGGAAGTGGCGGCGATCCTCCTGGAGGCAGCGGTCGATGAGCACAGCTGCACCCTGCTCAAACGCGGCGCCATCGTACCCGCCCGGCAGGAGCTGGTCCAGAAACATCCCGCGGAAATAGGTGGTGTCGAAACGCATCGCTTCAGCGCCGAATTCGTCCCACTGATGACACAGCCCGTAATCCACCGCATCGGCGGCATCGACCTGAAAGCGCACCAGCTCGTGAAGCACGCGGACGTACATGTCCCGCACCTCCGCAGTGAAATAGGCGCCGTCGCGTCGCTTCTGCATCCAGGCATGGAGGGTGACGTCGCCGAGATCATCCTCGAGGTAGTGCTGCTCGTCGTGGCTGACGGCGAGGATGCGGGGGACAGACAGGCCGGCGGCGTGAAACGCGCGACTGAATCCGATGAATGCGCGGTTCTGGCGGACATCCGCCGAGGCGATGCCGATGCTCCGGGTGTGCGCGCCCGTCAGCCGGTGGATGCGGCGCGCCGATCCGTCGCCCCGCAGGGCGGTGCAGGCGACGTCGCCGTCTCCGAAATGACGGGCGTGGAGATCCCGCAGGATCGCGGCGTCGTGCGCTGCCTGCTCGTCACCCGCAGCCGGGTGATGTGGGGAGGAGCCGCTGGTGCTCATCACTCGGTGACGAGCCCCATCAGGCGTGCGTGGTGCCGGAAGGCGATCGTCCCCTGCGTGAGGAGGCGGTCATAGAACCGACGATCGGAGATGTGCAGCAGCTTGGAGGCACGGTGGCGCAACTGCAATTGGTTGAGTTCGATCAGTCCCTCGTAGAACATCGTCATCCACACGGGTGCGAGGGCGATGCGCTGCACCCTGGCCTGCGCCTCGGCCGCATCCTGGTAGCACTCGTTCATGAGGAAGCTGACGGCCTCCTGCTCACGCATGCCGTGGATGTGGATCTTCTGATCCAGGATGGCGTTGGCGATGATGCGCAGGCGCGAGGTGAGCTGTGCGATGCGGTATTCGATGCCGTCGAAACCGAGGTCGGCCAGCAGGGCCTCCGCATGGCACGCCCAGCCCTCGGCGAACAGGCGGCTGGGAAACACCGCGCGGATGGGGCGCAGCGTGGTGGCAGGTGCCGACATGGTCTGCTGAAGGGCATGGCCGGGGATCGCCTCGTGGGCGAGCAGCACCTCGAAGGAGTGGCGGTTGTGATTGCGCATCCATTGCGAGCGCTGCCACGGAGAGGCCGCCTCCGGTGGAAGCGAAACGTGCACAACGGATTGGTCGTGGGACAACGCACACGGTTCGCAGGTGGCGGGGATGTCGGTCGACCGCCATGCGGGCATCGGTTCGATGCGGAAGGTGGTCCTGGGCTGCGTGATGATGCGCAACGCGGTGAGGAACTGCCGCGCCCGCTCGGCGAAACGTTCCGCGGTCTGCATGATGGAGTCCGCATCCACGCGGGTCGTCTCCATGCCGGACAGCACCGTGCTGATGACGTGCGTCCGTGTATTGGGACGCGTTTCATCGAGCTCGCGGTCGGGGAAGCGATGGAGATACAGTTCACGGCAGGCCTGATACAGCGCCTCCTGCGTGCGAAGGAACTCGACCTGGCCGTGGCTGAGTATCTCCTCCGACGTGTGTTCCGATTCGAACTGCAGCGAGAGCCGCTGGTCGAACTGCGCCTTGCCGCATCGGAATTCCGGCGTGCTGCGGCGCATCAGCGTGTCGGCGATCCACCGTCGCTGGCGCTTGAGCGCCCTCATGGCAGCATCGGCCGCGAGGGCGACCGGCGGCCACTCCTCCGCCGGGACGCGCTGCTCCAGCGTGTCGATCATCGCAGGCATCTCACGCAGCACCGCGTCGATGCGCTGCATGGCATTGCGCGTGGCGAGCTGCGGGGGCGCCTCGAGGTTGTGCCGTGCCGCGGCAAGCACCTGCGGCAGCGCGTGCAGCACCGTGACCGCATCCGCATGCGGCCTGCCCTGCGTGCACTCACCCAGGACATCCATGAGCATCGACGCGACGTCGTAAAAGGCCGGATCGTGCCGCCAGTCACCGAGCTCGTGCAGTGTCAGGAGTTCCGCGTCCATCGCATGTGTCAGGATCTCGTAATCCACCCGCTCATCAGCCGGCAGGAGCCGCGTGTCGATGGCGGCCAGCGTGTCGAGTGCCGCATGGGCGAAGTCGATGATGGAGCGGATGCCCGCCTCGGAGTAGCGCCGTGCAAGATCGTCGCCCACGATGCCGTGCAGTTCATACCGGCGTTCAGGGTGAAGCGCCAGCCAGCGGTCCACGATGCGCGCGGCGACGCCGTTGAACGCCGCGGCCGACTGCGCCCGCGGATCCCCGCAGGAGAGCAGGAGGGGAAGACACAACAGCAGGGGGAGAAGGCGTTTCACAGTGGGCAGGGTTGGTGAAGGGGCACCGGGCGCGCGGCACAGACCAGCCTCAAAAATAGGAAGCCGCAGGGCGAATCGAAAATCCCGTGACCATCCATCTTGCGTCCGTCTCGTGCATGCCCTAATTTGGATGCACGCAGATTCACTCACCAGCATGGCACCCAGTACTCGAGCGCATGGCACAGAAGGAAGTCCGGAAAACCGACAAACGCAGGGACGTGGAGAAGCTGTGGCGCAAGGGCGACGTCGCCTGGCGGTTCACCGGAGATCACGAGGGCGAGGCCGACAGCGAGGACCGGCGGCGCTCCGCACCGCGCCGCGTCGTGGTGGTGGATGCATCGGACGAACGTGACGCCCTCGTGGTGCAGACCGGCGGCCCGGTGGGTGTGATCGAGGACGCGACCGGCCGCATCCCCGCCCACCCGAGGCGCACCACCACCACCGAGAATCCCTCGTCCACCCTCATCGTCATTGGCGACCGCGTGCGCTACATCCACGAAGGCGACGGCGACGCCGTCATCACGCATGTCTATGCACGCACAACCTCCCTCTCGCGGCGAGGCATCAACCAGACGCGCGTCGAACAGGTCATCGCCGCCAATGTGGACCAGCTCGTCGTCGTCGCCGCGGCCACGCAGGAACAGTTCCGCCCGGGACTCATCGACCGCTATCTCATCGCCGCCGCGATGGGCGGGATCACACCGCTCGTCCTCATCAACAAGATCGATCTCGCCGACGACGAGGCCCGCGAGTACCTCGACGAAGCGGCCGACGACTACCGCACCGCGGGCTACCGGGTGATCATGACGTCGTGCACCACGAACGAGGGCCTCGCCGATCTGCGCTCGGCACTCCTCGACAGCATCTCCAGCCTTGTCGGGCAGTCCGGCGTGGGCAAGACGACGCTGCTCAACGCCCTCATCCCCGATCTCGATGAGAAGACCGCGGACGTGTCGGTCAAATCCGGACGTGGCACTCATACCACCACGCGCTCCACGCTCTACGCCCTTCACGAGGGCGGATACATCGCCGACACCCCGGGCATCCGCGAATACGGGCTGTACCATTTCGACCGCGATGATCTTCACACCTACTATCCCGAGTTCGTGCCGCTCAGCAACGACTGCCGACTCTCGTCCTGCACACACATCCATGAACCGGACTGCGCCGTGCGGGACGCCGTGGAACGCGGAACCTGCTCAGCCCTGCGGTACCGGAACTACCTCCAGATCCATGCAAGCGAGGACCGCGGCGGCGAAGAGTGAACAGCATCGCGCACTGTGCCGCCCACCTTCAGGCCTGCTTCAATTGATGGGGATGACGAGGCCGACCCCCGTGCCGCGCGGTGACAGGATCGGCACCAACGTCATGTGCCTGCCGGACTGCGACGCACGATCGCGGTGACGCCCGATCACGAAGCGTGCGCTCACATGGCCGATGATCGCTCCGAGCACGACATCCGACGCCCAGTGCTGGCTCGATGCCACGCGCTGATAGACCGTCGATCCCGCCAGCGCATACAGGGCAATGGTGGCGGGCAACCAGTCAACCCTGTCCGCAAGAATCGTCGCAAGAGAGAAGGCCACGGTGGCATGGCCGGAGGGCAGCGAGGTCTGCTCATGCGTGAAGGCGATGGGACGCCAGGTCCATGCCCCCTCGTTGGTGAAGGGCCGACTGCGGCCGGCGAGCGTCTTCACCGCTGTTGTGACAGCTCCGGAGAAGGCAAGGGCCTCGAGCGTCATGGCCCCCGTGGTCCGGATGCCATCCTCCCCCGCCACCCACCCCACAGCGTAGATCCCGACAGCCAGCGCCAGCGCGTTCCGGGCCGTGCCAAACTCCCCTCCCACCGTCGAGACGGCGTCGTGCACGGTGCCGTACTGGCGCGCGAGGACCTCGGTCACCGACGGATCCACAGCCATGGCAAGCATCGTTGCGCCGGCCACTCCCGATGCCACC
>CAYUYM010000097.1:1560-12931 GCA_964449305.1 uncultured Chromatiales bacterium | reverse complement strand
CGCCCCACGATGAAGGAGATCCACAACCTCCTCAACCTCAACAAGATCTTTGTGGAGCGCACGGCCAATGTGGGCGTGCTTCCGGCCGATGTCGCCATCAGCTATGGCTCCTCCGGCCCCATGCTCCGCGGATCGGGCGTCGACTTCGATCTGCGTCGTGACGATCCCTATTCGATCTACGACCGTTTTGACTGGGATGTGGTGGTGGGGACGGGCGAGATGGGCGCATTGGGCGACTGCTGGGACAGGCACATCGTGCGTCAGCGCGAGATGGAGCAGTCGTGCCGGATCATCGAGCAGGCGCTGGCCACCTTCCCGGAAGGGGACGTCACCTCGGCGATCCCAAAGAAGATCCGTCCTGCAAAGGGCGCCGAAGCCTACGCTCGCGTGGAGAACCCGCGTGGTGAGCTCGGATACTATGTGGTGAGCGACGGAGGAGCCAATCCGTTCCGCTGCAAGTGCCGTGCTCCGGGCTTTGTCAACCTTGGCGTCATCGATGAAATCTCGCGTGGGCACCTTGTCGCCGATCTCGTCGCCATCCTCGGCAGCATCGACATCGTGCTCGGTGAAATCGACCGATAACCGTCGTTCAAGCGAACATTACAAACGGAATACTCGTCCATGGAATCAATCTTATCGAACCTTCTCGGCGACAACCTTCTCACCATCGTGGTGTATTGCGCCCTGCCGCTCGTGTTCCTGCTGACATATGCACTCGTCGCCATCCTGGGCGAGGTGAAGGTGTCGGCCTGGATGCAGGACCGCCTCGGTCCCATGCGCACCGGTCCGTGGGGCATCATCCAGCCCCTGGCCGATGTGCTGAAGCTTTTGCAGAAGGAGGACATCGTTCCGGCGGCAGCCGACAAGAAGCTCTTCAACATCGCCCCGTATCTCACCTTCATGGGGGCCTATGCGGCTTTCGCTGCGGTGCCCTTTGCGAGCAACTATGTGGGTGCCGACATCAACGTGGGGGTGTTCTACGTGTTCGCCGTCGGCTCCATCAACGTGGCCGCGATCATGATGGCCGGGTGGGCATCGAACAACAAGTACACGCTGTACGGATCGATGCGATCGGTGGCACAGATCGTGAGCTACGAGGTGCCCGCAGCCATGGCCATCCTCATCATCGTGATGATTGTCGGCTCCATGAACCTCCAGGATGTGATCACCGCGCAATCCGGTCCCTTCTGGAACTGGTTCATCTTCGGCGGTCCGAAGCACAACGTGACGCTCGCATCGGGAGTGCTGCTCGAAGGTGGATGGGGGAACTTCATCCTGATGCCCTTCCTCGTCGGCGCGTTCGTGATCTACTACATCTCCGGGCTTGCAGAGACGAACCGCACACCGTTCGATCTTCCGGAGGCGGAGTCCGAGCTCGTGTCGGGCTACCACACGGAGTATTCGGGCATGAAGTTCGCGATGTTCTTCATGGCGGAATACGCCAACATGTACCTCATCTCCGCCGTGGCGGCGATCCTCTTCTTCGGCGGCTGGCAGAGCCCGTTTGGTGCGACCCTGGGCGAGACGATCGGTGTGTCGTGGCTGGTGCCGCTCGAAGGCTTTCTGTGGCTCGCTCTGAAGGGCATCTTCTTCGTCTTTGTCATGCTGTGGCTGCGCTGGACGCTGCCGCGCGTGCGTGTGGACCAGCTGATGTACATGTGTTGGAAGGTGCTGATTCCGTTCTCCTTCGGGATCGCCCTCATCGTCGGCTTCATCCTGATGGTCATGTAATTTTTGTGAAAGGACAACCCAAGCTATGAGCGGATATATCAAAGGCGTCAAGGATGGCATCTGGACCGCACTCGTCGGTATGAAGATCACGTGGGGTCATCTGTTCACGAAGAAGGTCACCATCCAGTATCCCACCGTCAAGCGGCCGTTGCCGGACCGCGTGCGCAACCGTCTCTATGTCAACATGGACGACTGCATCGGCTGTGATCAGTGCGCGAAGGCCTGTCCGGTGAACTGCATCTCGATCGAGACGATCAAGGCGTTGCCGACCGACGATCTTGGTCTGACCTCGCTCGGGGGGAAGAAGCGCCTGTGGGTGTCGAAGTTCGACATCGACATCGCGAAGTGCTGTTACTGCGGGCTGTGCACGTTCCCGTGCCCGACCGAGTGCATCACGATGACGGCGGCATTCGAGTTTTCAGAATACAACCGCAACGCGCTGCTTTACCACTACAGTGTGATGACGCCCGACCAGGTCGCTGCAAAGCAGCACGAGGTGGACGAATACACCAGGGAGCAGGAGGCGAAGAAGGCCGCAGCGGCAGCCGCCGCAGCGGAGGCGAAGAAGAAGGAGGCCGAAGTGGCCGCCAAGGCAGCATCCACGCCGGAAGCCCCGGCACCGCAGGGTTAACACGGATCAACCATCGGTAGAGACATGGAATTGTACGACATCATTTTTTACCTCTTTGCACTCATCACCGTGGTCTCGGCTGCGATGGTGGTGTTTTCCAAGAGCATCATCTATTCCGCCTTCTCCCTGTTGTTCACCTTCCTGGGAGTCGCGGGCATCTACGTCCTGCTGCAGGCGGATTTCGTGGCCATCGCCCAGATCATGGTCTATGTGGGCGGCATCCTGATCCTGCTCATCTTCGGTGTCATGCTCACGCGGAGCGCATTCAATGTGGAGATCGTGCAGCGCACGCTTCAGGGCGTACCGGCGGCCATCGTCATCGGCGTGCTCCTCGGAGCCACGATTCTCATCATGACGAAGGCGGAGTGGCTTACCGCGCCCCTGTACGATCCGAACGCCAACTCCGCACTGGAGATCGGCGCACAGCTCATGACCAACTATCTGCTGCCTTTCGAGGTGGTGGGCATCCTGCTTCTCGTCGCCATCATGGGAGCCGCCATGATCGCGCGCCGGGAACCTGACGAGGAGGAGAACGCATGAACGTCGGACTGACCCATTTCCTCATCCTTTCCGCCGTGCTCTTCTCGCTCGGCCTGCTGGCCATCATCACCCGGCGGAATGCTATCCTCATCCTCATGGGTATTGAGCTCATCCTCAATGCCGCGAACATCAACTTCCTTGCCTTCACCCGGTATCAGGGCATGAACATGGAGGGGCAGGTTGCCACGGTGTTCGTGATCGTGCTCGCCGCCGCCGAGGCGTCGATCGCCCTCGCCATCGTGCTCAACATCTTCAAGCGCTTCAACACCGTGGAAACCGACCGTGTGACGCGCCTGAAGGAATGACCCCGGCGCATCCTCGTCCCCGATCGAGACACTGAAGGCCCCATCACCACCCGATCATTCCCAAGATCCCATACGCCATGTCACCTGGTACCATCACAACGCTCGCGCTCTTCATTCTATTCATTCCCCTGGCATCGTTCGCCATCCTGCTCGGGTTCGGCCGCAGGCTGCCACGGCAGGGCGACGTCATCGCCACCGGTCTGCTCTTTCTGACCCTGGGATTGTCGATCGTCGTCGCGATCGGGACCTTCGGGCGGGAGGTGCTTCCAGCCATCCCCGGCTTTCCGGTGCCCCCGATCCAGGTGAATGCCACATGGGTGGACTTCAACACGACCATATCGCTTCTTGGTCAGGAGATCCCCTTCAGGATCGAACTCGGCATCATGCTCGACAACCTGACCGCCATCATGCTCATTGTCGTGACGCTCATCAGCTCTCTGGTGCACCTGTATTCGATCGGGTACATGCACGGCGATGCGAAGTACGGCCGCTTCTTCGCCTACCTCGGCCTCTTCTCCTTCTCCATGCTGGGCATCGTGCTGACGAACAACATCCTGATGATGTACATCTTCTGGGAGCTTGTGGGTGTGAGCTCGTATCTGCTCATCGGATTCTGGTATGAAAAGCCGGGCCCTGCGTATGCCTCCAAGAAGGCCTTCCTCATGAACCGGGTGGGTGATGCGGGCATGTTCATCGGCATCATGCTGTTGTTCACCACCTACGGCTCCTTCCGTTTCGATGCGATCTTTTCAGCGATCTCGCAGGGTCACTTCCCGATGGATTCCTCGAGCTGGCTCGCCATCACCGGCATCCTGCTCTTTGCGGGCGCCATCGGAAAATCCGCGCAGTTCCCGCTGCAGACCTGGCTTCCCGATGCCATGGAGGGCCCGACCCCCGTCAGCGCGCTCATCCACGCTGCCACCATGGTCGCGGCCGGTGTGTATCTTGTTGCCCGCATCTTCCCGCTGCTCGCCGGCGAGGCGCTGCTCTTCATCATGATCATCGGCACGCTCACCTCCTTCATCGCCGCCACCATCGCCATCGTGCAGAACGACATCAAGAAGGTGCTCGCCTATTCCACCGTGAGCCAGCTCGGCTACATGGTCATGGCGCTCGGCGCCGGCGCGTACACGGCAGGCGTCTTCCACCTGGTGACGCACGCCATGTTCAAGGCCTGCCTCTTCCTCGGCTCCGGCTCGGTGATCCATGCCATGCATCACAGCCTCCATCATCTGCACGATCACGACACCGATGCGCAGGATGTGCGCAACATGGGCGGTCTGAAAAACAAGATGCCTGTCACCTTCTGGACCTTCCTCATTGCCACGCTCGCCATCTCGGGCGTGCCCCTGTTCTCGGGCTTCCTCTCGAAGGACGAGATCCTCGCGGGCACCTGGGCCCTTGGCGGGATGAAGGAGGGCATCGCCCAGGCGATTCCGTGGATCGGTTTCGGTGTGGCCGCACTCACAGCGTTCTACATGTTCCGCGTCGTGCTGCTCACCTTCTTCGGTGAACCAAAGCGCCGCGACATTCATGAGCACATCCATGAGTCGCCCCTCACGATGAAGATTCCCATCGCCGTGCTGGCAACGCTGTCCATCTGGGCATTCTACTCCTTCAATCCCTTCGGCGCCGCCAGCGGCTGGTTCGTGAAATCCGTGCCGACACCCGTCACCGTCACCGGAGAGCATTGGTACAGGATCGGCCATGGTACGGATCACGGCGGTGCGCACGCGGCGGTGGAACACGGGCAGCCCGCTGAGGAGCATGCCGTGCAGCAGCAGGCGACACACGCAGCTGAACCGACCGCGCATGGAGACGCAGCCGCCACACAGGAGCAGGCCATGACGCATGAGGGCATGGTCGATGCGCAGCCATCGCAGGAATCCGTCGTGCAGCATGAGGCGCCCGCAGTGGTGGAGGAGAACCCCGCCCAGAAGGCCTTGGAGCATGCGACACACGAGGCGCATCTGCCCGCCATGATCACCTCCATGATCATCGCCTCACTTGGCATCCTGTTCGCCTTTTTATTCTACTACTGGCGCAAACTCAACGCGGATGCGGTGGAGGCGAAGCTCCGGCCGGTCCACACCTTCCTCAGCAGGAAGTGGTATTTCGATGAGATCTATGAGCAGTGGATCGTGGTGCCCTTTGTCATGCTCGTGGCCCGCGTCTCGAGCTGGTTCGACGCCAACATCGTCGATGGCGCCGTGAACGGCACGGCCTATGTGACGAGGGTCTATTCCACCGTCAGCGGATGGATCGACAAGTGGATCGTCGACGGTCTCGTGAACCTCACCGCCTACGTCGTCGGCTTCTTCGGCCTCGTGTTCCGCAAGGCCCAGACTGGCAGGATTCAGACCTACATCGCCTTCGTGGTGGTGGGCGTCATTCTTCTTCTCTACGTCTTCTACTTCAGGACACTCGTGCGCATCTGATGCGCCGCTCCCATACACCCATGACAGCTATTTTCCAGACCGCATAATGTTGGAGGGTTGATGAACTTCCCAATTCTTACCGTGATCACGTTTCTCCCAATCCTGGGCATGATCTTCATCCTGATGATGCCCAAGGACAATGTCAAGCTGATCCGGTCCCTGACCGCCGGAATCACCGGGCTGCAGGTTGTTCTTGCAGCCGTGATCCTGTTCTACTTCGATGCCGCCAAGGCGGGCATCAACAGCGAGGCCACGATGCAGTTCGTCGAACATGTGCCGTGGATCTCGATCCCGGCGACCTCGTGGTTCGGCGCCATCCAGATCGACTACTTCATGGGCATCGACGGGCTTTCCATGCCGATGATCCTGTTGACGGCGGTGATCTCCTTCATCGCGACCTTCTCGTCCTTCACCATAGAGAAATCCGTGAAGGGCTATTTCGCGATGTTCCTGCTGCTCGATGCCGGCATGATGGGTGTGTTCTGCGCCCTTGACTTCTTCCTCTTCTACGTGTTCTGGGAACTCATGCTCCTCCCGATGTACTTCCTCATCGGCGTCTGGGGCGGTCCGCGTCGTGAATACGCCGCCATCAAGTTCTTCATTTACACGCTGGCCGGGTCGGTGCTGCTGCTGCTGGTGGTGATCGGTCTGTATTTCACCACGGTGGATCCCAACACGAAACTGCACACCTTCAACATGCTCGCGATGATGGACAGCGCCAACATGCAGTCCGGAATCTTCAGCCAGATCGGATCCACGGCCCGCGTTCTGGCCTTCTTTGCGTTGTTCATCGGCTTTGCGATCAAGGTGCCGGTGTTTCCGTTCCACACCTGGCTTCCGGATGCCCACGTCGAGGCACCGACGGCGATCTCCGTCATCCTCGCCGGCGTGCTGCTGAAGATGGGCACCTACGGCATGATGCGCATCATGCTGCCGATCTTCCCCGAGATGGCCGTGCGCTTCCAGACCTTCCTCATGGTCTTCGGCTTCATCAACATTGTCTACGGCGCCCTGTGCGCCATGGCGCAGAAGGACTTCAAGAAGCTCATCGCCTATTCATCGGTGTCGCACATGGGGTATGTGATGCTCGGGATGGCGTCACTCAACCTGCAGGGGATGACCGGCGCGGTGCTGCAGATGTTCAACCACGGCACCATCACGGCCATGCTCTTCCTTTTGGTGGGCGTCATCTACGACCGCGCCCACACGCGCGGACTCAACGAGTTCGGTGGTCTGTACAACAAGATGCCCGTCTACTCGTTCTTCACCGTCATCGCCTTCTTTGCCGCGATCGGTCTGCCCACACTGAGTGGATTCGTCAGTGAGGCGTTCGTGTTCCTCGGCGCCTTTGCCGCGAACAAGTTCTGGACCGCCCTCTCCACACTCGGCATCATCCTGGGTGCGGGTTACATGCTCTGGACATTCCAGCGCGTGTTCATGGGCACACTGCCGGAGAAGTGGGAGAATGTGATGGCCGATGCCAACGGACGCGAGATCTTCATGCTCGTGCCGCTCACCATCATCATCATCATCCTCGGCTGCTACCCCGGCCCGATGATCAACTGGATGACGACGTCGGTGGGCCATCTCTGCCAGTTCGTCGTGACCGAGGGCGCCAAGGCGGCCCCGGCCCTCATGAGCGGCATGTAATTCACGGATACTTCACGACGGAACGAACAATAGCACCACACCATGGTTGAACTCATTTCACAAAGTCTGCAGAGCTTCGGGCCGGAACTCGCCCTTGCGGGCACCTTCGTCATCGCGATGATCGTCGAGTTCCTGTTTGGGAAGCGCGTGCAGATCACGCAGTACATCGTGCTCCTCGGATTCGCCGTCGCGCTCTTCCTCCTGCCCTCGGTGGCGGCAGGGACGCCGGGCCTTCTGTTCGAGCGGATGTATGTCAGCGATCCGTTCGCAACCTTCTTCAAGTTTCTCATCATCATCACATCCGCCATCGTCGTGGTGTTTTCGATGCAGTCCCATGAGATACGCACGCGCGCAAAGCACGCGGGTGAGTACTACACCCTGCTTGCCGCCGCCACCTTCGGCCTCGTGCTCATGACCGGCGCCTCGAACCTGTTGATGATGTACCTCGCCCTCGAGCTCTCATCCTTCAGCTCCTACGTGCTCGCCGGTTTCACGAAGTCGGTGAAGCGGTCGTCCGAAGCCGCCCTGAAGTATGTGATCTTCGGCGGTGTGTCGAGTGGTCTGATGATCTACGGCATCTCCATCCTCTTCGGACTCACCGGCAGCTTCGACATCCTCACCATCCACACGCAGATCATCCACGGTGCGGTCATCAATTCCGCCTGGTCGCTCGGCGCCCTCATCAGCGCACTCGTGCTGATGCTCGCCGGGTTCGGGTACAAGATCTCCGCCGTCCCGTTCCACTTCTGGACGCCCGATGTGTACGAGGGGGCGCCGGTCACCATCACGGCCTTCCTCTCGGTGGCCAGCAAGGCGGCAGGCTTCGCCATGATGCTCCGATTCTTCATCGTGAGCTTCGTGGACACCTCGGCCGGCGCCGCGGCATGGACCACACTCCAGGGCATCAACTGGAACATCATCGTTGCCGGGCTTGCCGTGCTCACCATGACCGTCGGCAACTTCATCGCCGTGTGGCAGAACAACCTCAAGCGCATGCTGGCCTACTCCAGCATCGCCCATGCAGGGTACATGCTCATGGCCGTGACGGTGGTGTCGACCTCCGGCCTCAGCGCCGTGCTGATCTACCTCATGATGTACGCCTTCATGAATCTCGGCGCCTTCTACATCATCCAGGTCGTCGCCGACGCGACAGGATCGGAGGACATCGACACATACCGCGGGTTGGGGCGTCGGGCGCCATGGCTTGCGGCCACCTTCGCCATCTTCCTCGTCTCGCTCACCGGTCTGCCTCCCACGGCCGGCTTCATCGGCAAGTTCTACATCTTCACCGCGCTGCTTGATCCCTCCCTCGGCACGCAGTGGGTCTGGCTCGCGGTGGTTGGCGCGCTCAACAGCGTTGTGTCGCTGTACTTCTACGCCCGTGTGTTGCGCAGCATGTATCTGCGCCAGGCCACGGAGGGAGCCGACGGCCCGATCGTGGTCGACAAGGTGTCCATCGTCATCGCTGTGCTGTTCGCCATTCCCAACATCCTTTTCGGTCTGTACTTCGGCCCCATCGTCCGCATCGCCCATCAATCGGCGAACATCTTCTTCGGGCAGTAGTCCACCACCTGTCGACATCGGTTTCTGACAGCGGGACAGCAGCGATGCTGTCCCGTTTTTTGTCTGTACCGCGTGGTTGATGGAGGGATGGGGAAGAGGACCGTGATGGAGTACCGCCGGGAGCGGTGACGCCATCGGGCAAGCATCCGCCATGCCTCGTTGATTGCGGCGGCAGGCGCCGATGTCGCACATGCATCGCGATGCCACTTCGAAGGTGCATGGCGGCCAGTGAGCAAGTGGGCGCTTGCGGGGGAACGTTGTGTTTGTTCAGCCTTTTCCGCGACCAGAGGCGGTTGAACGGGTTTGGATGTGGACCCTGTCCGAAAGTGTCACCCAACAATGTCATCCATCAAAATTCTGTCGTATTCGCCCATTACCCGTCGCTTGTGAGGGGAATCCGCCGCACCAGTGATGCCTCCGAGCAGCCGTGCAGCGTCTCGGGCGAATGGGGTTCGGCACAGGGCTCGCCGCATGCTCTGGACGGGCGGCTGCATGGATGCGTATGGTTGAAACGCGGCTTGAAGTGGCGTTCGTGCGCCGCGCTCGAGGTTGATCTTGATCGTCGATTCAGGGATGAACTCAGCAGAGTTGTATGCATGTGTCGTACGTCCCCCATGTTGTCCGCCAAAAATGGTGCATCCAACTCTTGCTTTGCCAGTGCCCATTCAAGATATGCGGGGTCTTATATCTCCCTCTCACTCTCTGCTCTTCTTGATACACGTCCGCACCTGCCAGAATCCCGACTGATACACCATGAAATGGCACGTATTTGGTGATGATCTCCAAGGGATCGATCGTGCGGAGTATCATCTCGGTCATGCCGGCAGCGGTGCACGGACGTGCATGGACGTGTGCCAGACAAAAATCGCAGCGTGCGAGCATCAAACACAGCTGCATCCCATGAGAACCATCTCCCAAAGAAAACAGCCGGAGTACTGCCATGAAATGGAATCAGAACCTGAAGCTGGGCCTTGTGTTCATGATCGGCCTTCTTTCTCTTCCCGAATTTCCGGGCCTTTTTGCGCAATCCTATCAGAGTATCAGTGTGACAGGATTCAACCATGATCTCGTTGCCAACGGTTCGGGGACACCATCAGCCACGACAACCGCTGCCGTGGATGCCAGTTGGGCGGTGTTTTATGAGGCCGGGTACAATTGCGGAGCCACCGGTCTGTACGGACTTCCGACGAACAGGCAGATCACCAGTCCGCAGGGACCGACCTACCAGCTGCAAAGCTATTCTTCGAGCAATGCGCTCCGATTGGATGGAGCCAACTCGGGGACACTGACTTTTGCCACATCCGGCACCTATGAAAAGGTGTCGATGCTTGCCACATCCGGGCAGAACAGTTCATCGTTCAATGCGACGCTCAACTTTTCCGACGGGACCAATGCCGTGTATTCGTTCGCCGTCCCGGACTGGTACACTGCCGGCAGTCCGAACGTTGCGTATCAATACTGTGGTCGTGTCGTCCGATCATATTGCAGCTTCGAAGATGCCACGAACGGACCATACCTGTTCGACTGTATGATCACGCTGTCCGCCGGGGATCAGGCAAAGCTCCTGACGAGCATCACCTTTGCCAAGATCTCCGGCACCGGCATCACCTCCATCTATGCCGTCTGTGGGATCACGAAGGTGGGCGCCCCGGCGGCGGTGACCGCAACGGCAGCCACGAATCTTGCCGCATCGAGTTTCTCGGCCAATTGGAACACCAACGGAGCGACGAGTTACCGGTTGGATGTAGCGACGAACAGCACCTTCACGAGCATGGTCACCGGGTATAACAACCTTAATGTCGGGAATGTCGGGACCTTCAGCGTCACCGGTCTGTCATCGGGGACCACGTATTACTACCGGGTGCGTGCGGTGAATGCCAATGGCACGAGTCTTTCGTCCAACACAATCAGCACGATGACGGAAAGCGACCCTGTCCCGGCAAACCCTTCGTCCATCAGCGTGGGCACAACGCCCATCTGCAACGGAGGCAGTTCGCAATTGACCGCCAATGGTGTCGTGGGTACGGTCTACTGGTACACGGGAAGCTGTGGTGGTACAGAGTTGGTGAGCCACCGCGGTGTGAACCCCATCACCGTGTCACCCACCTCGACCACCACCTATTATGCCCGGAATTACAACAACTCGCAGTTCAGCTCCGGGTGCGCCAGTGCCAATGTGACGGTGCGCAGCGCGTTCACCGCCGGTGCCATCACGACCACGGGTGAAACAATCTGCTACAACGGCAATCCCGCGAACATCGGCAGCAGCACGGCAGCGTCTGGTGGGGATGGCACGATCACGTATCAGTGGCAGTCCAGCACCGATGCGGCGTTCACGAGTCCGACGACGATTGCTTCGAGCAACAGCGCCAGCTTCGATCCTCCGGCAAATCTCACGACCACCACATGGTACCGCCGCCAAGCCCATGACGGCACCTGCAACACCGGCTGGGAGACATCCACGGGCACATGGAAGGTGACGGTGTACGACAACTTCACCGCCGGTGCCATCG
>CAYUYM010000097.1:0-1460 GCA_964449305.1 uncultured Chromatiales bacterium | reverse complement strand
CAGCACCGATGCGGCGTTCACGAGTCCGACGACGATTGCTTCGAGCAACAGCGCCGGCTACGAACCTCCGGCAAATCTCACGGCCACCACATGGTACCGCCGCCAGGCTCATGACAGCACCTGCAACACCGGCTGGACGACATCCACGGGCACTTGGAAGGTGACGGTGCGCGACGAGATCATGGAGTACATGTCTGGCACGACGCAGGTGTGCCAAGACGCGGCAGCCCCCCGGGTTCTGTTCACTGGGGAGAGCGGTACGGCGCCTTACACGTTCACCTATTCGGTCAACGGGGGCACGCCGGCAACAGTGACAACGGTGACCGGCGACACCGTGTCCGTGTCTCAGCCGACGGATATCGTAAACGAGTTTGACTGGTTCCTGATGGAGGTGGAGGATGCCAGCGGGTGCTCGAAGGATCTGACCGCCAACAACATCGTGGTGCTGGTGACCATCGATCCGACCACAGTCGGCGGCGCAGTGTCGTCGGCGCAGGCGCTGTGCAGCGGTACGGTGCCGGATGACCTGACCCTGAGCGGTCACGTGGGCGATGTGGTGAAGTGGCAGCGTTCGCTGAACGCCGGCTTCACTGCACCGATGGACATCGCGGAGACGACGGCCACGCTGTCCGGCACCACCATCGGCCCGCTGACAGCGACGACGTGGTTCCGCGCAGTGGTGAAGAGCGGCACGTGCAATGAGGAGTACTCGGACGCGGCGCAGATCACCATCCAGAGCTGCGCGGTAAGCGGGACAGTCCGCTATCAGAACACACAGCAGACGCCGCTTAGCGGCATCACGGTGAAGCTCTACAGTGGTCCGGCGGCGGTCGGGACCCCGTTGGCGAGCATGAACACGACAGGGCAGGGTGGCTACACCTTCCCGAATGTGACGAGTGGTACGTACACGATCCGTCTTCAGTCGGCCGGAGGCGGCAACTGGCAGACGTGGAACGGCGTGAACTCGGCGGACTATCTTGCCGTGTTACGACATGCCGGTTCGGGCCCCTTCCTCGCCGCTTCTCCGGCCATCCTCCGCATGGCGGCGGACGTGAAGAATCCCACATGGCCGGGCAGCGCACCGACCATCACCACAGCGGATGCAAACGCGCTCCGTACAGCCTACCTCGGGAACACGGCGGCAGGCTTCGATCTTGCACGCTGGATCTTCACGCTGGGCAACGCGCCGGGCGTCCCGGGCTCCCTTGCGACACCAGCAGATTACTTTTCAGACTTCACGTTCGAGGTGACATCCGGCTCTGTTGCGAACCACTTCCTCGGGCTTTGCGCAGGGGATGTGAACGGATCGTACATACCGCCGTCGGGCAGCAAGAAGGCGGGCGACAACCCCCATGTGGTGCTTGATCCCATGGGCAGCGCGCTGCTGCCGGCCGGTGGCCGCGTGGAGATCCCGGTGCGCGTGCGCGACGCCGCGGCGGTCGGTGCCGTGTCACTCCTGT
>CAYUYM010000096.1:0-13048 GCA_964449305.1 uncultured Chromatiales bacterium | reverse complement strand
CGTCGTGTTCACGGTCGCCTTCAGCCTCGAGCAGCTCGGATCCACGAAGACACCGCCGAACATGGCCGGCACCTACGATCCAGTCGATATGGAGTACTTTGTCGCGACGATCCGTGAGATCGCCCCGGGCGCCAGCGTGCTCGGGCTGCCATACAACCCGGCCGAGGCGAACTCCACGTATGCCGCCGACGCCCTGGCGGCCGTGTGCGCCAGGCAGGGCATGACGGTGATCCGCGCCGCGGCTGCCTCCGCGAACGACGTGCCCCAGGCGGCGGAGGCGGTGGTGCAGAAGGGTGCGCAGGCCCTGGTGATGGCAGCCGACAACACCGTGGCCATCGCCGAGGAGGCCATGGTGCGCAGCGCCCGGCAGCACCGGATCCCGCTGTTCTCCTATGATGCGAGCCTCGTGGAATTCGGGGCCTGCTGCGGCACCGGCGTGGACTACGCCGAATGGGGGCGCGAGTCCGGCCGCATCGCGGCGCGAATCATCCGCGGTGAACAGCCATCGGCCATCGGCCCTGTCCCGCTCCGGAACCGTCAACTGTATCTCAACCGGACCGCCGCCACCGGGCAGGGGGTGTCCTTCACCGACGCCGTGCTTCAGAAGGCGACGCACGTGTTCCCCTGATGCTCCTCACACCACTCGATTGCAGCACACCGACATCCCCGGGATGATCGGGGCATGCCGCGCCCGTCATCGAGCCGGCCTTGAACGAGGTGAAGAGCCGCTGTTCGTGCCTGGAGGCCACATCTCCTCCCGGACGCGGCCCGTGCCACCACTGCACGCCCGTCGGGGCTCCGCGGCAGAGCTTCATCTCCGCTTGACATTGGCATTCCTGTTTCCCATGTTGATGCATCGCTCGTTGAAACGACCTTGTTGCCAGCAGGTGCCTCCTCCTGCCCTTCCCGATTTTCCGCACCGGCGCACTCCGACCATGGACACGCCCTTCAGTGACACCTGACGACCAGCCGACGATGGATTGCCCGACTCAGACACGCATGGACCGCCCAGCACATGGAACCAACCAGCACATCCACCATCACCGCGCATCTCCGTGCGCATCCAGACCCCGTCACCGCTGAGGCGGTGTGTGCCGCAACCGGGCTGCCCATCAGGGAGGTCCGCGACACCCTTCTCGCCCTTCTCTCACAGTATCGCGGCACGGTGGACCTCGCCCCCGATTCCGGTGTGCTCACATACGTTTTCATCCACCCCCTTACGCCACGTCACCACGTCACCCTCTGTGCCGCGCTGGCGAAGGGACTGACACTGCTGTGGAGGCTCGTGACGGGGGCGCCCCGCGCCGTGATCGGCGTGACACTCCTGTTGATGTACACGCTCTTCGGCCTGCTGCCCATCGCGGTGTTCGGTGGAGGCAGGGGGCGCGACCGACGCACCGGCACCCTGCACGCCAGCCAGACTGCCGGCATCGCGTCATTGCTCTGGGAACTCCTGAGGGGCATCGCGTATGGCGTGACGGGGTACACAGGCGCACGACGCATCATCTATCGCACCCACCGAAGGCATGGGGTCTTCAGAATCGTCCAGACGGCGAACCTTGCCGACGGCGCCAACAACCTCGCCTTCGGTTCCGGTCGCGTGCTGTTCACCGATGCCGAACGGGCGCGGCGCGCCATGGAACGCCTGCGCCGCAACCACGGCCTCCTCACTGCATCCGATCTCATCGCTCTCGAGGGGCACGATTGGGACACCGCGGAGGGCGAGCTCATGCGCCTCGCCTCACACATGGGTGGTGCGCTTGAAGTGATGGAGAACGGGACCGTCGTTGCCATGGTGGACGCCACCGCACTGCCGGCCAACCCGCCGGATCCGCAGGACCCATGCACCGAGTTCCTCACGAAGCAGTACTGGGAGGAGACGGAACCGCGGTACTTCGTTACCGGAAACACCGCCGATGTCTATGCATGGATCGGCAGCTTCATGGTTGCGCCCACGGGCATCGCCTTCAGCCCGCTGATGCAACCCAGGCGGGACCGGGGCCCGTGGTTCTCCCGTGGTGAATGGGCGTTCTTCGACCACCTGAAGCTCATCTGCCTTGTCCTCGTTATCCTCCTGTTCGGCATGCCACTGCTGCGCGCACCCATCATCATGATGCTGAACCGCACACGGCGCAGCCGCGACGTGCGGCGCCGGCTGCTGGGCGTGATCCATGAGCAGCGTGGCGCGCAGCAGGTGGAGCGCCAGGTGATTCTGGGACATGCGAGCCTGCGCAACGATCCGCCGGCGCTGGTGGCGGCAGTGCTCGACCGCCTCGTCCTCGATCTGAAGGCCGAAACGGATGTGGATGACGACGGCGTTGTCCACCATCATTTCGACCGTTTCCACCAGGGCCTTGCCGTGGCATCGTGAGCACCGCCTGTGCCTCCATGCAGCATCGACAGGCGCATCGCAACACCTTTCACCCTTCATCCCAGCATGAGATGGCACCATGAAACGCATCCACACACTCCTCATCATTGGTTTGGTGACGCTCACAGGCCTCGCGGTCAACGCGTCATGCACCTCCGCATCTCCATGGCTGCCGTCATACGCCGCTCCACCAACCACGGACGACGACTCCGTGCGCCAGGGCGTGGCCACCACGAACGCCCTCAACATCCGCGCTGAGGCCTCGACGAAGTCCGCCTCAGTCGGCAAGCTCGCGAAGAACGAGCGCGTCGACATCCTCGATGAATCGGGAGACTGGCTGCGCATCCGCACCTCCGGCGGGCTGACCGGATGGGTGGCTCGCAGCTACATCCGCGTCGAGACGCGGTCCACCTCCCGCGATTCCCGGCAGGATGACCACGTGAAGGAATCCGACGAGACTCCGCTCTCCTCCGGCGGACGCTACATCCCCTCGCCCGATCCCACGGCACCGGCGCGCTCCGGAGGGACGCGGTCGGGAGGCACTGTGCGCTTCGGCGTCCTCGCCGGCATCGTGCTTGCCCGCTTCAACGGCGCGGACGCCCCTTCCGACATGGAGAACCGCCTGGGGCTGACCGGCGGCGGCTTGCTGCACTACGCCATCAGCGACGCCTTCTTCATCCAGCCGGAGCTGGTGTACACGCAGCGCGGAGCCGTCCTGAAGCAGCCCGGTGGCGACCGCACACTGAAGCTCGACTATCTGGAGCTGCCCATCCTCGCCGGCTGGCAGTTCACCGTGTCCCCCGGCTTCGCCGCCTACATCCACGCGGGACCGATCCTTTCCATCAAGCTCAACAGCGCCTCCGTGACCGACGCGGAGACGCACGAGCTCACGGAGGTCTCCACCATCGACGCTGGCGTGACTGGCGGGTTGGGCATCGCCATACCGACACCATCCCTGCGCTGGATCCTCGAGGTGCATTATGCGCTCTTCCTCACCAACATCCACGACATTTCCAACAACCCCCTCGATCTGAAGAACTCGGCGATCACCATCAGGGCCGGTGTGATGTTGTGACCTTCTTCGCAGGTGTCACCACCAGCACTCCGGATCCCCGCGACCTCGACGCAGCACTGATCTGTCAAACGACCATCGAGGAGCATCATGTCACCCCGCATCATCACACCACTTGGCGCATGCATCATCATGATGATGTCATCGTTGTTCTCCGGCTGCGATTCGGGCAACCCGCTGTCCCTTCAGGACGCGCTGACCGGCGTCGCCGGAACGATCACCACAGGCCCATGGACACAGGCGGCCGATGCCTCGCTGCCGCCGGGTGGCGGAACGGTGACGGTGTCCAATTCCGGGCACCCCGTCACAGGCCTGACCATCACCGTGCAGGAAGGGTCGTACAACACACCGCAACGATACGTCGTCTCTTACGCGGAAATCACCGGACACAAACTGGGGCCATCGTTCAATCCCGTGTCGCCGATGATATCCATCGACAACGGCGGCGGTTTCTCCGAGACGTTCATCCGCGTCAGAATCCCGCTCACCGTATCTGCGGACAGGCCTGTGATGGCGTTCTACTATGATCCACAGACCGGGGAGATCGAAGGGATCATGACGCTGTCACGCACCACAGAATTCCTCGAAATCGCCGTGCGGCATTTTTCCCTGATTGTTGTCAGCGAGTATCACAAGGACTGGCTCATCCAGGGCGGAGGCTATACCTCGCTGTTCGATCCGGCAGTCAACGGCTGGTCCTTTGTCAATGAGGGGACGTATCCACGAAACGGCGGAAACTGTGCGGGGATGTCGATCGGTGCCGCGTATTTTTTCAAGAACTTCACGGCCTCGGTCAGCATTCGTTCCCATTTCGACAATGACCAGCTCTGGTTCCAGACTCCCTCCCTGTGGCAGGACGATGCCGGTGCACACAAGTTCGTCACTGCGATCCAGGCACTATCGAACTCCAGCCAGCGCTGGCTGAGCAACAACAACGTCACCACCCTGCTCGCCGTGCCCGCCGAGGAATCCTTCTGGAACCTCCTCTATGCCATGGTGATGACCAACCAGCCCCAACCGTTGTATCTGGACAAGCGCAATGACGCGGCCGCACCGGCGCACATGATCCTGGCGATCGGCTATGTCATCACGCCCACGGAGGCGACCATCCGGGTCTATGATCCGAACTTTCCGGGCTTGACCGGCGAGATTGTGTATTCACTCACCGGCAAGGCCTTTCATCCCTATACATCGGCGGCGAATGCCGAAGCGATCCGTCAGGGTGCAGTGTATCATTTCGACATCATCCAGTTCATCCCCTATGGCACCACGGTTTCCAATGCGGAAATTTCCAGACTGTTCCGGAAGGTCGCCGATCGATCGATCGCCGGTGACCTGTTCCCGGAATACCGGGTGTATGCCGTTCAGGACAAGACCAATCCCAGCTCGGACGAAATCGAATTGCTTGATGCAGCAGGTGGGAAGACCAACGTTGTGCCCTTTGATGAGTTTGACATTGTCGTCAGGGGACCCTGGGTGAGTGCGTCATGGGAGTATACAACCTACCGGAAGCTCAAAGGTGACAACTACACCGTGTGGTCTCCCATGCAGCGCATCTCCATCGGCGAGGACGACGAGCTGTATGGCCTGCTCCTCAAGGGGCGGCAACCGACATGGACATCGTCAAGCTGGGCAGGATTCCACTGGTACAAGATCAGCAGACAGAAGTATCGCATCGACCCGCAGGAGGCATCGGGAGCGGCCCAGGAGGAGGTGACATTCACCGCCCGGACATTCGGTTCCAAACCAGTCCAGGCGCGATATGAATGGGATTTCGGAGACCACACGGCAGTGGTGACGGTGATGCAGGACAGCGTGGTCAGGCATGCCTTCAAAGAAAACGGCGTGTATGACATCACTCTCACCGTCCACGATGTCGCGACAAACACGCGTGTGGCCGTCGCCTACGCTCGTGCCTCCATCGGCAGCTACACACGCCTGAAGGTCGGCCTCGGCGGTGTTATTCACATGGATGACGGATCAACCATGGGCTCCATGAACTTCTGGAACACCTGGGGTGTCGTGACACCGATCACATGGACCGGCAACGAGTTTTCCGTCACCCATGTCACCACTGTTGACGCGTATGTGGAGACGACAACCATGCAGGGGCGGCTTTCCAGCGACCGGAAGATGGCGGAGATGCTCGATTGCACCTACAGCTTCCGGGCGAAGGATCACTCGACCGAGGTGGACGCGTATCTGCACCTGTATGACGTCCCCCTGTTCGACACGACACCCGGAACTCTGAAGGTGACCCTGGCAGGAACAGCCGCCCAGAAGGTCACAAGCAGCTACCAATGGGAGGAACGGTCGTACGACAACGGGACGCTGCGACGAAAAATCCGTATTGCCAACATCGACTTCTCCCTGCAGTCAACAACCCTCACGGTGGAATTCACTCCATAGAGATGCCAGGCATCATTGGAGTGTTTCCGCCCCGTCGTCCACTCACCCATCGTGTGTTCAACCTCAAGACACCATCCGCCATGAATGCCGCCCTCCTTTGCCGCTCGTTCGCCTACCTCGCTCTCTTCACCGCTGCCGTGCTCTGGTGTGGCTGTGATTCAGGCGATCCGCTGTCCCTTTCCGATGCCCTCGGAGGCGCGGGCACAATCACCACCGGCCCCTGGACACAACTGGTGGAGACAACCATCCCCGCGGGCGGCGGGACAGTCAGCGTCCCTGCCGCAGGCCCCATCGGCGGAGCGCGCATCACCGTGCCCGTCGGCAGCTACAGCACGTCGCAGCGCTTCGTGGTGTCCACCGCGGAGATCACCGGTCACCGACTCGGCGCACACTTCTCCCCCGTGTCGCCCCTCATTTCCGTGAGCAATGGCGGCGGATTCTCCAACACGATGATGCGCCTGCGCATCCCCCTCACCATCCCCGCGTCCACTGGTGTGATGGCCTTCTACTACGATCCGAGGACCGGCGAGCTTGAGGGCATCCCCACCATCGCACGCGGTGCGGATTACCTGGAGGTCGGGGTCCGGCACTTCTCGCTCATCGTGTTGAGCGCCTTTCAGAAGGAGGCGCTGATCGACGGCGGCATGTTCGACACCGACTTCGATCCGAAGGTGAACGGCTGGTCCTTCGAAAACCTCGGAACATACGCACAGCCCACGGGCATCTGCGCCGGCATGAGCATCGGAGCCGCGTATTTCTTCAGGCAGTTCAAGGCCACGGTCCGCGTGCAGTCCTGGTTCGACAACCACGGGCTCTGGTGGCCCACGCCCGACTTCTGGCAGGACGATGCCGGGGCCATCAAATTCACCACACAGATACAGCGGACCTTCGTGCAGAACCGCGACTGGTCATCATACACGCCCATCATCGACGCTCCTGAAGAGGACCGCTTCTGGAACATCATCTACAGTCTTCTGGTCATCAACCAGCCACAGGTCGTCTACCTGCGTGAGTCCACAGGTGCGAACCCCGTGGCCCATGCCGTGCTCGCCACCGGCTACACCATCTCGAGCACAGGGGCCACGCTCACCATCTACGATCCGAACTACCCCGACAACACCACCCAGCTTACCTACGATCTCGGGACCAACACGTTTGCCCCCTTCACCTCATCCACATCCGCCGAGGCGCTGCGCCAGGGACACACCTTCAACTTCGGTCATGTCGCCTTCATGCCGCTGTCCACCTTCGCCCCCGCCGCGGAGCTCGATGCGCTCTGGGGTGCGGTGCAGGATGGCACGATAGGAACGGCGCTGACACCGCAGTACACTCTCCAGGCCCGGGATGCGCAGGATCCGGATGCGCCACCGATCGAGCTGCTCGACGCCTCCACCGGGAAAACGAACCACATCCCCTACGATCAGATCAGGATCCAGATGGTGCAGAAAAATCCGTCCGAGAATCTCCGCCTCTCCACCGTGTTCGAAACCGCCGGGCAGGCGCCGACGGTGTTCACACCCGCCGGAGATTTCTCGCTGGAGTCGCCGAACCAGATCATCGGGATGCTGGTGGACGGGCAGGCCCAGGGCAGCCCGGGATTCCTGTGGGCCGACTTCCACTGGTACAAGATGACGCAGTCCGCCTACTGGATCGAACCGAAGGAGGCGGGCGGCTCGATCAACCAGCAGATGACCTTCACCGCACACCGGAACGGCGCGCCTCCATCCGGGATGAAGTACGTGTGGAACTTCGGCGATGGCACACCCGCCGTCACCGTGAACAATGACAGCACCGTAAGCCATGCATGGAGCACGGCCGGCAGCTACGCCGTGAAGGTCACCGTCTCCAATGCCACGACGGGTGAAGTGGCCGGCAGTGCGGAGGCGACCGCCAGCATCGGTCTGTGGACACGGATGGAGGTCGCCGTCATGGGCAATGAATTCGGTGATCCAACGTCAACCATCATGCTGACCAATGATGAATCCCTGTCCGAAGTGAAGATCACAAACAGCACACCACCCAACACGACGAATCTGACATGGAACGGCAGACGGTTTCACGTGCTCCACAGCTACACGCTGAGCCACGTCTCGTACACAATCACCATTGACGGCGAGCTGTCGCCCGATGGGAAAACCGTCACAACAGTCAAAGGCACCGTTGCTAGGCGGAATGACGCGAACGACTGGTGGTTCGACAGTGAAATCGATGCCGCCGGGATTCCCATCACCATCACTCAGGATGAGGCCATTGGCGGTGAGTTGACCGCCACAGCAGCACATGCTGCTGTCCGGTCCGTCAAATACCGGACGCGCATCAAATACACCGACGGCTCGGAATCAGTGGTGGAGATCAAATCCATCGATTGGACAAGCCCGCAGACACGCCTCAAGGTGTGGTTCTTCCGATGAGGTGCGCGTCGTGAAGCGGTGCCCTACGATGCCCTCTACTTTTCGATGAAGCGGAATTCGACGCGCCGGTTCAGTGCACGCCCCTCGTCGGTGTCGTTCGTGGCGATGGGCTTCGTGCTGCCGTAGCCGCGCGCCACGAGCATCGACCGGTCGCAACCCCTCTCCACAAGACGCGCCACCACCGCCGCCGCGCGCTTCTCGGACAGCGTCTGGTTGTATTTCGGCTTGCCGCGTGAATCCGTGTGCCCCGAGATCTCCACCGTCCTCCCCCTCTGTGATGTGAGAAGTGAGGCGAGGCGGTCGAGCTCGGGGAAGGATTCCGCTTTGAGATCCGACTTGTCGGTGTCGAAGAACAGGTTGTTGATGCGCACGGCCGTGCCCTTGGTGAGCATGTCCTCGATGGAGACCATCACGATGTCCTCCCGCACGGTGCTGTTCCTGCCGGCCTGCTTCAGGTTCACGTTCCGCGATGCGGGGTAGAAGCCCTCGGCCACGGCATAGTAGCCGATGTTCCGCCCGTAGGGAAGGACGATGATGTACGCCCCGTCCGCCGGGTTGCTGCGGAGCTCGCCGATGGTGCGCTTCGTGGCGAGATCCTCCCAGCGGATCGTCACCGCCAGCGGTCTCCCTTGGGGATCAGTGACGCGCCCGGACAGCGTCACCACCTGCTCCGGCCGCAGAGCCTTGGGCAGCGCGATTGCGAAGATGTCGAGCCCTCCCTGTGAGGGCGTGGCACTGGAGGCGATGTAGGCACGGTCGCCCGATGTGGCGATGACGTAGCCCCAGTCGTTTCCAGCCGTGTTGCACTCCTTGCCCAGATTGACCGGCGTGCTCCATTCCGTCCAGGAGTCCTCGCGTTTGCGCGACGCCACAAACATGTCGCCGCCGCCCAGCCCCGGGTGCCCGTCGGAACAGAAGTACAGCGTCTTCCCGTCGGCATGGAGGAAGGGTGTCCGCTCGGAGAAGCGCGTGTTGATGGTCGGCCCCAGGTTGATGGGATCCGACCATCCGGATTCCGTCCTCATGCTGACGTAGATGTCCGGGTTGCCGTCGAAGTGCCCCTCGAAGAACTCGCCCTTCTCATGATGCCCGCCGACCATGGCGGGATGGACGCGGTCCGAGACGAAGAGCATGGCCTGCCCGTCCGCGGTGAGGATGGCGTCGGATTCGAAGTCCGTGCTGTTCACCGGCATGGGGTACGAAAGCACCTCGCCCCAGCCGGATGCCGTGCGTTCCGAGTGGAAGAGGTCGCCGCTGCCAAGGCTTCCGGGATAGTTGCCGAAGAGCAGAAGCGTGTTCTCATCCGCCGAGATGGAGTTGATGGATTCGTTGCTGCGCGTGTTCACCGGGCTCCCGAGGTTCACCGCCGGCTGCCACACGCCATCAACCAGCGTGCTGACGTAGTTGTCCTCCCCGCCCCTGCCGTCCGGGCGGCCGTCACTCGTGAAGTACATGCGCCTCCCATCGGCCGATGGCATCGGACAGTACTCGTCCTTGTCCGTATTGATGCCCGGCCCGAGGTTGGTCATGGTGATGCCCTCCACAGGCGCCTTCAGGATGCGCACGATCTCGTCGAAGCGCCCGCCCATTGCGGGGAAGGAGGCCCTCCATGCCTCGTACACCTTCACCGCCGCCGGCCAGTCGCGGCTGTCCACCGCCGGCTGGGCAAGCCGCTGCACGGCCACGAAGGCGTTCTCGTTCGGTGCCCACTTCCGGATGTAGGCCTCGTACCGTGGGACAGATTCCGCCGTGGCAGGCTCCACCAGCACCACATGTTCCGAAACGTCGGGAGGCATGGTGATGGTGATGCACGACGACAACGTGACTCCTGTCACGACAGCGAGCAGCAAGCCAGGCAGTGACCTTGTCATGTCGACTCCTCGACCGGTTCCGGTCGTTGTGGTGGAGAGAATCGTTGCAGCAATCGTGGGCTGTGTCAGTGCAGCACAAACTTCGCCACGCCATTCTCTGTGCGGATGAACCACACACCCTTCGCCCACCCATCCGTGCGGATGACGGTGGTTCCGGCGTGCAGCTCGAGACGGCGCAGTGATGTCATCGCCGCGTCGACGGCCTCGGCGTACCCCGCCCGCGCACAGGTGATGGTGATGTCCTGCGTCGCCGGGTTCGGTGCGACGGTGATGCCGGCAGGCAGTGGCGCGTCATGGCCCACGGAGTTCACCACCGCGGGTGTGATGGAGATGAAGTTCACCGATGGCGCCGGCAGCTCACGCACCGGGACGTACATCTCCGGAGCCGAGCCGTTCATTTCCGACACGCCGTGATCGAGGCGCGGCGGGGTGCCGGAGATCGACCAGCGATCAATGCGGAAGCGCGACGACGGAAAGAAGCCGGTGTTCTGAAAGCGCAGCATGACATCCTGCACGGTGCTGTTGTAGTTGGAGATCAGCGCCACCATCCCCGTGCTTCTCGTCTTGCCCGCCAGCACCATGAGGTTGGTGGTGTCCACATCGGAATGGAACGGCACGAGGAGGTTGCCGCGCACCGTGAGCTGCGACATCGTGGAATCGACCATCCACGAATGAAGCTTCCACGCCATGCCGTTCGCGGTCAGTCGCGCCTGCCCCTGGCTGTCCGGGAAGGCGAGCCTGTCGAACTGCACACCGCGGTACCAGAAGATCTTGTCCACGGGGGCATTCTGTGCGGTGATGAGCATGGAGGCCACGTAGGCCGCCCCCTTGGTGGTGTTGTTGAATCGCGCGTCGCCCAGCTCCGGGTGGATCTCCGTGATGTGACTTTCTGCTGCGGTGAACCCGTTGGTGTTGAGAATGGCACGGACCGTGTCGGCGTAGTTCTTCAGGCTGTAGGGATTGAGACGCCCGTAGAGGTGCCACGAGAAGAAATCCAGCGGTGCCGCGTTTGCGGCACACCAGGCGATGAAGTCATCGTAGTACGCCGTGCGATGACCGACGATGGTGCCGGCCACCACGCCAGGCCCGCCCACCTTGAAGGCGGGATCGACGGACTTGAGGCTGTCGGCCGCTGCCTTGTAGAGCCGGCGGAAGGCGATGGGCGTCGCGCCGGGACCTGTCCAGAAGCGTCCATCCGGTTCGTTCCAGATCTCCCAGTACGGGATGGTGTGCGTGAAGCCTCCATCCCAGCCCCTGGCATAATGCATTGCCGTGTGTTTGAAGATGGAGGCGATGGTCGTGAAGCCACCGTCGGCATCGGCTGGAGGAATGGTCGGCACGCCGGTCTGCGGCCATGAGATGCCGAGCCGGAAATAGGGCACGGCTCCGATGGTGGTGATGCGCTGGATGATGGAATCCGTCGCCGCCCAGTCGTAGCCCGAGGCGAGGCGCGGATCAAACAGCGGGTTGAAGGATGTGGTGGACGGCTGCCAGTAATCCCGTGTGTAGTGCCAGTAGTCACAGGGCCCGTAGAAATCGTGCGTGCGGATCTCCCTGATGCCCATCTCCATGTACCCGGCGCGCGAGGAATCGGGCCCGAGGTTCACCTGACCGAAGGGCTTCAGAGGTTTCGACCCCCAGGTGTAGTCGATGAGGATCTCGGCCTCCTGTGCAAGGGATGTCTGACATACGGCATACAGTGCGGCGAGGACGAGGACGAGGCGCATACGGATCTCCGGGTGGAAAGGGAATGCGCAATGATACGCAATTTTCCATGGAAGGGAAATGCGTGCGTGTTGCGTGGACTTCAGGGGGATAAACAAAGACCGACGCCATTGGGATGGCGTCGGTCCAAGAAATCATGGCTGGTTTTCAGCCCCCGACCGTCTACCGCTTGATCCTTGCGACGAACTCGTCCACCTCTTCGAGACCGCCCTGGAAGATGAGGTAACCGTTGTAGGGCTCGCGGTCCGTGATCTCGCCGTTGACCGGCGTGAGCATGATGCGCTTCACCTCCTCGGGATCGTCCGTCTGCCCGAAGGCCCATCCGAGCTTCATGTAGGCGACTTCCGGGAGCATGTTCGCCGCCGGGATCACCCCGAGCTCCATCATGTCGCGCCCCGTGTCGTACACGTACATCTGCACGTAGCCCCAGAGCGTCTGCACGGTCATGTACATCGCCACGCCGGCCTCCTGTGCACGCTTCAACGCGGGATAGAGCGGCTTGTTCACATGACCGAGGCCCGTCCCGGCGATCACGATGCCCTTGTACCCGTTGTCGATCATCGAGTCGATCATGTCCGGCTTCATGTTCGGGTAGTAGTACACGATGCCGACGCGATCATCGAACACGGCCTTCACCGTGACATCGCGGTCCTGCCGGCGCGGCTTGTACTCGTCGTGGAGATACGTGAAGCCCTCGTTGCTCACCTTGGCCAGCGGGATGTCGCCGATGGTGCGGAAGGTGGAGCGGTAGCTCGAGTGCATCTTGCGGACGCGTGTGCCGCGGTGCAGCAGGTCGTAGGTGTCCGATGTGGGACCGAACATGCACACCATCACCTCGGCGATGTCGCACTCCGCCGCGGTCTTCACCGAGTGCATGAGGTTGAGCGCCGCATCCGACGACGGGCGGTCGCTGGAACGCTGGGAGCCGACCATGACGATGGGCACGGGGGAATTCTGGACCATGAACGAGAGCACCGCGGCCGTGTGGTGCATGGTGTCGGTGCCGTGGCCGATCACGATGCCCCGGATCCCCTTCTGGATCTCCTCGCCGATGCGTTCCGCGCAGCGGATCCACTGCTCGGGCCCCATGTTCTCACTGAACACGCCGTAGAGCTTCTCGGTGTCGAGATTGCAGATGTCGGCCAGCTCGGGCACGGAACCGTAGAGCTCACCCGGGGTGAACGCAAAG
>CAYUYM010000095.1:0-13109 GCA_964449305.1 uncultured Chromatiales bacterium | reverse complement strand
GCACAGACCTACGACGTCACCACCGTGACCGGAGCGCAGCCGTACACCGGCTCACTTCGCCCCAATTCCATCCTGATCATGAAGGGACCTGCGGACAATGTGCTGTCTGCATGGCAGCCGCTGCCGTTTCCCTGGAAGCTGTACGACCATCCCGTCACCGGCTACTACGCCAGCGACAACGGCTATCTCACCTTCGACAGCCTTGCAACCACATCCGTTTCCGCCAACAGGCCGACGGCGGATCCCGGCGAGCCCAACAACGCCATATATGCCTTCTGGGACGACCACAGCCTGGCGGGCGATCAGCCGGAGTGGTCCAATGAGATTCGGACCATCACGCTCGGTACGGCGCCCAACCGCTGGCACCTCATCATGTGGGTGAACGTCCTGCCCTTCGGGGGCACGGTCGGTGCGTCGGGCCTGTCCTTCGGTGTCGTCCTCAAGGAGGAGGGAGGCTTCGAAGTGATCCAGATCGCCGGGCGCGGTGCGCGCTACACTGCGGGATCCATCGGGGTTGAGAATGCTGATGGCAGCCTCGCCGTGTTCCTCAACGGAAGTCCATCGCTGCCGTTTCCGGAATTGACGGCGAGTGCCGACGACGACGTCAGCATGCGCTTCGTGTTCACCGATGCAAGACATGATCTCGCGGTCATGAACGCCCTGCTGCCTGATGTCGCCATAGCAGGCACGGGAAAACAGGTGGTGGCCACGGTGAAGAATGTCGGTGGGGAAGTGGTGTCGTCGTACACGGTGAACTACCAGGTGAACGGGGGCCCGGTGCTCTCGACACCGGTGGACATCGCCCTGACGCCGGGGCAGTCGCTGAACGTTCCCTTCACCACGGACTGGGTGCCGGAGAACCCCGGATCATTCAGCACCATGAAGCTCTGGTGCTCCGATCTCAACGGCGGCAGCGTGGTCGACAGCCGCACGGACAACGACACGCTGGTCCGCACCATCTTTGTGAACACGGGCGTATCCACACCCCGTCGTCCACTGGTGGAGGAGTGGACGGGAGCCTGGTGCGGCTGGTGCGTGGATGGTGCGGTGCACATGCAGGAGATCGAACGGCAGTTCCCGACCGCGGTGCTGGCGGCTCTGCACACGAGCGACATGATGAAGCTGACCGCGATCGACAATCTGAACTCCGTCTACAAGGCCTCCTTTCCGCAGGCCATGATTGATCGGACGCTGTTTCCGGGACAGACCAAGGTGCCGATCAGCCGCGGCAACAACGCCTGGGAGAACCGTGTCTCCCAGCAGTTGCTCAATCCGGCTCCCCTGCGCGTCCTCCTCGCCACGAGCCATGATGCCACAACCGGGACGATCTCCATCGATGCCTCCGTGGTCTGTGTCGATTTTCCGCCCCCCAGCGATTTCCGTCTCCATGTGGTGGTCACAGAGGATCGCCTCACGGGCACGGGGACAGGCTGGGATCAGGCAAACTATTACAGTGGCAACGCCAGCTACCCCACGCATCCCTACTATTCCGAGACGAATCCGGTGGTGGGATTCGTTCATCGTCACGTGGTGCGTGCCCTGGTCACGGGAGACTGGGGTGAAGCGGGTGTCCTGCCGGCCACTCCGGTGTTGGGGCAGGCATATTCCCGACACTACGACTGGCCGATGCCTCAGGGGATGAAGCCCGAAGACGTCTCCGTCATCGCCTTCGTGACCAATCACGGTACGGACCTGGCGCAGAGAAACGTCCTCAACGCTGGGGAGGTGCATCTGGGATCGACAACAGGCATCGATCCAGAAGCGTCCGCCGGCTCACCGGACATCGCCGTGTCACCGCATCCAGTCTCGGATCAGGCCCTGCTCACCGTCACCGGTCATGCCAGCGAGGACGTGGCCATCCGTGTGGTGGATCTGCTCGGTCGCACCCGGGTGACATTGTGGAATGCCCGCATCCCCGGCGACCGCCTCACTCTGCCATTCAGCACGGCGGGCTGGACGCCAGGCGTCTACCACATGCTGATGACAGGAAGCGGGCGAACCTCGGTGCGTCGTTTGGTGGTGCAATGACATGGAACGGGCGGGGGAGCGAAAGGCGAGGGTGAAGGGTGCTCACGCATCGTACTCCTCCACTGCACACCTCGCCCTGCGCAGAAATCCATCCGGACAACTGATGACGCTTTCCGGGTTCAATCCGGAAGTGCCGGGAGGCTGAATCGGAAGCTGGTGCCGACGTTCTCCTCGGACGTCACGCTTATGGTGCCGCCGTGCATCTCCACGAATTCCCTGCAGATGACAAGCCCAAGACCGGTGCTCGATTCACCGGCGGTGCCCGGTCGCGAGGTTTCGCCATCAATGGTAAAGAGCCGATGCAGCATCCACCCAGGCATGCCAATTCCCGAGTCCGAGACGCGCACCTCCAACCAGGCGCCGCCTGATGGGGCTGCCGAGATGGTGATGATCCCGTCCCTGCGGCTGAACTTGATGGCGTTGGTGAGGAGATTGCGGAGAATGGCGGACACCATCATCGGATCAGCCTTCACCACGGTGGCCAGCGGGATGTCGTTGGAAACGACCAGATGCTTCTTTTCCGCCATGTGACGGACCAATTCGAGCACATCCTCTGCGGTGGTGTGCAGATCCAGACGCCCAAGGGTGCAGGCGATGGATCCGCGCTCCAATCGGGACCATCCCAGGAGGTTCTCGATGAGTCCATGGGTGTTCGCGACGGATGATTGAAGACCATGGGCATACTTCAGGAGTTCCTCACGATCCATGGAGGGGAGCTCCTCGACCAGAAGGTCCGAGTATCCCAGCAGCGCGGTAAAGGGGCTTCGAAGATCATGGGAGATGATGGAAAACAGCATGTCCTTCTGCATGTTGATGATCTGCAGCTCGGAATTCTTGCTGCGAATCTCCTCCTCCGCCTTTCGTCGCTCCTTTACCTCGTGCGAGATCAGGACGCGCTCCCGCTCACTGGCAGCGAGTTCCTGCTCCTTGAGGTTGCGCTCAAGTTCGGCGCGTTTGGACCGTTCATCGGCGAGCAGTCTCTGGTGCTTCAGGTGTTTCTGCCGGAAATGCGAGATGACCATCACTCCAATGAAGATGGAGAATCCAAGGATCAGGGTGGCGACAAGCAGCCAGATCCGCGAGGCCTGGATCTCGTTGTCCTTTCTGAGTGCCGCGTTCACCGCTTCCCTGCGTTGTGTTTCGAAGCGCGTCCTCAGGTGGGCGATTTCCTTCTGCTGTTCAAGCCCCAGGAGACTGTCGGCCAGTGTCTGCGCTGCAAGCGTGGCTGTGTAGCCTTCCGCCGATCTGCCCAGGGCGTTGAGCAGGCGTCCCCGGATCCTGTGCAGGCCGGACAGATTCATGATGAGCTGGTGACGCTCGGCGACGGCGATCGCGGTGTCGATGGCCACAAGCCCTTCATCGCTGCGGTGGGTTTCATTGAGGAGATGTGCGAGGGCGCTGAGGGAGAAGGCGGTTCCATCGGCGATGTCGTGCCGGAGGCAGTAGATGCTGATTTCACGCAACTGCTGTTCCGCCTCATCAAAGCGCTTCATGCGCACCATGATATTGCTGATTCCGTAGCGCACCTTGATGATGTTGAGTGAGTCCCCGATCGACAGCCACGTCGCAAGCGAGCGCTGATACCAGGCAAGCGCTGAATCATCTTTGTCGGTGAAGGCAAGGATGTTTCCCATGTAGTTCTGCCCGGAGGCCAGTTCGCGGATCAGCCCAAGCCGGGCGCTGATCTCCAGTGAGCGTGTCATGTACCGCACCGCCTCGTCCACTTCCCAGGTCTCCTTCAACGCCATGGCGAGATCGGCAAGAATCGCGATCTGATGCCGTTCATCACCTGCCTTCTCCTCCCACGCCAGCTCTGCGGTGAGTGCGGCAACGGCATCGGGGAAACGTCCGAGGCGCATGTACAATCGCGACAGTTCGAGGAGCAGTGTGTGGCGGAGGGCTGCGTCATTGCCTGCTCCGGCCAGGGCGTGTCCCCGTTTCAGCGCCTGGATGGCGGCCTCCGAGTCCCCGAGGTCGCGTGACACGCGGCCACGCGTGAGGAGATGGAGCCATGGGAGAGATGTCCCATTCCATGCGCCCGTGTCGGGGACGACGAGGTGAAGCAGGGAGTCCGATGCTTCCAGGTTTCCGCGCTGACGTTCGATCTCTGCCAAGCCGATCCTCGCGTGCGCCAGATTGATGGGCCGGGCATGCATGCTATCGCGAACGACGCAGCGATACAGCGAATCAGCCACCAAGGGGGCCGACGCACAGAGGGAATCCGCGCGTTCAAGGCCGTCGTGGGATTGGTCGCCAGCGTGGCGATTCCCAGATGCATCACAGCCGATCACGCAGACAGTGAGGAGAACTCCAAGCATGTGGAGGATCATGGGCTTCATCGCAGACTCCGGATTTGCGTTGACACATGCCAACGCGGGAATATACTGATTCGCGCCCTCAGTCACCGACGAATCGTGCGGCTGGCACCCTGCATCACCTGAAAGGGTACGTGTGAAAAATATTCACAGAAAACCGGCTCTGAGCTTGCATGGAAGGGAACCAAACCGTAATTTTTTACTGTATTGAATGTAACCATCGGAAAAAGGTGATTGTCACGAGCGTCTCATCCCCATACCTGACTTGTCGATCAGCCCAGAAATGGAGGAAGGAAATGCCCGATTCATCGCCCCAAGGCCGATTCCTCGCTCCCCACCTTCCCTCATCCGATAGATTTTCCTGACTTCGAACCATCACCATACGGAGGATTGCCATGAAACGACTTGTGTACCTTGTTCTGACTGTTGCGATGATGTTGACACTCATGACACCAGGCGTCCAGGCTCAGGGGGCATACAGCCTCACAACGGCATTGGGGAATACCATCGCGGGGACATCATATTACGGTCCGGCCTTCACGCTCACCGCTCTGAAATCGACAAAGTTGCACCGTTTCAAGATGTGCCTCAGCACCGGCACGGCCAACATCGCGATCTGGGCGCATCCAAACACCGTCACCTACGCGAACGACGGTCAGTGGATCTGCCTTGGGACGGCGACAATCCCCTCAGCCGGCACATCGGTGTATACGGAAATCCCCATCGACCTCAATTTCATGATGAACGCCGGTGAGACGTGGGGCTTCATCGTGTTCTACAATGGCGGTGGTGCCACACCACGATACCTTTCGAGCGCCGCACCGCTCACGTATGCCGATTCCTACCTGTCCATGAACACGGCATTCACGCTTGTGACGGCAACCACGCCACAGACCGCCCCACCGACAGGCTTTGCCTTCACCTGGGGCAACCGCAAGTTCAGCGGCGTGGTGATGTATGACGAGGGATGCTATGTGCCCCCCGGCATGCACTCCATTTCCATCACCGACGCGAACGGGGATCCCCTCACCTATACGAACATCCCCGGCACGCTGTTCGCCAAACTCTTTGTCGGCTATCCCACGGGGGCGGCGACCATCACCACGACGCTCAATTTCTACCGGATCGGTGGATCGCAGACTGTTCCGGAATTCACGCAGACCTTCGTCTCGCAGAAGCAGGCGGGGCAGGATCTCAACGTTTTGCAGCAGATCAGCATCCCATCGAACCTGCTGCCCGGGTTCTATCGCATCGTCCCGGTCATCAACGCACCGAACTCCTGCAACCAACTCAAGGATATGACCATGCCGGAGACCTCGGTGATGCTCATTTATCCGGGCACGATGTTCTGCGTCGTCTGGCCTGGCGATGTCAACAACGATGGGATGGTGAACTATGGTGACAGAAAATCGCTGAACAAGTACATCTATGATGCGAACCTTCGCAACCCATGGTTGAGCGGTCCGGGTCGCTATCGCGCCGATGCGAAGACCAACCCCCTGTCGACCTTCGCATGGGAGGGGCAGGCGGGCATCCCCTGGAACACCGACGAGGGCTGCTACATGGATGCCGACGGAAACGGAACGGTCAACAACTTCGACTATGTGGTCATGAAGGTCAACTGGATGCGGACCCATGGCACGCCGAAGGATGAAGCGCCGTCGTTCACCATGCTCGAAGCATGGCCCAATCCCTTCAATCCTTCCACCACCATTCACTATGATGTCACCGAGCGGTCGGATGTGCTCGTGACGATGACCAACCTCGAGGGCCAGACGGTTGCCACGCTTCAGCAGGGCACGCAGGAGGCGGGGGACTATCGCATTCCGTTCACTGCCAACGGACTGTCGAGCGGTGTGTACATGGTCTCCATCACCACACGCGGGCACGAGTCGGGCGTCGAATTCAGCAGGATGATCAAGGTGACACTCAACAAGTGACAGCGGGCCTGTCCACGAATGCTGCGGGCGGTGGTGACACCGCCCGCGCTGTATTCGGCGATGAGCGTCCGGATTGACTTTGGCACCGCATTGGCGTATCATGATCGCAACTTTTTGAGGACGCATGGCATCCCCGTCAATCACACTCTCGCTTCACTCACGCCATCGTGAACAGCGGTCCGGGCAGGTGGGCGACGCTCATCTCGGCTATCAGAACGTGGTGGAGTCGATGTTCGAAGGCATCGTTGTCGTGCATCGTGATGAAGGCATCAAGGCATGGAACCAGGCAGCCATGCGCATTCTTGGCCTGTCGGAGGATCAGCTGAAGGGAGTCCTTCCCTTCGATCCCGGGTGGAGGCTCATCCATCCTGATGGAAGCGATCTGCCGTATGACGCCCTGCCGCACAATCTGGTGTTCCAGACCGGGAAGGCCCGGTTTCGCATCTCCCTGGGCATTGTAAAGCCTGACGGCAGCACCACGTGGATCTGGAAGAATGTTGTTCCCATGCCCAAGGGTGGGGAGGAACACCCGACCACCTGCATCATCAGCTTCATCGACATCACACAGCAGGCGCGGCAGAGCGCCGAGCTGCGTGATGCAGAGACGCGGTATTCGAAACTGTTCAACGAGATCGCCATGCCTGCGATGGTGGCCCGGATGCCGGGGTTTGTCGTTGTTGAGGTCAATGCCGCGTGCGAAGCGCTCTTCTGTCGTGCGCGGAATGACATGCTGGGCATCCCCATCCGCGAGCTGGATCTGGGGATCGATGCGGACGACCTGTCCTCGTTTGAAGAGGGGCTGCGGCATTGCGACATCCTGCGGAACGTTGAGCAGACGGTGAAGACCCGTTCCGGCACCACCGCCACGGTTCTCACCACCGTCTCCAGCATGCGCATTGGTGGTGTGCCGCATGTCATGATCGCGATGCTCGACATCACCCGGCGCCGTTGTGTGGAACGGGCGCTCGAGCGCACCACACAGCGCCTGACCATGCTCCGGTCGATCGATCTGGCTCTGCTCGACGGCGAGGCCTCCACCGAAACCATCACCCATTATGCGCTCGGGCACCTGCGCGCGCTGCTTGGCTGCCGCCGCGCCGCAGCCGGACTGTTCGACATCGCAGAGGACCTTGCGCATGTGGCAGTCTCAGATGCCCGGCGGGAGGGGGTCGATGTCGAGATCGTTCCCGTCCCTCCATCCCTCCGGGGACTCATCGCGGAGGAACTGCACGAAGGGATGCAGCTTGTCGAGGATGTCGCGACGCTGGATCCGCGTCATCCATTGACACAGCGGCTCATGCACATCGGCGTGCAGTCTGCCATCGTGGCGCCGCTGAAGTCCCCGTCCATCCTCTATGGATTGCTCATCGCCTCCTGGGACTTCCCCCGGTCGTTTTCCATCGAGGAGGTGGAGATTGTCAACGAGGTGGTGGATCAACTCACACTCGCCATCTCCGGGGGAAGGTGATCCGTTGGATTCGGGAGGGATGAGTGACGATTCGGCTGGCGCCGGGTAGCACGAAGCCCCGACACAGGGATTCGAGGCATGTGTCGGGGTGGCGCCTGGGTGAACGGAAAATTGTGACTGCCGGTGGCAACGGGGAACGAAACGATTGACCGGTGGACAGTGGACGGCGTCCGGCTGCCGTCCACTGTCCACGCTGCACTGCTATCGGATGATCATCAGCGGCTGCCGTTGTGTCCGTACCGACGTGCCGTCCATGGAGGTCATGCGCAGCAGGTAGAGCCCCGCCGGCAGATCGGCCGTCTCGAGCGCCGCCGTGTGGACGCCGCCATCGCGATCATCGGCCACCACCACCCGCACTTCACGGCCCGTGGCGTCGTGGAGTGCCAGGCGCACGGGGCCGGAGGTGGTCACCATGAACTGCACGGTTGCGGTGGTGGTGACGGGGTTTGGAAACACGGTGAGCGCGGAGGCTGGTGCATCGGCGCGGAGTGCCGCAACCTGCATGTGCGTCCCGACGATCGGACGACCGTCGGCATCCGCCACCTCGTTCTCAATCGCATCCGCGAGTTCGAGCTGCGTGTCGCGGCCGTCGTAGCCTGGGCCGGCTTCAACGGTCAGCCACAGAACGGGGTCGCCCGCGTGCAGATGGAGCGCGTCGAGGGACGACCAGTACAGGGCCGTCACACCGTCGCGGCTGACGAGGTCCGGTGCTGATCCGTCTGCCATGCGGGCAGCCGTCACACGCAGCGCGTCGTTCTGCATGAAGAGCAGCGTCACTGCGCCCACGGTGGCCGCGTCACGCATGCGCACTGCAACCTCCGTGCGTCCGCCCTCCCGCAATGATGCCGTGCCGTCGCGGCCCAGCGTCACGAGGAGCTGCTCTCCCGACTTCTTGATGCCGCTGGGGGGGATGTAGGATCCGTTCACATCCGCGGCGCAGAGCCCGGAGAAGTTGAGATCGAGCGGGCTGCCGGTCACCGTGAAGGTGAAGTCCGAGGCCTGATTGGCCGGTGTGGGAAGCGTGCCCGGCACACCCGGCGTGTTTCCGCGGGTGAAGATCCAGCGTGCCACGTCGAAGCCTGCGGGGCTGTTGGAGAGATAGGCCGAGCGTATGGCGGAGACGTCCGCGGCATTGATCGTCGGAGCGCCTGCCGGCCAGGTCGGGGCCTTCACGTCCGCGGCAAGGCGCACGATGGCCGGTGTTGAAGGAAGCAGGATGGAACCGCCCACGTGCCGCTGCACGGCAAGGTAGTCCGCGGAGTTCACGCCACCCCAGGTGAGCCACCCGCCGCCGCCCGCCGATTCCAGCCGGATGGTGTAGGTGCCAGGTGCCATCGTTCCGAAGCTGTATCCTCCCTGGCTGTTTGTGGTGGATATGCCGATGGGCATGCCCGTGGCCGTGGCTCCGGCGTACAGCTTCACCGTGATGCCGTTCATCCCCGTGTTCTGCGGGTTGACGTAGCGCACTGAGCCATTGGCCGCACAGGAGGTCACAGACACCTTCGCCGCCACCGATGCCTCCTCGCCGCACTCGCCGTTCTTCACAATCGCCCGGAACCACCGCGGAGCCGTGATCGGCCCCATGGATGCGCCCGTCAGCGTCGATGCCGTGTCGGCAATGTCTGTTGGCGAGGTGAACGACGCATCCGCCGACCACTGCCATTTCACCACATCACCCACGCGACCATCGATCGACAGGTCCGACGGTGTCGTTCCGGTGCAGATGGATTGATCAGGGACGGCCGCACCACCGTCCGTGGCTGCGTCGACCGTGATCAGCACCATGCCCGAGAGATCCTTCGTGCAACCGTTGGCATCCTCCACGAGCATGAGGGACCAGTCGAACTCATCCGCCGAGGTGGTGGGCTGCGGGACGGACACCGTGTCACCCACGCTGGTGGTGATCGATGCAGGTGTTCCACCGTTGATGGAGTAGGTGAAGGTGTACGGTGCCGTGCCACCTTCGCCCGTGAATTGGATCAGCGGTGCATCAGCGTTCTGGCACACGTGCGTGGTCCCCGCCATGTAGCCCATGATGCCCTCGCGCACCGTGACGGTGGCCGATCCGCTCTGCGGCTGCGTGCAGCCGTTGGTGTCTGCAACGGAGACAAGTGTGCAGGTGGTCGTTCCGGCGGTGCCAGTGTCGAGCAGCAGGCTCACCGTGTCGCCGACCAGCGTGGTGATGTACTCCACCGGTGCGCCATTCAGTGTGTAGCCAAAGGTGTAGGGTGGGACGCCGTTCGCGCCGGTGAAGATGATGGCCGGCGAGGCGGCGCCGAGACACACGGTGTCGGTGCCGCTGATGGTGGCGCCGGGCTGGGGATTCACCGTGATCGTGAAGCTCGTCGATGGGCCTGGACAACTGACCCCCAGGTTCGTGAACGTCGGCGTGACCTCGATGGTCGCCGTCACCGGTGCACTGCCATTGTTGGTTGCCGTGAAGATCGGGATGGCGAAGCCCCCTGTTGCTGCGAGGCCGATGGTGGTGTCGGAGTTTGTCCAGGTGTAGGAGGTGATCCCGCCGGTGTTCTCCGTCGAGAAGGCGATCACGTTGGTGAACTGTCCGGGGCAGAACGTCAGATCCGGAAGCGTGTCCACCTGGGCCTCCGGGTTGACGGTGATGGTGAAGGATTCCGATGGTCCGATGCAGCTCGTGGTGTCCTCGGTGAGTGTCGGGGTCACGACGATGGTTGCCGTGCGGGGGGCGTTTCTCCAGTTCCGTGCAACGAAGAAGGGCAGGTCGCCCGATCCGCTCCAGGCGAGTCCGATGGCGGTGTCGCTGTTGGTCCATGTGTAGCTGGTGGTGCCCACCACATTCGTGGTGCTGAAGGGGATGCCAGAAACGTGGTCGTCGTTGCACACCACCGTGTCGGATGGTTCGTTGACCTGTGCCTCGGGAAGGACGGTGACCTTCCACGTGCCCGTGGAGGTCGCCCATGCGGTGTGGCAGGAATCATCGTGCGCCTGCCGGCGGAACCACCGCGTTCCCGGCAGGATGGCGGGATTGAACCCCGGTGTGTTGCTGCCGGGTTCGGTGGTGGGTGAGGTGAAGGTGGCATCCGTGCTGGACTGCCAGCGGTAGGTGATGGCTCCATCACCACCCGAGGCATTCGTGCTGCTGGTGATGGAATCCGGATCCGCTCCGGCGCACAGGAGCTGCCCCGTGGTCGCGATGGTTCCTGCATCGAACGCGCCGCGGACGTTGATGGTGATGGAGGCACAACTGTCGCTGTCGAACCCGTTGTCGTTGTTGCGGGCGAAGTAGGTGGTGGTGCCCGAGGGGGATACGGTGAAGGTTGGGCCCGTGAACACGAGCGTCGAGCCGCAGCCACCGGTGTACCAGTGAACCGTGCCGACAGCACCCTGGGCCGTGAGCGTGGTCGAGTCGCCGGGACACAGTGTCTGGCGTGATGCATCAATGGCCGTCGGGGCTGCCGGGGCACCCTGCAGCACCTCCAGGGTGTAATCCTCGGTCTCACCGTGCGTCAGGACGGCGCAGGCAGTGAGCGGATCGTCCGATGCGGTGTGTTCACCACGGATGCGCATGCGGTGCGCACCCAGAGGGGCGTCGCTGGGAATGTGGAAGGCTGTCGTGTCGGTCAATCCCGGACCGATCCACCGCTTCGTGAGCACCTGCTCATCTGCATCGAATTCTCCGTTGTCGTCGTAGTCCACCCAGGCGAAGACGTTCATTGCCTGACTGCCACAGGTGAAGTAGAGGATCTGTGTTGCACCCTGATACTGAGATATCACGAACGTCTCATGATAATCAGCATAGGACGTCGGTGTGCAGCCGGTGCCATTGCTGAAGGCGCCAGCGACAAACGCAGCCGCCACCTCCGCGATCCAGATGCTGCTGCAGGGATTGGTGGAGGTTGGTGGCGTGCAATAAAGAAGGGGGACAAAGGTCAGCTCCTCACCATAGGACGTCCCCTGGTTGTTGGTGGCATACGCCCGCACATGATACGTCCGCCCCGGAGTCAGACCGGTCAGCGGACTTGAGAAGGCACCCATGCCCGAACTGTCCGTGGTGTGGGGGTCGGCGATGTAGGGGGAGCCTGCAGTGTTGTAGCACACACCGCGGGCCGTCACTGTGCGCCCACTGTCGCTGGTCACCACGCCACCCGCGGTGGCGGTGAAATTGGATGTCACGACGATCGGCGAGGTGGTGACTTTCGGCGGGCCGGGGCCCACGAGGACGATCGGGTTCACGGACACAGGAGAGTCGATCGCCGTGCCGTTGGTCAGGGACGTCTGGACGAACTGCCAGGGGTAGGTCCCCGGTGTGTCCGCGTTGTTCACATGGGGGATGACAATCACGATGTTCGATCCCGCAGGCACGATGCTGGGCGAGGAAAGCCGGATGTTGATCGATCTGCCGACATTGGTGAAGGACTGCCACACTGTGGCCGGTGTGCCATTCACCGTGACGACAATGGCGGTTCTGATCACATCAAGCGTCTTCCAGCCATTCAGCAGTGGCTGAACGGCGTAGAGGACGGAGTTCGAATCGGCGTAGTTCAATTGCGTCGCCGTGGTGAAGGAGAAGGTGTAGGTGACGTCCTGCGCCCCGGCGACATTGCTTGTCGCGGACCAGGAGAAATTCGTCAACGTGCCGGCATGGCCGATGGAGAGAAGAAGAGCGGATGCGATGACGAGGGACAGCGTCCACGTGGGACGGGCGGACTGCGTTCTCATGGATGAACCTCAGAGGGAATGGAAGAATGTGCAACTGATCCACGTCGGGAGACCAAACATAGCGAATCCCTTCTGAACATGCGAAAAAAATTTCAGGTGATTGCCGGGGAACGACTGACGGTTTTGTAATGTTGATCTTATGTCTCGCATTACAAAAATGTAAGATGGATCTTGATTTATTGGAATTGCTGAAGTATCCTTGATCCGCGATTTCCCCCATGGAAATCCGATGCAAGCAACCGTTGGTTTCAGCGCAGCATTTCTGGTTCTCCCCGCGTCAAGGATCATCTGATCCAGCCGACCACGAGTTTCTCCATCAGTCGCAGCAAGGACTTTCCCTGTCTCGACACGTGCTCACCGCCATGTGATTTCTCATCCCCGGTAGTGGACACGCCTCCCCGCAAAAAGCCCGATCCCTGGAATTGGCTCCAGTGCCCCCGAACGTCGCAGGACGATTGACGGGACGCCCCGGAACACTCCATCACCAGGACGCGTCACCCGGCCGGGTGGGGCGAAGGGATTTCAGAATCATGAACCTGTACACCACCGGACAGTTCATTCCCATCCAATCCACACCATTTTCCAAGGAGAACGCATGCAACGGGGATTTCTTACAATGATACTGCTCGTCGCATTCCTGTCGACGGCGCACGCGCAACT
>CAYUYM010000094.1:0-13332 GCA_964449305.1 uncultured Chromatiales bacterium | reverse complement strand
CCTTCTCGAAGTACTCGGTGTTGACACCGAAATTCGCGTCGTATTTCGACACGGGTTTTGGCTGACGAATCCTCCCGGCAACGGCAAGGACTGCCCCCTTCCCGAAACGAATGGTTGTGGCAACCGGGCCATCAGCCATGGGGGTGACCGAATAGATGTGCCAGCCCGGTGTCAGCTTCGCGGAGAGCAGGATGGTGACCGGTTCCCCCTTCTTGTAGGTCGACTTGGCCGTTTTGGCCGACCATGTGGCGGCGTCCTCGGCACGGATGAAGCTGGTGGCTGACAGAAACAGGAGTGTTGCCAGGAGGATGGTGCGGTGGAGTCGGGTGCGGTGCATGGGTCTCTGCGGGCTGTGGAGCATGGTGTGGAAGGTAGTGGAATTGCGGAAAATTGCCAAACTAGGCACGCCGGAACATGTCCGCGATCACATTCCGATGGGCGATGAGGATGAGGAGACAGACGAGAGCCCCGACCCCTGCATCGAGAAATGTGGGAACGGCGAGTCCGGTGATCCCCCATCCGCGCCAGGCAAGGCCTGCTAGGAGGACCGGTGCGAGCAGTGTCGCGCCCAGATTCCCATCATGCACGCGCCGGCGTGGGACAAAGGTCACGACCCACATGAGCGCCCACATGATGAGCAGATGGGGATTGAAGACGAGTGAAGCCCCCGCCGCTGGTGCGAGACCACGCCCGCCCCGGAATCCGATCCATGGGGAAAAGTTGTGGCCCGCCACGAGGGCGATGTAGGCGGTGCCTGCAACCATCGCGTGATCCGGCACCACCCAGCCAACCAGAAGCATGGGAACGGCGCCCTTGACAAGATCGATGAGGAGCACGGTAATGCCGACCTTTCGGGATCGCGACACCTCAAAGGCATTCAGCGCGCCAATGTTCCCGCTTCCCTCCTCGCGGAGATCCCGGCCCATGGCCCGGCGGACCAGGAGCCATGCCGTCGGGATGGATCCGATGAGGTAGGCGGCAAGGGCGGCAACGGCAAGAAATGGGGCATCGTTCATGATCGTCGCTTCTCCTGGAGTGGATGGCCCGGCTCAAAAAGGCCCCGCAGCGAGCGGGGCCTGTGATGCCGGACAATGCATGTGATGAGCGATCCCTGCGAAAGGGTTCAGCGCAGAGTCATGGTGTGGAAGGCGCGCGTTCCCAGCGCCTCCACCTCGCAGGTGTACATCCCTGATGGCAGGCCATGGAGGTCGAGTGGTATGGCGTGAACGCCGGTCTCCATGTGGGCGCTCTCCCGCACCAACACAGTCTGCCCCAGCACATTGCGGACGTGGATACGCACGGAGCCCTCACTGGGAAGTGTGAATTCAACTGTTGTCGTTCCGCTGAACGGATTCGGGTGGTTTCCAGTCAGCTCAAACCGCCGTGCCATCGCCTGGACCAGCACCACCGGCGAGTGGGTGATGCTGCCGTCGATGTCCATCTGCTTCAGACGGATCTGCAGTGCCAGCCCGCCAGCTTCCCCGAAGGTGAAATGATAGTGGCTGCGTTCGGTGGTCGTGGCATGCCCCGGAACGAAGCCCGCGCGCTGCCAATCCCCGGTTCCGTCGATGCGGTACTCCACATCGAATCCGGCGTTGTTCACCTCCGACTCCGTGGTCCATGACACACTCACCTCACGCCCGGTGCGTGAAGCCGACAGGCTCGACAGTTCGACCGGAAGACTCTGCGCGTAGAGGATCTCCACGTCGTCCACGGCGGCTTCGACAAGCGACTGGGGGTCGGCATCGGAGGCGATGAAGCGCAGGCGCATGGTGGCCGTCGGCGTCACGAAGGTGGAGACGGGCACGATGAAACCGCGCCATTCGGTGAAGCTCTCCATGGAATTGTAAATGTCGGTCCATGATCCCCCGCCATCGTTGGAGATCTGCACGATGAAGTAGTCCGTGGAAGGCGATGCACCCATGTTGTTCGTATACCAGGCGTAGTAGCGGATGACCGGTTCGTTGAGGCCGGCGAGCGAGAACACCGGTGAGTTGAGCGTGGTGGTCCCGTCGTCCACGTCGGCGGTCCCCGGATCGGCGCCTGCTGTGGCGTTGGCCGTCACCCAGCATTTTGTCCCGGTGGCGGAATGATCGGCATTGGTCTGCACCGGTGCGGTGCTGACATAGGAACCGATGGGTGTTGCGTTGATCCATTTGCCGGTTGATGCATCGTCACCCTGATCGGCCGCCCAGCCTGCCGCCGTCTCGAAGTTGTACAGGATGTGGGTTGTGAAACCGACGAGGATGCGGAACGGCGCAGCGGCACCACGCGAGGGATACGTGATCGAGCTTCCGAAGGACTCGGTGACCTCGATGTAGTAATCGATGATCTGCCCGGCCTGCTGGCCGGGAATGGATCCGCTCCAGTTGGAGGTGGCAGTGACGGTTCCAGACACCTTGGACATGTCCGTCGTGTACCACGTGCCAGTGGCTCCGGTACGGTGGTGGATGCGGACCAGGCTCGTGGCGAGCGGTGCCATGGGTGAAACAACCGTCGCGGTCAATGGAATCGCGGCTCCCGCGGCTGCGGCATCCACCGCCGTGTGGGTGATCGTGAACATGCCGGACGGGATGCCATGGAGGGCGAAGGCGGGGACGATCTGAGCGGAGTTGGGGGTGCCGTTGGCAAGGTTGCCGTCGTTGTCGTCGGCTTCGAGCACCTCGATGAAGTACTTCACATAGGCCTTGCCCGTGTTTGAATCATCCGGGAGTCCGCGTTTGGCATAGTGCACAAGGTGCTCGCACACCGACAGGGGAAGCGACTTGCGCATCTCCCATATCGCCCCGGCGAGGATCTCCCCGTCGTTGTGCGATTCCCCGGTGATGTCGTCCGGGTACTTCCGGGTGTTGTTGTTGTCACGGAGAATGGTGCCCGCACCCCAGAAGCCCACGCCCATCTGCGAGCGATCCAGGATCATTGCCGAGTTCGCGTCGGCGAGCCCCTCATGCAGGGCCGTATTGGTCATGCCGGACGTCTTTCCCAGCTGTTTGTAAAATTTGTCATTGATGCCGTGCCCATATTCGTGGAAGATCACATCCGGCAGTTCCGCCATGTTCGGGCAGGTGCCCGAGCCGCTCACCGTGCCGGATTGGTAGAAGTTGAGGTTTGTGCCATCCCAGAAGGCGTTGCAGACGCCGGTGACATTCACCTTCGCCTGAACCTGGTAGTCCATGGCGGTGCAGCCATTGTCGAGCGTCTTGATGTACCGGTGCGCGCGGGCGACGTGATAAAAGGCCGAACGTTCCTCTGCGAGGCTGTTGCTGTTCGTCCAGTTGATGAGTGCCGTTCCACCGCTCGGGACCGTCATGGTGATGCTGGCATTGGTGCCGTTCTGTCGCATGACCTTCACATAGGGGCCGGTGAGCGATGCCGTCACGGTTCCGGAGTATGTGGTCGAGAAATAGCCTGCTGCATCCGTCGTCACGGAGTTGCCATTGACCTTCACTGTCAGATCCGGCATGAGATTGGTGGTCGGCGCATCCTGAACCGAGCTGACACGCACGCTGCCAGTCACGGTGCCATCGATGCCGTCGCGCACCTGGTTCCATCTCCACAGCACCCTGCCGGAATGGGCATCCACCCAGGTGTTCCAGATATGCGTCGGGTCCACGGAAACAACCATCTGCCAGGCGAGGTGAAAGGAGACTCCGGCGAGGCTGCGCACTGGCAGGATGCAGAGCCCCTGGTGCTCGAATTCGAGCGGCGCAACATTCGTGAGATCGAGTCCCTTGAGTGCAGCCGCCTGCGCATCCGTCCGGGTCATCGACGGTGTGGTGCTGACAGTGATGTCGCTGTAGTATTCCGAGCCGAGCATCGGCACGCGCCCCTCTGAGGTCAGGCGGACGATGACATCGGAGAACAGCACGGGAAGCCCCTTGTAGCGCTGCGTGAAGAGGACATTCCACTTTCCGTCATATTCATTGGCACTCACGAAGGCGATCTGGTCGTCGGGGCAGCCCAGGAGGCTGCGGCATTCGGCGATGACCCTGCGGGAGATGCGTTCCACGTTGTCCTCCGTGACGGATTCGCCCGTGGCAATGCCCTCACCAAAGAGCCGGTATGGGGTGCCTGTCCATTCATCCCAGAAGGCGTTCCATGCTCCATGGACGCTGCGAAACTCGGCGAACCGGGGCGACACGTTGCCACGCTGCTGCGCATCCCTGATCAGCCGTTCATAGTCCGAGGTCACACTCTCGGTCGGGAGGTTCACCGTCCCCGTGGTGAAGGCATCCCCCCCCTCCGGGGTCTGGGCATGCAACCCGGCGAAAGGGCACATGAGGAGGATGAGGGAGAGCGAAAACAGGCGTGTCAATTTCATGTATGAAGTACTCCGTGATGATGGTCCGATTTTCGAGAGGACAATTTACATCCCCGCGGTGTTACTTCATATGCATAGACGATGTCATGTTTTCGGAGAGGGTGTTTCTTTCATTTTCACGAACCGACATACGGTTCCATCCTCACAATGAATGGCGGGGAGACATGGTGCATGAGAGAAGGCACTTTTTCCGGCGTAATTCATGAATTCAGGAGAAAATTCGTGTATCTTTCGCGTGGAATTTTCGCCTCGCACACCCGCCTCCCAAACCGCGCTTCACACCAAACTCCATCGCGATGATCTCCATCACCCATTCCCCGCGTCTCCACCGGCAAGGCATCATGCGCCAGGTGCATCTGCTGATTCTTGCAGCGTGCTGTTCCACCATCCTCATCTCGTCGGCTTCCGGCCAGCAGAAGGAGGCACCGACAGCGCGCCCCCAGGTGGGGGTCGTCGGTGGTCTGAACCTGAACATGCATCGCGCAGGGTTCACCGGGCTGCCAGGCATTCCCTCCTGTTGCAACGGCTTTGACAATGGCCGCGGCACGGGGTTCTTCATTGGTCCCGCCATGATGCTCACTCTCGGCGAAGCATGGGACCTCGGGATCGAGCTGGTGTACTCCGACATCTCCGCCACGCTGACGAAGGAGCAGGACATCGGTCCCGTCACCACACCGCGCGGCATCGAACAGGCACGCGTGGAGTACCGCATCGCTTCCTCCACGCAACTCCTGGACCTCCGTCCCACGCTGCGTTTTCGTTTGTTCGACAACCTGCCCCTTTCCGTGTTCACCGGGTCCTCCATCGGCATCTTCCTCGCCAACGACTTCACGCAGAGCGAAACATTGCTGCAACCCGACGACCATGTGTTCAGCAACGGCCGGCGGACACGCAACACCGAATCCGGCGCCGTGCCTGATGGCGCGGGAATCGCGGTGAGTTTCAACGCGGGCATGGCGTACGAGGTGGCGCTGTCACCGTCGTGGTCGGTGATGCCGCTTGCCGGATTCCAGGCGGGGATCACCTCACTCTCCGGCGGCGTGAGCTGGCTGCCGGGCATGCTGTACCTCGGAGCCGGCGTGCTCTACCGCCTGCCCACTCCCGCTCCCCCGCCGCCACCACCACCTCCGCCACCCCTGCCTGCGATTGATGCGTCACTGAAGGTGCGCGCTCTCGCTGCCGACAACAGCCCGCTTCCCGCGCCAAAGATCCTTGTGGAAAACACCATCCGCCGTGAGCTGTTCCCCATGCTGCCCTATGTCTTTTTCCGGCAGGACGATGCACAGCTCGCCGCCACATCGCAGCGCCCCATCAGCGGGAACGACACGCGCAGCTTCAACAGCGCCGCCCTTCCCGGCAACACGCTCACCTACTATGGCAACCTGCTCAACATCGTCGGGGAGCGCATGCGCCTCGACGAGGCGGCGACGATCACCCTCACCGGGTGCAACAACATGCAGGGCACCGAGAAGAACAACACCGCCCTCTCGCGGCGCCGTGCGGAGGCCGTGCGCGACTATCTTGTCGACACCTGGGGCATCGCTTCGAGGCGCATCACCATCCGGACGCGCAACCTTCCGAAGGAGGCACCCGATCCCACGCTTCTGGAGGGGCAGGAGGAGGCGCGGCGCGTGGAGATCTCCTCGGACTCGCCCACGCTTCTTGCTCCGATCCTCAAGCAGGACGGGTATCAGACGGTGGCCTACTGCTCCGTCGATTTCATTCCGCAGGTGGTTGCTGAGAGCGGCCTGCGGGCATGGTCGCTCGAAGCGCGGCAGGGTGAACGCGCACTGTTCACACGATCGGGTGAGGGATCGCTTCCAGGTGATCTGCGATGGGCATTGGATTCACTCACCGCCCCGCAGGCCGGCAGCGATGTGGTCGCCACGTTGCACATCACCGACAAGGTGGGACAGATGCGTTCCGCGCAGGCTGGCTTCCGTGTGGAACGCGAGACGCGGACCATGCAGGAATTCGAGCGCGCAGGCGACCGCCGCATCGACCGCTTCAACCTCATCCTGTTCGAGTTCAACAAGTCGGCCCTGGGTGCGGAGAACAGCCGCATCATCGGCCTCGTGAAATCGGCCATCGAACCCGGTGCGGACATCACCATTCGTGGGTATGCCGACAGGACGGGCGATCCCGAGCTCAACCGGCGCCTCGCGCGTGAACGCTGCGACGCTGTGCAGGCAGCCCTGGGCACGCTGCCCCGCGATGTGACAGTGCATGTGGAGGCCATCGGAAGCGATCATCTCCTCTACGACAACGACATCCCCGAGGGCCGCAACTTCTGCCGCACTGTGGTCATCATCATTGAGCGGTGACGCTTCACCCACCACCACGAACACCCAGGTCACGACACCCATCACCAGCATCTGATCACCCCATGAAGCGCGCATTCCTCAGCCTCCTCCTGCTCGCCCCCTGCATCGCCGCAGCCCAGGTGAACCTCACGATCAACAGCGTCGATCCTTCCGCCTATCAGGATGTCCGCGTCCTGTTCACAGCGACCGACAACGCCGCCAAGCGCATCCTCTCCTTTCAACCCACGGACTTCACCGTGGTGGAGAATGGCATCACGCGTCCGGTGAAGTCGGTCTCCTGCCCTGCCCCGATCACCCCGCTGCAATCGGTCACCATCACGATGGACATCAGCTACTCCATGTCCATCGCGAACCGGCTGGTGTACGCAAAGAAATCGGCGCAATCCCTTGTACGCTCATTGCAGATCCCTCCCGGACGCGTTGGCATCACCGCCTTCGACGACAACTCAGCCATCCGCCTCGCACACTCCACAGACACCGCCGCCATACAGTCGACCCTCGCGTCCATCGCCGCCACAGGCGGAGGCACGGACTTCTACGGCGCCTTCATGGATCCCACCACTGGTGCCATTGATTTCACGAAGAACGCCGAGGGATTGCGCTACATCATCTTCATCACCGATGCCTTTCAGAGCATCTCCTCCTCAGGCGAGGCGACCATCATCAGCGCCGCCAAGGCCGCCGGGATCAAGATCTACACGCTGACGATGTCAGCAAACACGTTGAACTATTCCCTGCGCCGCATCGCCACCCAGACGGGCGGGCAGTGGTACGAGGATGTGACCAGCGAGGCGCAGTCCGATCTCATCTTCAGCATCATCCGCGAGCAGATCATCGTGTATCCTCCATGCGAGCTCGTCTACACCACGTCGGGATGCGACGAGGCACGTGATCTGACACTCACCGTGCGCAAGAACAATGGAACGGCGACCAGATCGAAGAGCTTCACCGTTCCCGCAAACCTCATCTCCACACTGATCATCAACCGTGCCCTTGTCGATTTCGGGCTGGTGACGCCGGGCAACCCCTCGCAACGGGACATCGTGATCACCGCGACAAACGGGGACATGGTGGTGCAGTCCATCACACCGATGCTCAGCGTGTTCCGTGTGGTGGATTACGGGGGATCCGCACCGCCCTTCCCGCTGAAGGCGGGTGAATCGCGCACCATCAGGGTGGAGTTTGCCCCGGTGGGGACAGGTCGCACGGCCTCCGAACTCACCATTGTCACGACGGCGTCGTGCACGCGGATGCCCATGCTTGCCGGCGGCATGTGGGACCCCACTCCCATTCGCATCATCCAGCCCAATGGCGGTGAGAAGCTCTTCACCGGATCGCTCTACTTTGTGAAATGGACATGCCCACCCGGCTTCCACCCGGTGCTTCTGGACTACTCCACAAATTCCGGCGACACATGGATGAGCATCACGCAGTATGGGTACAACTTCGCGCACAACTGGTATGTGCCCTCCACACCAAGCACCACCTGCCTCGCCATGGCGTACACGCGGACCGAGCGATTGCAGCCGCTCGATGCCGCCCTCGTCCCAGCCCAGAGTTCGGCGGTCCAGAATCTCGTCCTCACACCCGATGGCGCGATGATGGCGGTGGCCCTTGCCGATGGCCGGGTGAAAATCACCGTGCCGCGCACCGGCGCGCCCATTGCGACACTGACCGGGCATGCCGGTGGGACGCGGGCGCTCGCGTTTTCGCCCGATGCCACGATGCTGGCCACGGGAGGCAACGATGGCTTCGTGCGTGTGTGGGAGACCGCCACCGGGGCGCTCACGCGCACCATCGCCACCTCGGCCCAGCGCGTCCATGCCTGTGCGTTCTCGGACGATGGCCGGCACCTTGCGATCGCCGATGAGAATGCCGTCGATCTCATCCGCGTGTCGGACTGGAGCCGCATCTGGCGGCAGGCGGGGTATTCGTCACAGGATGCAGCCATGATCATCGCGCCCCACGACGCATGGATCGCGACAGCGACAGCGAAGCGCGTCGCCCTGCTGCGCTTTTCGGATGGCGGCTTCCTCCGCTACCTGGACGGCCACACAGGCAACGTCCGCGCCCTTGCGGTGAGCAGTGACGGCGGTCACCTCGTCTCCGGTGGCGACGATCAGACGATCCTGTGCTGGGACACACGCACCTGGGCCACGGACAAGACCCTCCTCGGCCACTCCGGCGCAGTGCGCTCGCTGGTGCTGTCGCAGTACGGTCTCCAGGCACTCTCCGCGTCAAGCGACAAGACACTGCGCGTGTGGGATGTGCGCGGAGGCAACACGCTGTACACGTTGACCGGTCACACCGACGAGGTGGCGGCAACATCCTACTCCCCCGGCGCCACGCTCATCGCCTCAGGCGGGAAGGACAAGTCGGTGCGCCTCTGGGGTTTCGCGATGCCCCTTGCGGACCAGAGCGACAGCCTGTGGAGCATTGTGGCCACCCTGTCCTCACTCCAGGCGCGGACATCACCATTCGACACGCTGGTCTGCGTCTCCGACAGTTCCGTCCAGACCTTTTCCATCACCAATGTCGGCAACCAGCCCGTCGGCCTCGATTCCGTCGCGCTGAACGGATCGCCTGGATTCAGCTGGGGCGTGCCGCCGCCGCTGCCGGTGATCCTGCAGCCGGGGGATTCCATCACCTTCAGCGTTCGCTTCCTCACCCCACAGCTTGGGCCTCATCAGGCGACGCTGCACTTCACAACCAACTCCACGGCATTCCCGGCGCTCGACATCCCGATCGAGGGCATGCGTCAACTGGCATCAATCACTCCCGCGCCGGACACCGTCGTCACCGCCGAGTTGTATCATTGCACGATTCCCGTGACGCACAAGGCGATCATCCTCAACACCGGCACGGTGCCGGTGCGCATCGACACCGTGGTGGTATCTGATCCGGCACTTCTCCAGCTCCAGCGACCGCCGATTCGCATGATCGCCCCCGGACAGCGCGATACAGTGACCGTCACGGTCAGCCCCACGGTGTTCGGCCCGTTTCACGGCAACATCACCTGGCACGCCTGGCCCTGCGACCTCCACGCCGACGTCGAAGTCAGCGGCATGTATCAGTCGACACGCCCGGCTGTGTCACGCACGGCGATCGATTTCGGCCCGACCTCGGTGGGCGATACCTCGTATCAGAAGCTGATGGTCCGCAATCCGACGAACAGCCTGATGATCATCAACCGTTACTCCTTCTCGGCCGCCGGTTTCAGCCTGCTCTATCCGACGGATTTCTCCCTGCTGCTCCAGGCCAGGGACAGCATCGAATTCGCCCTCGCCTTCCATCCAGGAGCAGAGGGTCCGGCATCTGCCATGCTGCGTCTGATCTCGGTTGCTCCATGCATTGACACCGTGGACATCGCACTGACCGGCTCATCATCCCGCAAACCGGAGATCAACACCACGCTCTCCCCCTTCCCGCGGTTGCTGTGCCCGGATGACCGCTTCTGTGACACGACGTTGACCATCACCAATGGTGGCGGGGAACTGCTCGCGATCTCCGCGATCCACTTCAGTGGCGCCGACAGTGCGAGCTTCTCCTGGGTGCCCCCCGCGCCGGCCTTTCCGATCCAGCTGAATCCAGGTGTTTCGCGTGAGCTCCATCTGCGCTTCACACCGGGCCACATCGGCACACATGTCGCCACCGCGATCGTCACGAGCAACGCCCAGAGCGACCCGAGGCTCACGCTCGCGTTGTCGGGACGCAAGGACTCCATTGGTTTCAACCTGTCACCTCCAACCACCAGCGAGCGCTGGTACCGCTGCGAGCTCCCCGCACGACACAGCGTGAGGGTGCGGAACACCGGCACCGTCGGCATCGACATCGGCATCGACACCACCGGCTTCATCGCAGGCATGCGCCTCGCGGATCCCGCACGGACACTCTCGCTGCAGGCGGGCGACTCAACGGATCTGGAGGTCGTGCTCGAGACTCCGACATCCGGAGGCGTGTCGACTGCGATCCTCCGTTCGCGGCCCTGCCCCTCCACGCAGTCCGTCCAGTTCACGGACGTGCTGCAGCCCTCAGCGCCGCAGATCAGCGCAGCAACAATCGACTTCGGGTCCCTGGGATCGGGAACCACGGGCCGGGATTCGGTCACCATCACCAATCCCCTCGCCGATGCACTGCGCATCGCGTCGTTGCGCGTCGAACCGCCCGTGTCGGGCGTGGCAGTGACGCTGCCTGGAGGCACCCCGCTATCGATGGCACCCGGGACCAGCGTTCCGGTGAACGTGACCTGGTCCCCCGCCACCGACGACACGCTTCACTCGACGCTGGTGATCATCATCGACCGACCGTGCCCCGAGACCTTGCGCGTCGCCCTCCGGGGCAACTCGGTGTCGGCCGCGGCCACGGTGGTGCTCCCCACGCTGACAGCCCGTGTGGGAGACGTCATCACGATTCCGGTACAGCTTCAGTCGGCACGGAACCTCGCCGCCGCCGGGGTGCGATCCTTCACGGCCACGGTGCGGGCGCGCGCAGCGCTGCTGCATCCGCTCGCGGTGCATGCGACAGGCGACAGCGCCAGCTTCACCGTCACGCGCTCGGGCGACGACCTCCTCGTGCATCTCGATGTGCGGCAATCCAGCACGCCTGCTGAGGGCATGCTGGCCGATCTGTCCTGCCTCGTCCTGCTGGGCGACACGGACAGGACCGCCCTGCACTGGGACACGTGGCAATGGACACACGGACGGGCCGCGACCGGCACCACCGATGGTTCGCTTCTCATCACCGGCATCTGTGAGGAGGGAGGCAGGCGCTTTGTCCGTCCCAACACGGCCCAGACGATCCGGATCTCCCCCAACCCCTTCAACCCACTCACGGGAATATTCATCACCGTGCCGGAGACGGGCGAAGGAACACTGGTGGTGACGGATGCGCGCGGAGTGGAGGTTGCGATGCTTCTGCGCGGGACGATCGAAGCCGGCAGCCGTGTGGTCAGCTTCGACGGCAGCGCCCTGCCCAGCGGCCTCTATTTCGCCGTGCTGCGCACGCGTGTCGGCGTGAGCACCGCACGCATGATGCTGGTGAAGTGATCACCGGGCACGGGATTTTTTCGGAATGGATTCCCGGGTTTTGCAATTGACCGCTTTTTTCGTAAGTTATTTTCTCTTGACTACTTACGAACGGTCATCGTAACAAATGGATGCGTTGTGGGTGCTCAAGTGGTGAATCCCGGCGACCAACCCCCGGTTTTTCGAGAACCATTTCAGGATACCGACGTGACAAAAGCTGACATTGTGGACAACATTGCCTATGCGACTGGATTGACGAAGGTCGAAACGGAGGCCGTGGTGGACGGATTTCTTGCGACCGTGAGGCAGGCTCTGCGCGAAGGCAAGAACATCGAAATCCGCGGATTCGGCAGCTTCAAGATCAAGAAGCGGAAGCCCCGCATGGCACGCAATCCCAGGACTGGCGAGGAGGTGTATGTGGAATCGCACTTTGTGCCGGTGTTCAAGGTCTCGAAGGAGCTGCGCACCAGTGTCAACGAGAATCTGACAACGAAGGAAGGCAAATAACGCTTCATGGCCAGCGAGCGCATCACCTGCTCCTCCTGCGGCAGCGTCCAGCCTGCCGGCACCAGCCGCTGCTCCAACTGTGGCGAACCTGTCGTGGCAGTGCCGGTGGTGACCAGGAATGACCGCGGCGAATCCCGGCGTGCGGCGTCACCCGCGGGTCCGCGCCAGCAGCCGGGGAAAGGCGCAGCCGCCCGGCAACAGTCCCCCCGGAGCTCTGCATCCGTCACCACCATCCGTCTGACGACGCCGGTTGCAATCGTCCTGGTGGCGGTCGCCGCCGGTCTCGTGCTCCTGGGATATGCCATTGGCATACAGAAATCGTCCGGCACCTCCGCATCCGACCCCGTGCCCGAGGTGAACGTGCCGTCCGGCCCTCAGGCGCCGACCGCGCAGGAACTCGCAGGCATGCTCGCCGACGTCAACGCGCATCCGGACGATGCCGCAGCGAGGCTCCGGTATGCCAACGCGCTGCATGATGCCGACAAACCCGGACTCGCGATCGAACACTACCGGGCCTACCTCAGCAAGGAGCCCGGCAACACCGACGCACACGTGGACCTGGGCGTCTGCTACTTCATGATGAAGGACTACGACAACGCGATCACCGAGATGCGTGCCGCATTGAAGGCCAATCCGCGGCATGTCATGGGCAACTACAATCTCGGGATTGTGCTGTTCAACAAGGGCGACAAGGCCCAGGCCCGCACGTATTTCGAAAAGGTCCGCGAGCTCTCCCCGAACTCCGAGATGGCCGGGCAGGCGGAGCAGATGCTTCAAAGCCTCGGCAAGTAATGCGAACCATCGATTCACCGATAGCTGATTCACACTCATAATCAACCTGGAGGACACCATGCCCTGTGGCAGAAAAAGAAAGCGTCATAAAATCGCGACGCACAAGCGCAAAAAACGTTTGCGCAAGAACCGGCATAAGAAGAAATCCCGTTAGTCCGGGTCCGTCGTTCACCGATGGAACGCCTGTGGTCACCGTGGAGGTCCCAATACATTCAATCGTTTGGGACCTCCCACGACAAGGAGGGGTGCGTCTTCTGCGCGGCGGCACAGTCCGACGCAGACGATGACCACTTCCTTGTCCGCAGGCATGCCCATTGCTTCTCGATCCTCAACCTGTATCCCTACAACAGCGGGCATCTACTCG
>CAYUYM010000093.1:2409-13452 GCA_964449305.1 uncultured Chromatiales bacterium | reverse complement strand
GCGGTATGCAAGGGAAAGGCAAATTGAGCGTAACCAAAATGAGTGTAGCAGCTACCCATGGAGCGCAGGACCGTGCTCTCCAGCATCGGCTTCTCCCCCTACCTGTACTACGACGCGTTCGGAAGCAGACACACCTCCTCCGTCTCCGTCACATGGCAGGGCATCCGCAACAGCGGTGCCGCGAGCTCCCTGGTGCCCGGCGGGACATCCGTGACGAGCAACTTCACCGTGTATGTCAATCACACCTCCACCCTGCCGGCCCGGATGGTGATCGGCCTCAATGCCGGCCTCACCTCGGCCAACGATCTCGACGCCACCTTCGGCAACCTGACACTCAACGTGCCCGTCATCGAGGGCCTCCTCACCGCCTCTGCATCCGGGAACACCAACACCAGCCGCGGCCTGTCCTACTCCACCACCGTCACCGGCGGCACGCTCGCCGGCATCTGGACGCCGTGGTCGCACCACACCTTTTCGCTTACGGGCCGCATCAACCATGTGGCGACCGGTTCCTCAACCTTCACCGAATCCTTTCTCACACTCACCTACAACCTGAGCCTGTGACAGAAGCACGAGCCCTCACAGCTCCGACGTGCGTGGACGTCACTCCCAGCTTGGACGCCTTCCCTCCCGGCGCTGCCGTTTCCTTCCCGACTGCCGCATCTTGAGATCGCGGTGCCGCAGACGGACCGCATGTGGAAGCACCGTGGCAATGCGCTCGGGATCCCGCTCGTTCATCCGCTCCAGACGGCGCCGCAGAGCGCGAAGGCAGAGCATCTTGTTGCGATACTGCGATCGCTCCTGCTGCGATGCGACCACCACCCCCGTGGGCCGGTGCCGCAGGCGCACGGCGGTCTCCACCTTGTTCACGTTCTGCCCTCCCTTCCCACCCGACCGATACGTCATCACATCGCATTCGGCGAGAAGCGCATCGTCCGTGGTGGGGATGAGGATGGATGGGGCGGGCATGGTGGGGTATGGGAGCTGCTGTGGAACGTGGTCGGGTGGCTGTGTGAGGCACGTCAACGTGCCAGGGGGCGCAGGATCACGGTGCCATGGGATGTCCGGTTGCCGGCGGTCATGCGCCATGCATGGAGACCTGGGGGGCAGCCGCGGAGGTCGATGGTCCACGGTCCTGCCGCGTCTGCCGTGATGCGGCGGACGATCTGACCGAGGCTGTTGCTGACCTCGATGCTGACAGGTCCCGGCAGGGCGCCGGTGGTGGAAAGCGTCACCATGCCGTCGGTGGGGTTGGGCCAGGATTGCATGGCCATCGACATGGGCTGCTCCATGGAGCCGACCTCCGTGGTCTGCCCGTTCCATCCGGCGAGGCGGGCCATGAGCCACCAGAAGGCCCCTCCCTTCATCACGCAGTTCAGTGCCTCGGAGTGCGCGCAGGAGCCGCACCCGTCGGCGATCCGGGTGAAGAGGTGGTTCGGATGCGCCGCGATCCATTCTGAGGCCCAGTTGGCATCGCCCCAGGGATTGCCGTCGTCGTTCGCATCATACTCGCAGCCATCGGTGGCGTACTTCTCCATGAAGTTCACCGCACCCGTCGGATCGAAGCTTTCGATGTCGGCAAAGTCGAACAGGATGCGGCCGTTGGTGCGGCAATAGTCGCGGATGCGGTCATTCATGCGCGTGAGGTTGCCGTCGCGTCCTGTGCCGTCGAGGTGCCCGGTGATGTAGATGAAGCGCACGGTGGGATGCGCGGTCTCGAGCGCGCGCATCGCGTTGAGGTAGGCGTCGATGCCGGCGGCGTTGGTGCCGCTCACCCCGCCACACCACGACCACATCACCACGTTGCGATTGAAGCCGGACTGGCTCAGAGCCGCCTCGGTCACATCCCGCCAGGTGAGGTCACCACCGGAACCGAGATCGGCACCGTCGGGCATGCCGTAGTCGTTGAGGAACACACCGGCGTTGTAGCCCCAGCCCGACGCGGTGAAACTCCACCCGCCGCCCAGATGGTCGGCGATGGCGTCGATGCCCGTCACGAGCTGACTGCCGTGGGACGTGTGTTGATAGGTGACGCGCAGGTCGGTCTGCGCCTTCGCGATCCACTCAGCAGGGATGCCTGTGAGATCGATGCAACGATGATCAATGATGATCGGCTGCTGGGCGAACAGCGGCATCGCAACGAGGGCGATGAACGCAGCGAGAGTCTTGCTGGACATGGGAGGTACTCCGTGGTGTGTGGCACGAATATACGCACGAAATGCTGATTCCGGATGCCCCCTCACGACGAATGTGGCACGGCGATCGCGCATGCCACCCTCACCTCATCGGCGTGAACTGTTCACCGTTCATCCGTCGACACATCCTGATCACGCCCTTGCGCCTGCATCCGTGCGCGCGCCCATTCGCGGGCGTCCTCACTGCTCGTGATGCGCCCCTCGAGCTGGAGTTCGAAGCTCTGACGGATGAGTCTGCCAAAGAGCGGTCCCGGTCGCAGGCCGAGGCCCATCAGCATCCTGCCGGTGAGCAGGGGTGTCGGCCGCGAGGTGTCCACCGCATGCAGCCTGGCCTGCTCCAGGAGCCAGTCGCCCGCAGGGTGGACCCGCAGCAGCGCCTCCGGTGTGGTCCGCCCCAGGTGGTCCGCACGCCCGATGAGCGCCACCTTGTGAATCGGAAAGCGCAGTGCGAGCCGGCGGAATGCGCCGCTCGTGATGGTGCCACGCGCGTGGTACAGATAGATGGGTTGGAGATGCTCGCGCACGTAGGCGACAACCTCATCCACAAGGTGATGCTCGTTTGTCAGACGTGCCATGAACGACCGCGTCAGCGCCTCACCCGCCACATCGTGTGCGGGGCTCACCCAGCGCCCATTCACGCGCTTCGTGGTCACCGCCTTGCCGAGGTCATGGCAGAGCGCACCGAACATGAAGGCGAGCTGTTCCTTCTCTGTCGCGAGCTGGTTCCGCAGTGCCGCAGCCTCGTCCACCACCATGAGCGTGTGCGTCCACACGTCGCCCTCCGGATGCCACTCCTCATCCTGCGGGAGCCCGACCAGCGCCTCGAGCTCCGGGAAGTACCGGAGCACATCCATCCGCCGCATCAGGTCGAGCCCGATGGACGGCCGCGCCGGTTTCAGAAGCAGCTTCACCAGCTCGTCATGGATGCGCTCGTGCGACAGTTCCTCCAGCGGCAGCGTGCGGCAGAGAGCGATGGTCTTCGGTGCCACGTCCATCTCGAAGCGTGCGGCGAACTGTACGGCACGCAGCACACGCAGCGGATCCTCGCCGAAGGCGGCGGAGACGTGCCGCAGAATGCCGGCCTCGAGATCGGCCAGACCTCCGTGGCAGTCGATGATGCCAAGGTCCGGAAGCTCCACCCCCATCGCGTTGATCGTGAAATCGCGCCGGGCAGAGGCCACCTCGTAGGTGAGGTTCGGATCGGGTGTCACGAGAAAGCCCTTGTGCCCCTGGGCCACCTTGGACTCGGTCCGCGGAAAGGCGACATCAATGAACAGATCGCCGATGCGCATGTGGACGATGCCGAAGGCACGGCCGACAAGGTTGGGCCGGCCATGTCGGTGGAGAATCTCCAGCAGCGCGTCATGGCCCAGGTGGTAGACCTCAAGGTCGAAGTCATCCGACGGGATGCCGAGCAACGTGTCGCGCACCCAGCCGCCGACAAGAAACACGCGCCCTCCGGCTTCGCGGATCTCGTGCCCGAGGTCGAGAAGCACCGGCGGAATGACGACCCCGTCGAGCGATGGTGTCAGAACCTTTTTCATGTGGCACCTTCTTTCCTGCTACTTCCCGCTTCCATCATCGGTCCGTCGGGGCTGGTACTCCTTCGAGCAGTCAACCGCCGTGGTGAAGGGCGCCGTCCAGCTCCTGGTGAACACCCGCCGCATCAACTCCGCAATGCGTGCCGAGCGCAGGATCACTCCGACGTTGCGGGAATGGTGGAAGTACTCCGCAGAGAGGTTGTTTGTTCCAATCCAGACGTGGGCGTCATCCACCACCATGTATTTGCAGTGCTCCACCCGGGCGAAGGAGATGAACCCGCCGCTGAAATCCGGGATGGAGGAGATGCGCACGGCGATGTTGGGAAATGCGGCGAGGCTCTTCAGATACCCGATGCGGTTCCTGCCCACTGACCAGTCCGACACGATGAGGTTCACCTTCACACCACGCACCGCGGCCCGGCGCATCGCCGTCTCCAGCGCATCGAAATACGCCCGTCCCTCCAAGGGGGAGTAGCTCAGGGCCTGCAGGGAGATCTCCCGCGTGGCCCCATCCATGAGGCGCACGATGGCGTCGAGATCCCACGACGCCGGGTCCGGGAGCACAGCCTTCGGCGAGGCGACGGGCGTCACCAGCACCGTGTCGCCCTCAGCGACGACGGGCACGTCTGCGACATGCGTGGATGCAGGCGCCGGAGCGGGCTCACCGCCGGCGAAGGCCCAGTCCGCGCTGAAGATGTCGCGGTAGAACCCCGCCGTCACACGTCCGCGCATGCGCACACCGATCTCATGGATGTCACTCACGGCGCGCCAGTCGAAGTTCTGCGAGCCGATGAACACGTCCCCGTCGTCGACGATGAAGAACTTGGCATGCTGGATGCCCCGGCCGGAGTGCCGTGAAAAATCGATGATGCGCACGGCCGCATTCCTGCGGGTGCGGAACTCATTGATGACCTCCGGGTACTTTGAGCTGAAGGATTTCTCGACCAGCATGCGGATACTCACACCGCGCTCCGTTGCTGCGCGCAGCGCATCAATCACCGGCCCGAGCGCCCCGCCCATGGTGTTGGCGATGTAGAACTGCTCGATGTCGATGGAGCGCGTCGCGCGGCCGATCATCTCCAGCCACACCTCGCGCGTGTTGCGGATGTCGGGGTTGTCGATGTCCACCTCGCGGGGGATGCTCTCCACCAGCTCGATGGCGTCCTGCGCGTGCAGCGTCGCGCCCAGCAGGAGCAGGGCCGCGGCGATGGGAGCGATGCGGGCCCTCATCGCATCCACACCGTCTTGATGTTGACAAACTCCTTGATGCCGTAGGCCGAGAGCTCGCGGCCGTAGCCCGAGCGCCCGATGCCACCGAAGGGCAGGCGTGGATCGCTCTTCACCATCCCGTTGACAAAGACGGACCCCGCCTCGATCTGCTGGGCGAGCACCTCGGCGTTCGCCATGTCCTGCGTCCACAGGCTGGCACCGAGCCCGAACTCCGTGTCGTTGGCGATGCGCACCGCATCGGCCTGATCCCTCGCGACAATGAGGGAGGCGACAGGGCCGAAGAGTTCCTCGTCGTAGGCGGGCATGCCCGGCTGCACATCGAGGAGGATGCCCGGTTCAAAGTAATTCCCCGGGCGTGGGATGCGGCGGCAGCCGGAGTGGATGCGTGCCCCGCGTTCCACGGAGACGGCGATCTGCCGCTCGAGGTCGTCCACAAGATCGGGACGTGCGAGGGGGCCGACATCCGTGGTGTCGAGCATGGGATCGCCCACGGAGCGGTGTGCGATCTCGGCCGCGAACAGCGCGATGAATTCGTCGGCCACCGCCTCCTCCACGATGAAGCGTTTCGCGGCGATGCAGCTCTGCCCGGTGTTCTGGAGGCGGGCATCGGCGGCAATGGCGGCGGTGCGCGGCAGATCTGCATCGGCAAGCACGATGAAGGGATCGCTGCCTCCGAGTTCGAGGACGGTCTTCTTCAGTGCAGCGCCCGCCGCGGCGGCCACGCTCGCCCCCGCCGGCTCGCTGCCGGTGAGCGTCACAGCACGCACGGTGGGATGTGCAATGACTGCGGCGACGGAGGAGGAGTCGAGCAGCAGCGTGCGGAAACCATCAGGCACCACGCCCGCCTGGCGGAACACATCCTCGATGAGCAGGGCGCAGCGCGGGACATTGGATGCGTGCTTCAGCACACCCACGTTCCCCGCCATCAGGGCTGGCGCGGCGAAGCGGAACACCTGCCAGTACGGAAAGTTCCAGGGCATCACAGCGAGGACGCACCCTATGGGATCGAAGCGGACGAGGCTTTTCGTGGCATCCGTCGACACCAGCTCCTCTGCAAGAATCATCTCGGCATGATCCGCGTAGTAGTCGCAGACCATGGCACATTTCTCCACCTCGAAGCGCGCCTGCCGTATGGGCTTGCCCATCTCCTGGGTGATGGCGGACGCGTGCAGCTCCGGATCCTCGCGCAGCACACGGGCTGCTGCATGGAGGCAACGGGAGCGCTCCCTGAACGTTGTTGCACGCCATTTCCGCCATGCGACGGCGACGTCTGCGAGAACATCCGGAACATTTCCGGGGGAAAGGGATTGAAACGAGGCCAGTGTTTCGCCACTGTGCGGATTGATCGAGAGTTGTGCCATGAGCTCCACCTCAATTGAGAATGATGCCCAAGATCCACATTTGTCACCGCGTTTCCAAGGGATCGGCGCCAACCTGCACCCGGGTTTGCAACTCGGACAGGCAAGCCGTATTTTCCGCTTGTTTCTCTTCAATAACCCCACAGCAATCATGAAAACACCCCTTTTCCTCCCGCTTTTCGCCATTGCTTTGCTCATCGGTATCCAGGATGTCACGGCACAACCTCTGTTCGGCGTCGAACCGTTCTGCCTTGCTGAAAACACCCTCGCCAAAGTGTCGCTCCCGGCAACCGCCATCGCCGAGATGCTCCGCTCAAACAGCGACGGGATCGCATTGAAGGATGCATGCCTGGAGACGCCGCCCGCGGGGCAGGCACAGGGATGGCAGGCGGATTTCGATGGAGATGGCAGGGAGGAAATGTGGCTGCTGTATCATTCGGGTGCCGCCGATGCAGGCTGCAACGTGCTCCTCGTCGTGACACCTGCGGGAGGTGGCAAGTACAACCTCGTCGAGCTCACGGCGATGCGCCCGGGGAAGGCGCTCCTCCGCCCGATCCACGTGCTCGAGACCGGCATGCAGATGTACTTTCAGACAACGATGAAGGCCGCCGATGGCAAGCCGGAGACCTATGCGGCCTTCCTCGCCTTCACACAGACGGCAGTGGTGCCCCTGACCTCGTGGCTCGCACGGAATCCCGTGATCGATGGCAAGGCGGTGACACAGACCATCAACGTGGCCCTCGCCGATGTGACCTTCGACGGCCGCAAGGAGGTGCTCATGCAGTACACCTATCACACCGGGACCAAGATGAACGACAAGTCCATCATCGACCGCTATGTGCTCGCCCTTGATTTCAGCCCGTCGAATTACGCCTATGCGTTGTACGACTCCATGTCCTATGCGAAGATGAAGGAGGCCGATGCCCTCGCCAAATCCGGCCAGCGTCAGCTGGGGCGTGCAGGCACGGCGGCCGACGGCATCATCAAGGTGCGTGAAGCCCTGCGCATCAATCCCTTCCTCACGAAGACCCGCGTGGGACTCGGCAGGTACTTCCTCAACACCGGCCGTTATGCCGATGCGGAAAAGACCTTCCTGGATGCAGCGGAAATCGACCCCCTGTATCCCAAGTCCTATCTCTGGCTGGGTGACACCTACCTCCGCATGAACGACATGCAGAAGACGCTGGGCGCCTACCAGACCTTCCTCAAGCTCGAGCCGGATTCGCGCGACAGCCAGAAGGTGAAACAGAACATCAAGAAGATCACGGTTCCGCGCGGTCGTCATTGACGCATGACGCGGTGAGGCCAGGAGTGCACAGTGTCCAAGTTTGATTTTGTCGGGAAGGAAGAACACGACGCAGACCATCTCCCGATGAAATCTCCACCGGTGACAGGCGCGCCACAACGTGTGCCATCACCTGTTCACCCCGCATCCCCGGCGTCTGCCCCACACCCTTCTCGACCGACTCCCACCCCTTCGCCCGCCGCGCCAGCGGCACCCAGAGGGCAGAGCGCGGGAAGCACCATCCCTGACGATCCCCCCGAATTCGATGCCGGGGTGTCGCGGGCAGCCGAACCACCCCCTCGTGTGGTTGATGCCGCCGAGCCTCCGACTCCGGTCGCACTCCCACCCTCTGATCGCATCCATCCTGTCAGCGTCACTCCGGTGCCGCGCCGTCCCTGGTTGTGGCTTCTCCTCATCGTGCTGCTGGTGCTGGCAGGTGCCGCCACGGTCATCTGGTTCACGAACCTCGTGCCCGGAGCCCGTCAGCGCATCGAGGCACTGTGGAAACGCCCGGCACCGCCAGCGAGGCCGCGTGTGGAGAAGAAGGCCGGGGAACAGCCCGCTCCCGCGGTGAAACGCGAATGGAATTACTTCCTGCAGATCGCATCGACTGCCACACAGTCCGCGGCGACGCAATTCGCCAACCGCTACCGTCGACAGGGCATCAGCACCAAGGTGGAGACGGAGCCTCTGGAGAAGGGGCGACGCAAGACCTTCCGTGTATGGATCGGGCCCTTCCACAGCGCCGCAGCCGCACGCGCGGCGAAGGACTCCCTTGCATCCTCCATCCCAGGCGATGCCTTCATCGACAGCATGCGCATCACACCCGACGAGGATCCCGACAGGAAGTTCCTGACGATCGAGGCGGCAATCGCCCCATCACAGCGGACTCCGGCTCCCGCGCAGAAGGGTGGCACGGGGCGCCCGATGCCGACGACGGGCTTCTCTGTCGTCGCCGGTTCCTACACCACGCAGGCCGCTGCGGTGAATGCCAACACCAATCTGACAGGCAGACGCCTTCCCTCCTTTGTCACCTCCCGCATCGTCGATGGAAAGACGTGGTACTCGGTGGTGCTCGGCCCCTTTGCCACGCGCCAGCAGGCGCTGCAATATCGCGAGCTGGTGAACAAGGCAGGCGTCACCGGCTCGTACATCCTGGAGAACAGCAGGTAAATGTGACGGCACGTTTCGCAACAGAACACCACACCTCGCGTAGATGGATAAATGCCTTGTCCAAGGCATCGCCATTAGGTATTTTTTCCCCAGCGTCGTATTTTTTCAGATGAATTGTAATCGAACATTTCTTCACGATTTCCCTGAAAAGACACTGACAAAACTTCTTTCACCCATTATTTCGGAGGTTCAGATGCGATTTGGTCCCAAATTGGGAGTCATCCTTGTAACGCTCATGTGTCTGACGGCCGCAACCGCAGTCGGTCAGCAGATGTCCCGGATTCCGCAGTCGGAAAAGCAGATGAAGATTCAACACATCGTCATGCCCGGCGACGATGCCGGACATGCGATCTCCACACCCACCCTCAAGAAGAACGCCGCAGGAGCCATCGAAGTTGGCAGGATGTGGAACGGGTACACCTCACTTCTTCGCGCGTCCAATCAGATTGCGTGGGATCCCTGGACCAACACCCTGATGACGATCCAACGTGGCGACCGCACGCATGGCGGTGCCGGTGAGATCGTTTTCAGCACCTCCACGGACGGTGGCAGGAACTGGACCACATCCGGCACGATGAACACCGGCCTCGGTAACGATGCCGGCCAGCTCACTGCCCGCCACCCGAGCATCCTCCTCCACAACCAGAACAAGTCGACCACACGCGGCGACGTGAAGCTGGCGGCCATCTGGGGCAACCTGCATTCAACCGCACCGCGTGGCTTCTACGAAATCCCGTACATGGGTGGTCCTCTTGGCAGCAACTATGCCAAGAAGAAGCTCTCCGTTTCTCCGCCCGACCTTGGCGCCCCCAACCGCGTCACCGTCGTCCCGCAGACCGGGAAGATGTACTCCCTCACCGAGGGTATCGATCCCTCCACGGGCTACGCCACGGGTGAATTCTTCCTGCTGACCTCGACAGATCAGGGCTCCAACTGGACCATCGATACGGGCAACCCCGTGATCGTGCTTCCGCTGATCGATGGCTACACCATCTATGACAACCCGACGCTCGACGTCTCCCCCGACGGCCAGACCATTGCGATCGGCTTTGTTGGCATCCTCACCGATAACAACGGATCCTTCCGCTTCATCGACAGCAAGCTTGGATACATCGTCTCCAATGATGGCGGCGCGACCTGGGATCAGCCGGTGCTCGTTCCTGTGACCGAGTGGAATTTCCTCAATGTGGATTTCGATGCTGCCAACGGGTTCTACTATCCGAACCTGTCGATGGTGATCGATGCGCAGAAGCAGCCGCATTTCCTCGTGACCGTGACCAGTGACGATTTCTATCCCCTCGACAGCACGTACCTCGGTGAAGTGACCTACAACGGCTCGAGCTGGGATTTCTTCGGCCTCGCCTACATCAACAACCCGTGGTTCAAGAAGTTCGTGTCGCCGGGTGCGGCAGGACAGGCGCAGACCATCTTCAACATCTGGAACGAGCACGAATTCGCGAAGTCCTACGATGGAAACAAGATCTATGCGAAGTGGATTGATCCGGATTCACTCTTCGTCACCACCCCGGCTGGCCACGTCTCCCCCATCGCGCGTGACACCACGTATGATGTATTCATGACCGGCAAGGACATCCGCAGCAACACCCCGGCACGTGGCTGGGTGGACATCGTCAACATCAGCAACACACCGAGCATCTGCGAGAAGTTCACGAAGATTGCCCCGTTTGTCGGTGACGACAACCGCATCCACATGGTCTACACCATCTTCGCCGAGGGCGAGTTCGTCCCTGGCAAGACCATCCCCGACGTCGACGATCAGAGCGAGGCCCAGCTGTTCTACATGCCCGATGTGTTCATTGATGCCGCCGTGGCTGTGGACAACACCACCGAGCCGCTGTCCTTCACGCTGAACCAGAACTACCCGAACCCGTTCAACCCGTCCACAACGATCTCCTTCACCCTCCGCGAGTCGGCCAGGGCAAGCATGAAGATCTACAACCTGCTCGGCAGGGAAGTCGCCACCGTGTTCGACGGAATGCTCGACATGGGCAGCCACACGGTCAACTTCGATGCATCGCAGCTCGGATCCGGCACCTACATCTACAAGCTCCAGGCCGGTTCCCAGACCGCCTCACGCACCATGATGCTGGTGAAGTAAGACCGACACATCACTGTCTCAAAACGGAAAAGGCGGGCATTGCCCGCCTTTTCTGTTGACGGCAGGCACGTTGACGGCAGGCACGTGGACGGCAGGCACGTGGACGGCAGGCACGTGGACGGCAGGCACGTGGACGGCAGGC
>CAYUYM010000093.1:0-2309 GCA_964449305.1 uncultured Chromatiales bacterium | reverse complement strand
AGGCACGTGGACGGCAGGCACGTGGACGGCAGGCACGTGGACGGCAGGCACGTGGGCCTGCCGGGACACATATGTCAACGGGTGCCGGCGAGGGGTTTCGTGATGGTTGCGGGGAGGGAGTTGTTGTGTTGGAGACTGTCGAGGACGGAGGCAGCGCCTTCGCGGCGGGCGGTTTCCATGGCCTGCCGTCGCATGACCCGTGCAAAGGCGTTCGGAGAGATGGTGGCGTTTCCCTGTGTCACAAAGGTGCCGAAGAAACCGTCGGAATAGAGAAGCCAGACATTGAACCCTTCAACCAGATCGCTCGTCAGCGCCACGCGGTCGATGATCGAATCTGCCTGGGCACGCGAAAGGCCGTGCTGCTTCTGGAGAAAGTTGAGGCAGAGGCCGTAATGGGTCTCCCCTGGCCGGACCACATGCGGATCAGGGAGATTGTGGGCGAGGTCACGAAGATCGCTGCATTCCTCCACGATCTCATCGCTGAGATCGAGGGCGTGCTCAAGCATCGCGATCGCCGCCTCATCGTGCTCCTGATCCATGCGTTCACGCAACATCGTCACTTGGGCATCCGACAAGCCGGATCCCGGCACGACCACGCGCAGCGGCTCCCGCCCTGGGGTGCTCTGGTTCAGCGCGGAGATGATGTCCGCAATCTGCTGCCGTTTCTCCTCGATCGTCGTGGTGTGTCGTGCAAATTCCTGCGACGCCTCGCGAAATTCCTCGGCGCTCATCCCGCGCCCGGATCGACATCCGTTCATGCCGACCATCACGGTCAGCAGGACAACGGTCCATGCAATGTGTTTCATTCAAATCTGGTCACTGTTCGACAACATCACGCCTCTGCATCAGAGGCTCACAAAAATCCACCTCCGCCCCGAGAAAAGCAAGGGGGGTCAGATTTCCATTGTCTCACCGTATTCCATCACCCGCGCCTCGCGCCCGTTCATCTGCACGATCTTCTTGAAGGCCTGTGGATCAGCGGCGATGACCGGAAACGTGTTGTAATGCATGGGTATGGCAAAGCCCGGTCGCACGAACTCCACAGCAAGAACGGCATCCTCGATGCCCATGGTGAAATTGTCCCCGATCGGCACCATCATGCAATCAATGTGGGTGCGCGATCCGATGAGCTTCATGTCGAGAAACAGACCGGTGTCGCCACAATGATACACATTTCTGCCGCCCATGGAGATGACCACGCCAGCCGGTTCACCCATGTAGGCGCCATCGGGCGATGCGGAGCCATGGTGGGCGATGGTGAACTTCAGCCGCCCGAATGGGAAATTCCATCCCCCGCCGATGTGCATGTTGTGAGCACGCAGCCCCTTGGATATGGCATGATCCGCCAGTTCGTTCACGGCGATGATCTCCGCGTCGCAACGCCCGGCGATGCGAAAGGCATCGCCCATGTGATCCCCATGCGCATGTGTCAACACGACGTACTGCACCTCCACATCGTCAACGGTGATGGGGGCGGTGGGATTTCCCGTGAGAAACGGATCGATGATGAGGCGCGTCGTGCCGTCATCGAGGATGAAGCAGGAGTGGCTGAGGTAGGTGATTTGAAGCATCGACAACCTCCTTGTGGCAATGGAATGTCGGGCGGTAAAATCGTGGATTTCCGGTTGTCACGCAACAACCACACGGTGTCCGCCCTGGAAAATCATGCCCCATCCTTCTCTGTCCGTCATATTCGGAACTCCCGTGTCCAATTCGCGCGAAATAATCGATTTTTTTCACGATTTCCCCTAAATCTTTTGCTTTCAACATCCTGATTGAGTACTTTAGTCCCAGTATTTGCTGCCCAGAGCACCTGCCCAGCACAATTCACCACCAATTCTTTCACCACTACAGGACGCATAATGTCGACAGCATTAGCCGACTTCATGGCAGAAGTCAAAGCAAAAAACCAGAACGAACCCGAATTTCATCAGGCTGTTGAAGAGGTGGTTGGATCGCTTCTTCCGGTTGTGGAGAAACACCCCGAATACCGCAAAGCCAAGATTCTCGAGCGCATCGTCGAGCCGGAACGGCAGATCATGTTCCGCGTTCCCTGGGTTGCTGACAATGGCGAAGTCCGTATCAACCGTGGCTATCGTATCGAGTTCAACAGCGCCATCGGACCGTACAAGGGCGGTCTGCGCTTCCATCCGAGCGTGACGCTTTCCATCCTGAAGTTCCTCGGCTTCGAGCAGATCTTCAAGAACAGCCTCACCACGCTCCCGATGGGCGGCGGCAAGGGCGGCAGCGATTTCGATCCGAAGTTCAAGTCGGCAAACGAGATCATGCGTTTCTGCCAGAGCTTCATG
>CAYUYM010000092.1:8202-13490 GCA_964449305.1 uncultured Chromatiales bacterium | reverse complement strand
CGGAGCGCAGCAAAAATGAACATGTGTCATGAGTGTCGTCAATGGGGACCGCATGTCTGCATGCTGGTCTGTGTCATTCTCATCATGGGGCTCACGCCTGCATCCATTCAGGCCCAGCCGACGCTGAATTTCAAGCGCGTCGTGAAAAACTGGCCGACGATCGAGCTGTATTTTTCGGTGGCCTGCAACGGGCAATCAGCGTATTCCATGGGGAGGCAGAACTTCGAGGTGTCGGAAAATGGTGTGAAAAGAGAGGACTTCACGCTGTGGTGCCCGGACCCGGACGCCAGGTGCCCCATATCGGTGGCTCTCGTCTTCGATTGTTCCGGGTCCATGGCCGGGGCGCTTGCCCAGGAGATCCAAGCCGGGCTCCAGTTCGTGTCCTTCATGGACGGTGCGCGCGACGAGGCCTGCGTGATTCGCTTCGAGAGTTCCGTGTCCTTGATCCAGACGATGACAGTGTCCAAGACCCTGCTGAGCACTGCCATATCAGGTCTGACGGTCGGAGGATACTCGGCATGCTGGGATGGGGTGTATGAAGGCCTCCTGGAAGTGATCCGTGCGGGAACGAACCCCTGCCGGGCAGTCATTGTCCTCGCCGAAGGGCAGGATGACACCTCGTCGCATGACGTGACAGAGTGCATCGCCCTTGCGACACGCAACCGCATCCGTGCGTTCACCATCGGTCTCGGCGGCGCTCCAGCGGGCGAGCTTGCACAGCTCGCGCAAGGCACCGGTGGCAAGTACTATGACGCGCCAGCCCCGGGCCAGATCCATCAGATCTTTGATGACATCTCTTCCATCATTCTCCAGGGTTTCCAGGAATGCCTCATCACGTACAACGCACAGTGCATGGATGGCTCGCAGCGTGTGGTGGACCTGTTGCTGAAGGACTTCTGCGGTGGCGCGGCCATGAAGACCAAGTCCTACACCGCACCCAGGGACACGGCAACATTTGTGGATCTCCCAATCCGACTTGGCCGGAGCACGGCGAAGAGCGGCCAGGAGGTGTCCATCCCGCTCATTCTCGATGATTTCATCGACGGCGGGTACCTGCCCCCGGCCACGTTCACGATCCAGATCGACAATCCAGTGTGCGGCCTTTCCTTCAGGAAGTTGACGACCACAGGCTTCCTGCTGGACAGCGTGCCGGTGACGGTGACGCCGGCAGGGGCCTCCATCACGTTCACGAGCACACAACCAAAGCTCCTCCACAGCGCGGGAGTCCTTGCACAACTCACGTTCCAGACGGGCGACCCTCCCGACACCTGCTGCTCCAGCGTCAGGTTCACGGCGTGGCAGTTTGCCCAGGGCTGCTTCCGGCCGCAACTCCATGCGGGCGAGATCTGCGTTTTTCCAACCACTCCGGACGTCACCTGCGCGGCGGTGTGGCCATCGGCTCTGGTGTGGGACCGCCAGGCGAGGGACTACTCGCCGAATCCATTCGCGGTGAGGATGATCGTGTCGAACGCGGGTGACAAGGATGCCATGAACTCGCGCTTCAGGATCACCTGGGACAAGGCGGACCTTTCGCTCGCAGGACCGATGACGGACGAACAGCCGGGCTTCCCGAAGGATGTGCCGAAGGACAACGGGGCTTCTGAAGCACAATGGGATCTCCGCGCAAAGCCGGCTACACGGGCCAGGGATGTGGATGTGTGCATCACGGCCAGCTTTGACAATCATCGGGATGTGGACTGCTGTGTGCGCATCCACGTCCCCCCCATCGGAGCGGTGCTTGATGCGTCGCTTTCCGCACCGACCATCACGGTGGATCCGGCACGGCCGGGATACTCCCCCATGCCCTTCGATCTGTCGCTTGCTGTGGGGAACAGTGGGGGAGTGGCCACCGACACGGTGTGGGCGACCATTGATGTGCCGGCACCGCTGGTCCTGTCGGGAGCGGACGCCCCCGGTCGCAGAACAAAGATGGTGCACCGCAGCATCGCCCCGCAGGGGACGGCAGGTGTGTCTTGGGAGCTCTTTCATCCACTGAGCCTGACGCGGAAGGACTACACCGTCACTGCGGTGGTCCATACCTCCAACGCCGATACCGTGACGCGGACCATTGTCATCTCCATCCCCGGGTTTGACACACCCGGCCTGCTTGCACGATGCACCGTGCCGGACTCGATAGGTGTGCTGTTCCCGGATGGGACGTACGATCCGAATCCCTTTCCGGTGAGTGTGTCCTGCCGCAACATGGGGCTGGTGGATGCCGCGACAGTGTCGGCAGCGATCACGCTGCCGGCGAATGTGATCCTTGCCGCTGCGAACGATTCACTGCGCAAGACCTTCGGCCTGACGACACTGCCTCCATGGAAACCGGGGGACGCGGAGCAGTCCGTCTCCTGGTTGGTGCGGTACACGGCCTTCCCGCATCTCGAGGATTCGCTGGACTTCGCCTTTGCCGTAGGGTGCACCGGCCCTGCCGGAGCGTTTGTGGATACGGTGAGAACGCGGTGTTCCGTGCCGCTGCCCTGGAAGGCCCCGGTGACCATTGTCGGCTCCACGGGCCTGTGCCCGGACGACAGCGTCACGCTTGATGCAGGTGATGCGTATGCAATATATCAATGGACGACGGGCGCAACGACGAGGTCCATTGTTGTCCGGTCCCCAGGTCGCTTCATGTGCACCATGCGGGACGGGCAGGGGAGGCGGATCTTCACGAGGACGGTGGACGTGGTGGCACGCATCCTCACTCCATCCCTGCAATCCAGCAGGGGGGACATCTTCTGCGACGGCGACAGCACCGTGTTGACTGTGGACGCGGGGTATCAACATTATACCTGGAACACTGGTGAGACGACGCCGACACTTGTTGTCCGCACATCTGGAACATATGTCTGCTCGGTGCAGGACAGCGGGGGATGCCTTGGTGCCACGCAGCCGGTGAGCATCACGGTGCTGCCCGGCCTGAAGCCGGTGCTGCAGGCGCATCCTTCTGCCACACGGTGTCGTGGAGATTCCATCCTTCTGGATGCAGGTCAGGGATATGCGGCATACCAGTGGAGCACCGGTGAGCAGGGGCAGACCATCACAGTCTGGACGCAGGGGGAATACTCGTGCAGCGTGACGGACAGCAATGCATGCACCGGATCAGCGTCCATCCAGGTCACGTTTCAATCACTTCCCGTCCCCCAGATCACTGTTGTCACACCGCCACCGTTCTGTGATCGCGACACCGTGGTGCTGGATGCCGGGGCGGGCTACGCCCGCTACCACTGGTCCACCGGCGAGCAGACGCGGACGATCGCTGTCACCACACCGGGGCAATTCAGTGTGGAGGTGGAGACATCCGCGGGGTGCCGCGGAGTTTCGCCGCAGACACCGGTGACCTTCCTGCCGGGGCCGGGCATTCCGGTCATCCAGCGGACCGGAAGCGCGCTGGCAACGACGGCGCCATCATCGCGGTACACCTGGGCAAGGAACGGCAGCATCCTGCCCGGTGACACCCTGGCAGCGATCATCATCACGCTGAACGGGACGTACACAGTGACAGTGTATTCCGACAACGGATGTTCCGCCACATCTGCGCCGATCGATGTGCAGGATCTGGTATCCGTCGAGCAGCCACCGTCGGGGCTGTCCCTTGACGTGTATCCGGACCCGAACGATGGGGTGCTGAATCTCACGGTGGAGCTTACAGTCCCGCAGTCGATACAGATCTCGCTGTATGACATGCTGGGACGAGAGGTGACCCAATCCGCAATGAGCATTGTCGCGCAGCGCCACACGCGTCAGATCGACATGCGGAGCGTCCCTCCCGGCAAGTATGTGCTGAAGCTCCAGACGGTGACGGGGAGCATGGAGCGGATGATCACGAAGAGGTGAGGGAGGGGCAAGGTAGCTCGTCATCAGGTCGTCAAGTTGTCACGTTGGACTGCAGGGGCGGGTCCCGCACCTCACCGTCACAAGGAACCTGGTTTTGTGCCTTCGAGCCTTTGCGACGGGGTGAACCAGCAGCTCAGCGCTTCCCTTGATCCACACGGCGATTCCATTCCTTCAGCCATCCGCCCCACGGTCATTCGCATTTCAGTCGGGCATTCCCGATATTCCATCTTACAAGGGGGATGCCGGAAACACCGTTCCTCCTCCTCACTTCCAGCCATCATATTCTTCATCTTTTCGCATCGCGTGCACATCTGCTCCGCGACTTTTCACTTTTCACATACTCCTTCCATTCACTTCAGCGTGTAGGATCATGAAACCACTCCTGTACCTCCTTGCCGCGATTGTTCTCACTGCAACCGCGTGGACCCAACCCACGACCATCACGTATCAGGGCAAGCTCCTCGACAACACGGGCACGCCTGTCACCAATGTCGCCGTTCCCATGGGCTTCGCCATCTACGACGCTGCATCGGGAGGGAACCTCCTCTGGCCTCTCACTGGTTCGGTGGCGAAATCCATCGATGTGCGGCAGGGTCTCTATTCCGTGCAGCTCGGCACTGGTTCGGGGGCAGACATCGCCTTCACGGCGGGCATGTTCGCGGGTACCACGCCCTGGCTCGAGGTCACGGTCGGCACGTCTGTGCTGCCTCGCAGCCCCATCACAAACGTCCCCTTCGCGTTGATCAGCAATCAGCTCTCCGCTGCCGGCTGGGCATCGCCTGGTGCCATCGGTGCTACCACGCCCAACACCGGACGCTTCACATCGGTCCAGGCCGCCTCCATCCAGCTCTCCGGCGGCGCGGCCGCCGGCAGGGTTCTCATGTCCGACAGCGCCGGCCGGGCGGCGTGGCAGCCTCCCGTGGCCACGGACTTCACCGGCTCGCTATCCGGCGATGTGTCGGGCAAACAGAATGCCACGGTCATCGGCGAAGGAAAGGTGACCAATGCGATGCTCGCCGGCTCCATCGAGGACACGAAGCTCAACACCATCACCTCGGCAGGGAAGGTGGCCAACAGTGCCACGTCGGCCTCGTCCAATAACACTGCCTCCGCCATCGTCCTTCGCGATGGCAGCGGGAATTTCTCTGCAAACACCATCACCGCCAATCTTCTGGGCAACGTGACAGGCAATGTCACAGGCAATGTCGTCGGCAACCTCAATGGCAATGTGACAGGCAATCTGACCGGCAACGTGGTGGGTGATGTGACAGGTGATGTGACCGGCAACGTGACGGGCAACCTCACGGGTGATGTGACGGGCGACGTCACAGGCAACGTGACGGGCAATCTCACGGGTGATGTGACAGGTGATGTCACAGGCAACGTCACGGGCAACCTCACAGGTGATGTGACCGGCAACGTGACGGGCAACCTCACGGGTGATGTGACGGGCG
>CAYUYM010000092.1:0-8102 GCA_964449305.1 uncultured Chromatiales bacterium | reverse complement strand
CTCACGGGTGATGTGACGGGCGACGTCACAGGTAACGTGACGGGCAATCTCACGGGTGATGTGACGGGCGACGTCACAGGTAACGTGACGGGCAATCTCACGGGTGATGTGACGGGCGACGTCACAGGCAACCTCACGGGTGATGTGACAGGTGATGTCACAGGCAACCTCACGGGTGATGTGACAGGTGATGTCACAGGCAATGTGAACGGCAACGTGACGGGCAATCTCACGGGTGATGTGACAGGTGATGTCACAGGCAACCTCACAGGCAACGTGACGGGCAACCTTACAGGCACGGCATCATCGGCCACGAATCTTGCCGGTGGTTCTGTGGGTTCCATTCCGTACCAGACTGCGGTTGGCACGACAGCGCATCTTGCCGCGGGCACTGCCGGGCAGGTTCTCAAGATGAACTCCGCTGGCACGGCACCGCAATGGACCTCGGCGGTGCTTGCGAACTTTTCCGAGAACGCCTTCCTCTACAACACAAAGACGGGTGTGGCCCTGAAGGCGCTCAATGGCAATGAGTCCGTCGGGTTGGTCCTGGCTCCGAAGGGGGAAGGGGCCCTCATGACGGCACAGCCGGATGGTACTGCGACAGGCGGCAACATCCGTGGTGCCTATGCTGTCGATCTTCAACTGCACCGCACCGCGGCTGAGCAGGTGGCAGCCGGTTCTGCAGCGGTCGTCGGCGGTGGTGCATTCAACGCTGCGTCTGGTGATTACAGCACTGTCGATGGTGGTGTCATGAACACGGCGTCCGACATGGCTGCAACCGTCGGCGGCGGGTACATGGGCGTCGCCTCTGGAATGGGATCAACCGTCTCCGGTGGCATGGCGAACACCGCCAGCGGGAACAACTCGGCAATTGGTGGTGGTGACAATGGCCTTGCCAGCGGCACCTATGCCACCATCGGTGGTGGCAGCACCAATCAGGCGACCGGCATGGGAGCAACAATCTCCGGTGGATTCCAGAACACGGCCACCAATGACTATGCCACGGTCGTCGGTGGCAGCAACAGCAATGCCACCGGGCCCTACTCCACCTCCCTCGGTGGTGACATCAACACGGCCTCCGGCAGCTTCTCGGTCGTGGGTGGCTGGTACAACACCGCCCCCTCCTTCGCGGAAATCGTGCTCGGATACTTCGCTTCCAACTACACGCCGGCAACGGGTGGCGCCACCAACGCTGTCGGCACGGACCGGTTGTTTTCCATCGGGAACGGAGACAACAACAACACGCGAAGGAATGCCATCACCATCCTGAAGGATGCCACGACCACCATCGGTGGTTCCTTGACGATCAATGGAAATGGTTCGGGGACGTCGCTCACTCTGCCAACCACACGCGGCACGAACGGACAGGTGCTCAGGACGAATGGTGACGGCACCACGACATGGACCGCGGTCAGCTCGGCCACCGGCGACGTGGTCAATGGTGGCAACACGTACGGCGCGGCCATGAGCCTCGGGACTCTCGACAACCAAAGCCTTGCACTCAAGACGAACTCCACGAACCGCCTCACCATCAGCAGCACCGGCGCCATCGCCATTCCGGCCATGTCCACGGCAGGTGTGCTGCACAATGACGCATCGGGCACTTTGAGCAGCTCGCTCATCACCAATGCGGACGTCTCCGCCACGGCCGCAATCGCGGACACGAAGCTCGCGACCATTGCGACGGCGGGGAAGGTCTCCAACAGTGCGACGACGGCGACGAACACGAACACGGCTTCCACCATCGTGGCACGTGATGCTTCGGGCAACTTCTCGGCTGGGACCATCACGGCCGCCCTCACCGGCACCGCATCCTCGGCCACCAACCTCGCCGGCGGCGGACCATCATCGCTGCCCTATCAATCGGCAATCGGCACCACGGCACATCTCACCGCAGGGACACCCGGGCAGGTGCTCAGGATGAACGGCGCTGGCACGGCTCCCGAATGGTCCTCACAGGCGCTCGCGAACATCGAGGAGAGCAGCTTCCTGTACGGCTCGAAGACGGGCGTGCGCTTGAAGCCCGTCAATGCCGGAGACAATGCCAGCCTCGTGCTGTCTCCGAAGGGATCGGGCGCGCTCATGACCAGAGAACCGGATGGGACCGCGTTGGGGGGGAACAATCGCGGTTCTCATTCCATCGATCTGCAGTTGGGACGCGCTGATGCCACGCAGGTCGCCTCAGGCATCTCATCCACGATCAGTGGTGGTATCGGCAACACGGCATCGGGCGAGTCCAGCACCGTCGCCGGCGGCTACCTCAATGCCGCCACAGCCACTTACGCCAGCATTGGCGGCGGATACAACTCGGATGCGACCGGCAACAGCGCCACAGTGTCGGGAGGTTCATACAACGCGGCAAGCGGCGATGGCTCGTCGGTCGGCGGAGGCAACTACAACACCGCAAGCGGGTATCTCGCAACAATCGCTGGTGGCTGGGGGAACACGGCAGGAATGGACGCGACAGTGTCCGGTGGAGCCAGCAACACCGCGTCCGGGGACAATGCCGCGATCATTGGAGGGACAAACAATTCAGCGACAGCAGCACTGAGCTCCGTTCTCGGTGGTGACCTGAACACGGCCTCCGGCGACTACTCCCTCGCCGCCGGAAGAGACAACGTCGCCAAGTCCTATGGTGAAACAGTTCTGGGCTATTACGCAACCACGTATGCGACAACCACCGGCGGAGCCACCACCCCTGCCGCTACGGACCGGCTTTTCGTGATCGGCAACGGTGACGGTCAGGCGTTGCGCAGGAATGCGGTCACCATCCTCAAGAATGCCAACACCACCATCGGTGGTTCGCTGACATTCAATGACAATGGCACCGGGACCTCGCTCACTCTGCCGACCACACGCGGCACAAGCGGGATGTTCCTCAAGACCAATGGCGACGGCACAACAGCGTGGGCCTCGGGCGGCAGCGGGTCGGGCGACGTCACGAACGGTGGCAACACCTTTGCCGCGGCGATGAGCCTCGGGACGCTGGACGCCTACGGTCTTACGCTGTTGACAAACAACACGTCACGCCTCACCATCGGCAGCACCGGCGCCATCGCCATCCCGGCGATGGCCACGGCCGGCGTGCTGCACAATGACGCATCCGGCACTCTGAGCACCTCGCTCATCACCAATGCCGACGTCTCCGCCTCGGCTGCCATCACAGACACGAAACTCGCGACCATCTCGACGGCGGGGAAGGTGGCCAACAGCGCAACGACGGCGACCTCCCTCAACACCCCCAACACCATCGTGCTGCGTGATGCAACGGGCAACTTTGCCGCAGGCACCATCACGTCGGGCACATGGAACGGCACGGCGATTTCCTCAGCCTACATCGGCAATCTCGATGCATCGAAGATCACCAGCGGCACCATCGACAACGCGCGCATCAACTGGGCGGCTCCGGGGGCCATTGGTTCCTCCACTCCGGCGGCCGGAACCTTCACCTCGGTGTCAGCGACAAGCGTGTCCTCCACGAGTGGACTTTCCGTCACCAGTGGCTCCATCATCCTCAAGCCGGGTGGCAGCGGCGGGACTTCCGGTCAGGTGCTCACCACCAACGGCTCTGGCGGCGTGTCGTGGGCCAATGGGGGCGGCCCACAGCAGGGCATCCGCTTCCTCATCTGTGTCGACGGGTACTTCCCATCCGGAGATGTGTACGATGGTCATTTCATTGGTGAGATCCTCATGTGCGCCGCAGCCAGCACGAACTACATCCCCACGAATTTCATGGAATGCAAGGGTCAGACATTGTCGATCACGCAATACCAGGCGTTGTACGCCGTCATCGGAATACAGTATGGCGGCAATGGGACAACGACCTTCAACCTGCCGAACTTCACCAACAAAGCCCCCGTGGGCTTCTGATGCTGGTGGGAGCGTCAATCATGCGACCATTCATCATCCTCCTGCTGCTGTGCTGCGGCGCCTCGGGCGCCCTCGCGCAGCAGAACAAGACGGACGTCTTCCCCGGTGGGGGAGGCTGGTCCGGCAACACCGAGTATTCCAATTTCGGGACGCTGGGGCAGCCCATCTCTGTGGGCACCGTCAACGGTAGCCTCGTCAACCGCGAGGGCTTCATCCCCGCGCAGGAACACTGCGCCGATCCATCCACACCAGGCGCCATCACGGGGTCGCAGACCATCTGCGAGGGCGATGTGCCGTCGCCCCTCACGGCAATCTCGCCGCCGGACTGGTCCAGCGACATCGGTGAGCTGGAATACCGGTGGCAGTACTCCACGGAGGGGAGCGACACGGGATTCTACGATGTGACTCCCATCGCGGCCGGGCCGGGGTATGCGCCCGGTGCAATCACACAGACCACCTGGTTCCGGCGCCTCGTGCGTGTCTCCTGCAATCCCGACTGGCTGACGGCGAAGGTCTCCAACGTCGTTTGCATCACCGTGTCACCCACGACAGTGGGCGGTGCTGTCATTGCCTCCTCGGCCGTGTGCAGCGGCTCGCTGCCGCTGGCGGATCTTGTGCTGGCCGGCCAGATGGGCCTCGTCGAGAAATGGCAGCGATCAACCAGGCCGTTCACCTCATGGACCGACATCGCCGTGGCATCCGACACGCTGCCTCGCGCGGCGGCGGGCGTGTTGCTCGAATCGACACAGTTCCGCGCCATTGTGCGCAGCGGTGTGTGTGATGCGCTGCCCTCCGCACCCGTGCAGATCGCGGTGAACGACTGTGCGGTGACGGGCTACGTGAAGTACCTCAACGTGCAGAGCTCGGGCATCAACGGTGTCCGAGTCAAGGTGTTCGACGGACCGACGGCCACGGGCACTCCGCGCGCCTCGGTGGTGACGGCCACCTCGGGCTTCTACAGCATCCCCGCGCTGCCCACGGGTGTTTACACGCTTCGCCTCGAATCCGCGGGTGGCGGCAACTGGTTGACCTGGGGTGGCGTGAACTCGTCGGACTACCTCGCCGTGCTTCGGCACGCCCAGGGATCGACGCTTCTCGCACCCTCGCCGCTGCTCATCCGCATGGCGGGAGACGTCAAGGCGCCGACCTGGGCCACACCGCCCCTGTTCGTTCCGACCATCGACAACACAGACGCGCTTGCGATGCGCACGGCCTACACCTCCAACAACCCGACGGTGTTCGATGTCGCGAAGTGGTTGTTCACGCAGGGCAACACGCCAGGCGTGCGCGGCACGCTTGCGACACCGACCAACTATTTCACGGACTTCACCATCACCGTGGACAGTGCGAATGCCATCACGCCGTTCTTTGCGCTATGCGCCGGCGATGTGAACGCCTCCTACTTCCCGCCTTCGGGCAACAAGAAGGAGGACGCACATCCGCTGATCGCCGTGCGACACGAGGGTACGGTGCCGCTGTCGCAGGGCGGGGCGGCCGAGCTGCCGGTGCGCGTGGAGACGGCGATGGAGGTGGGCGCGGTGACGCTGTTGTTCCGCGACGATCCGTCGGTGCGCATCACAGGCGCACGGATCGCGGCGGGTGATGACGACGCCGTCCAGCTTGTGCGCGGCGATGGTGTGACACGCCTTGAGTGGTGCACGCTCACACCGCGGACTCTGCGGGCGGGCGATCCGCTGCTGTACCTCACGATGGAGGCGCTGCCGCTCTATGACGGTGCGGAGTGTGTGCCGGAGATCACGGGTGGCATCGAGAACGAGCTGGGCGATGCCAATGGCCGGACGATCCCGGACGCGGGCATCATCCTTGCCTCCCTGTCGTCGGACGTGCAGGCGATGACCATCGACGTGCATCCGAACCCCGTGCGCGGCCAGGCCACGGTGCAGTACGCACTCATCGCGGGCGGCAACGTACACCTGGCGCTGTACGACATGATGGGGCGCGAAGTGCGCACGCTTGTCCAGGAGACGCGATCACGCGGATCGCACATGGCAACACTGCCGGCATCCGGCCTCGCGCCGGGCAGCTACCTGCTGCGGATGACGGTGGACGGGGGAGCGCCTGTCCAGCGCATGCTGGTTGTGGCGCGATGATTGTCCACAATCCGGACTGAACAATGACGTCTCTGTGAATCCACGAAGCCACCGGGGGGTGCCCTGGTGGCTTTGTGGTGAAGGCGGCATCCATTCTTCACCCACAGTCCTCTGTCCACCAATCCCGGAGACCCCATGCCTGTCGCATCCCTTCGCATCATGGCGGTTGCCATGGCGCTCCTTTGCATGCCGGCGGTTCCGTGCCACGCACAGCAGGCGCCGGTGCGCGATTCCCTGGTCCTCCGGCTTTCGAACCATGCCCGCGGGGATGAGACACGCGTCAACCTGCTCATCCGCCTCGCCATGGTGGACATGGATCAGCGCTATGCCAGCGCGATGGAGGGGTACGAGCTTGCCCGGGCCCTCGGGTACCGATGGGGGGAGGCGATGTGCGCTGCGATCCTCGGCCGGCATTATCTGGATCTGCTGGACAACGTGATCGCACGGGACATGCTGACGTCATCCCTCCACATCTTCCGCATCATCGGATACCACCCGATGACGCTCGCGGTGCTTGCGGACCTGGGCGAAACGTATGTCGCCCTGCACCATCCTGACTCCGCCCTGATCTGTCACACAGCGGCGATCGCCCTGGCCACCGGGCACGGATTCAGGCGGGAGTGCTGTGCTCACCTCGCCGCTGCGGCGCGCGTGCAAAGGATGCGTGGCTCGGTGGATGCCTCGCGCGACCTTGCCTCCCGCGGTCGTGACGAGGCGGTGCTGCTCAACGACAGTGTCCTGATCTGCACGCTGCAATTGGAGCTTGCGTCGACCCTCGTGGAGCAGCAGCAGTATCGGCGGGCAATGGAGTTGTTCGCAGAGGCCAACGCCTCGGCCGAAGCGCGGAGTGCATCGCAGCAGGTGGTGGACATTGATGTCGCCCATGCTGCCGGGCTCGTGCGCTGGATCGGTGACACCACGGTGAAAGCCACCACGATCAACGGCGTTCTTTCCGAACGGGCCCGCCGTGCCATGTGCATGAAGGTGGTGGATGTCTGCGTCGAGGCCTATGTCCAGACCATGCTCTATCCCATCCGGATCCGCTGGCGTGCGCTGTTTGAACCCTGGATCGCTGCCAACACGCACCTGGGCAGGGTGCATGCAGTGGAATCGGGGATGGCGAAGCTCGAGCGCTACGAGGCCGAGGCGATGAAGGAGGAGGCGCAGCGGAAGACGGCGGCGTTTGCGGCGCAGCAGCAGCGGGAGATCCGTGCGAAGGAGCTCATCATCCAGGAGGAGCAGGCGGCGCGCAAGAACCTGATCATCTTCTTCTCGGGCGGGATGGCGGCCATCATGATCCTGTTTCTCTTCATCCTCTGGAAGGAGAGGGGGAAATCCGAGAAGCTGCTCCTCAACATCCTTCCGAAGCAGATCGCCAGACGTCTGAAGAAACGGGAACAGTTCATTGCCGATCAGTTCCACGAGGCATCCGTGATCTTCATCGACATCGCCGGATTCACACCCATGTCGAAGGCGGTGACTGCAACCGAGATCGTGCAGATGCTCGACAAGGTGTACACCGAGTTTGACGCGGTCGCGGAGAAGTACCACATCGAAAAGATCAAGACCATCGGCGACTGCTACATGGCGGCTGCCGGCATTCCAGAGGAACGCACGGATCATGCACAGGCGGCCTCCGCCTTCGCGCGAGAAACCATGCGCCGGATGAATGGCTACACGTCGGAGAACGGATATCAGATCCGCTTCCGCGTCGGCATCGATTGCGGTCCCATGGTGGCCGGCGTCATCGGCCGCAAGAAGTTCATCTACGATCTCTGGGGTGATGCAGTCAACACGGCGGCACGAATGGAGCAGTTCGGTGAACCGGGACGGATACAGATCACGGATCGCTTCAAGGAGTCACTCGAACGAAGCGCGTCCGAGCTTGCCACCGGGGACGATGCCCCCTTCACCTTCATCGAGCGAGGTGACATTGAGATCAAGGGCAAGGGCGTGATGAAGACGTGGTGGATGCAGGATGAGTGAGGGGACCGAGTCCTATGTCGGGGCGATGCACACATGGCTCTCCCCGCGGGATGCACCCCATCACTAGCACGGTCATCCGTCCACCGCCTTCTCCGCTCCGATCGCCAGCAGGGCGTGGTTGCCCGGGGGGGCGGT
>CAYUYM010000091.1:0-13565 GCA_964449305.1 uncultured Chromatiales bacterium | reverse complement strand
GAGCTCCTCGTTGAGGCGGCGCACCTCCCGTTCGGCCTCCTTCCGATCGCTGACATCAAGCACGATGGAAAGGGTGTGTTCCTGATCCTTTAAAAGATAGTGCGAGAGATACAGCTCGCAATCACATTCGCTGCCATCCATCCGCCTGCCACGAAACGCATGCATCAGCGGAAGAGGTTCGCCCATCGCGTACGCCTGGATCCTCCGATCCATTTCCTCCCTGTGGGATTCGGCCACAATGTCCAGGGCGTTGCGCCCGATGAACAGGCCGGGGTCGCTGCAGAGGAACATGTCGGCAAAGGCCCTGTTCACATGGAGGAACACACCCCGGCGGGTGATGGCGATGGCGATGCGGGAATTCTCAAACATGTCCAGAAACAGCCGCTCACCCGCATTCGTCTCGTCCCGGGCAACGGCGGTCTCCGTCACATCGATGATCGAGAGGTGGCATCTCTGTTTGATACGGTGGGAACGCCCGACGAGAAGCAGCCGCCGCGGTGCGGGAAGATACTCCGTGGCCAGAAGCTCGCAGTTCACCGGCTCCGGGCCGGAGAACACGTCATCAAGGAAGCGCCGGAACGCCGACAGCTCCTGCCGTAGGAAAAACTCCTGCAGGTTCCTGGACGAGAGGGCCCCGGCATCGAGGCCGAGCAGCGCCGCGCCCGCCGCATTCACGCTGATGACCAGGCCCGTGGGATCGAGGACGAACACGCCCGTCGGCAGCGTGGAGAACAGCTCGGCGAAGTGATCGGCGCGTGCCTCCGCCCTCTGCATGGAATGCAACAGGATGGAGTTCTGCTGTTCCAATTCAGCAAGCCGAAGCTCGATTGCTCGCGTGGGTGACTCCTTTCCGGAACCGGATGCGTCCATTGCGATGGGTGATTTGGGGTGGTCGTGAAACGCCGAAGCGAGGAAACGATATGGGACAATATAGCGGATTCGCATCGTATCCGCCACAATCTTGTGAGTGATTCCAACCCCGGCGGAGGTGTCGGCAGAAAACGACAGCGCCCGCCATGTCTGGTTGACACGACGGGCGCACTTCGGCAGGCTGTCCTGTCAGCGGGGCGCCACCGTGATCATGATGCCGCTCGTATGTCCGGCAAACTCCGGCGCGTACATGCTTTGAATGCTGGAGATGCCGTTGGAGAAGGTGCCTTCATGCGACACCCGCAACGGATACTCGAACACATGCGCCCCCTTGGGGAGCCAATGGAGGAAGAAGTTCACCGAGGCATCCTTGGGGGCCTCGTAATATCCGAGCCCACCCTGCCAGCGATACGTGGAGAGCTGGTTGATCAACTCCAGTCCCGAGCCGCGCATGTCCTTCAGATGGATGTACTCCATGTCACGATCCACACGGATCTCGATGCGCACCTTGAGCACATCACCCACATGGAGCGGAGAGGCCTCTGTGATCGGCTCAAGCACGACGCCCTTGTCTGTCGTGACCTGGCGGAACACCCGCTTCGCAATCCACAGCGGCGACTTCGCGAAGGTGATCCTGTCGAGCTGCTCGTAGTACTGCCAGAACAACGCCCCCCATGCGATGCCGCTGTCGCGCTTCGTGACAGTGACGCGCCCCATGGCGGGGTCGATCTCCGCGCCACTCCAGGAGACGGTGTAGTGACCGGTGCCGGCCTCCACGGCGCCCCCATCCATCACCCGGGGATCGATGGTCCTGCCACCAAGAGTGACCTCCACCAGCCTGTCCGATGCAAGGAGATCTGATCCGCGCTTCAGGAGGGCGTAGCAGGCCTCCGCAGTCGCCACCGTCGTCTTCCAGTCCTGCACCTGCTTCTGTTTGAGCAGCCAGATCTTCAGCTCCTCGACGGCGGCGGGATCCGCGGCCACCTCGTCGAACACCTCCACCAACAGGGCCTGCGTCTCGATCGGGGCCTGGTACCAGAACCATCCGCCGTCCTGCTTCCAGTACATGCCCATCTCATCGCTCTGCAGCGCCCGCTCGCGGAGGGAGGCGACGATGTCCGCCGGTGTGCGGGCATCCTTCATGCGATGCAGGGCGAGGGCGATCATGCCCTGCGACATGAGGCAGCGCGAGGTCCAGTACTTCCGGGCCTGCGTGGTCCAGAAGTCCACCGCCTCGGCGCACTCACGCGGTGTGGCGATCTCGGGGAAGAAGCTTCGGCCGTAGAGGTACTGGATGTCCTCGCCGCCGAGGTGATCCTCCCTGGAATTGAAACCCCGCCGGCGTTTCATCTCCTCATAGTCTTCGCGCATCCTCCTGTCGATGAAGTGGACCGCCTGCTCGATCATGTCCCGCGTGCGCGCATCGTCGAGTGCCACGCCCAACGCGCGGAGGTGCCCGAAACCGGTGACGATGTACTGCGTGATGTGGCGGCTTTCGGGCATGCCGGGGAACCATGGCCAGCCACCATTGTCCGTCTGCGCCTTGGCGAGCTTCTGCAGCGCCTCACCAAGGTTGTTGGACATGGCGGTGAGATCGAACAACAGCGCGATGCGCTTCTTCCGCTCACCCTCGTTCTTCGCCTGCATCACCCAGGGCGTCTCCTGCAGGAGGAGGGACTTCAGCTCCTGGTTCTTCTCGAGGTTGGACACGAGCGCATCGGTTGTGCGCCACTGCTCAAACACGCGTCGGATCTTCGGGGAGGAGTTGACGAGATGTGCGGCGATGCTGTTCGCGTAGAAGCGGTTGAACACCTGCTCGGAGCATTCGTAGGGGAACTCCATCAGGTAGGGCAGGGCCTGCACGGCATACCACGCGGGGTTGGAGGTCATCTCCAGCGTCAGCCGGTGCTGACGCAGCGTGGGCGAGGATGCTGATGCGACGAGCTTGTCGAAGGTGAAGCTTCGCGTCTGGTTGCCGCGGATGGACATGGGCAGGGTCTCGGTGACGAGCATGCGGTTTGGCAGCACCGGGAGGGGCGCCTCCTCACCATCGGACACATCGCCGGCCTTCGCCACGATGCGGTACACCACGGCGGGCAGCCCGGATGGCACCGTGAGGCGCCAGGCCACCGATGTGCTCACACCCGCACCCACGGTGAAGTTCTGATCGCTCGCGGTGATGCCGAAGCGCGCATCGACCGGCTCCATGGTCACGGCATCGAAGAACTGCACGCGCGCCGTGCCCCGCAGTTCGTGATCCGTCATGTTCGTGATCTTCGCGGGAAGGACGATCGCGTCCCCCTCACGCAGGAAGCGCGGGGCGTTGGGCATCACCATGAGGTCCTTCTGCGTCACGGCGCTGCGTTCCAGTGTGCCCGTGCACATGTCCCTGGTGTGGGCGAATGCGGTGAAGCGCCAGCGGGTGAGCGCTTCGGGCATGGTGAAGCGCAGCACCACATCGCCCCGTTCATCGGTGGCGAGCATCGGGAAGAAGAACGCGGTCTCGTTGAAGTTCGTCCGCGCCTTCACCTGCCCCAGTCCACCCTCGGCTGGCGGCGGTGCAGCGGCCTCGCCGGCGCCCACGCCATTCACCTCCTGCGGTGCGCCCTCGTCGGCGACCGCTCCCACGGACATCTCCTTGCGCACCGCCAGCATCTCCCCGTCCATCGCTGGTGCGGGCATCGCCTCCGCCACGTAATCGGCATCCATCACGCTGCCGGCTTTCAGCATGGCTCTCCGATATCCGAAACCCCGGCAATTGGAAAGGATGAAGAGCTCGAGCCCGGGATACCGCCAGTCGTGTCCGGGAACCCACTGGTTCCATGAATCCACCAGGAGCTGCGCTGTGGCGCAGCCGAAGCTCATGTCGTCGGTCCGCAGCGATGGTCCGGTGAGGGGCCAGGAGAAGGACGGCCAATCGCCGCGATAAATTGCATCGAGGGAGGCGTCGTACATCGCCGCCACCACCTCCGCCGCGAGCGCATCGCGCTGCATCCCGCGGATCGTGAGCCGCCACTCCTCCTGCTGCCCGGGCACAAGCCTGTCGCGGAAGGTGGCCGTCTCGATGGTGAGCTGCCTGTTCGTCCATGGGATGGAGATCGGAACCACCCAGGAATGCAACCGCTGATCATGCACCATGGTGAAGTGCGCCGCCATGCCTCCGCGATGCTCCTCGTGGACGGGCACGGTGAAGATGCGGAACTCGTTGTCGAGCACCAGCCACTCCTCATGGATGATGCGGCCGCGCTGCTCGAGTTGGTAGAGCACGCGGGCATGGTTGTGCGACGATCCCCACCCAAACACCGCGCTCTCACCGGGCTCGCAGAGCGTCTTGATCATGATGTGCGCGTTCGGGCTTCGCACAACAGGAGTGGCAACCTCCGGATCGTTCACCGTGAACACGCGCATGAGAGTGACGTCCGTGCCACCGACATCCTTCGTGGTGAGTGTGAGGCGGTACACGCCGGCGGCGAGGGCGTCGAGCCGGAGCGAATCCCGGCCATCCGCCGCGGTGGACAGCGGGTCGACACGCAGGGAGGCCGCAGCGGGCCAGCGCTCCGGCCGGTCCTCATCGCGGTACACATCGCGCGGGTGAAGGGTGATGAAGCGATCCTCAGTCATGACATGAAGATCGGGTGCGGGAAGAATGCGGCTACGCAGGATGCGGTCCGGCCCGGTGAGGCGTTCGAGCGTCACCGCCACTGTGGCGGGCAGGGGTTCGCCCGCAAGGTTGTGTGTGGTCACAACCGCGGGCTTCCATGCGCCCTTCGTGACGGCATCCGGAAGCTCCAACGCCATGTCGATGGCCGTGGTGCCGATGGTGATGGCTGTCGACCCCGTGTGCGTCTCCCCGTTCACATCCGTCACATCGGCGGTGACGCGGTAGGTGAACACGGGCAGGCTCGCCCGGTCCACGCTGCGGTCCGGGATGGCGGAGAAGGCGATGCGGAATTCCCCACGCTCATCGGTCGTCGTGGTGCCATGGGCGATCTCCTTCGCCGGGCTTGCCGGGCGGGGCACCCACCACCAGCGCCAGTACGGGTAGCGGGCCTCACGCACCACGCGCCAGGTGATGGAGGCGCCGTCGATGTTCGATCCTGCGTAGGCCTTCGCGGAGCCGACCGCGGTGACGACATCGTCGAGGCGATGGGCACCGGTGATGGGCGGAAACTCCACCTCGAATTTCGGACGCTTGTACTCCTCCACGCGCACCACGGCGCTGCCCCAGGGGTCGCGTATCGTCATGCGCCCGGTCAGCACCCCCACGGGAGCGGTGAAGGTGCAGGACCATGAGCCGAAGGCATTCGTGGTCAGCACCTGGTCCGCGATCTTCTGGAAATTCGCATCAAGGAACTCCACGGTGACGCGCTCCCCCGCCCTGACGCGGTAGGCGGGCTTCGCCGTGGTGCCGGACATGACGATGCCCTTGACGTGGATCGTCTGACCGGGTCGGTAGAGCGAGCGGTCGGTGAACACGAGTGACCGGACGTGCTCCTGCACATCCTCGCTCCTTGCCACGGCGTATCGTGACTCCTCGGGCGTGTACTCCTCCCCCTTGTGGACCACGGTGATGGTCAGCGTCTCATGATCGGCACCGGCTTTGTACAGCGTGCATCCGTTCGCGTCGACCACCTGGCGTTGCAGCCGCCGGCGTTCCTGTCGGTTCAGCTTGTAGTCGTAGTACGACTCGAACACCGTCACCTCGGCGCCAACCAGTGGTGATCCATCGACGGCGTCCTGCACCATGATCAGCAGGTCCCCGTTCACACGCGTCTGCGTCACCACGCTGACGCGCGTCACGGTCATCGGCACGCAGGCGATGGCATTGCCGGCGGTGGCGAAATCCTCCCGCGGCGAGGCGAGCAGGATGTACCGCCCGCGTGGCAGGGCGGGGATGGTCACATCCACGCGGTGCTCGCGGAAGTCCGTGGTGACGGGCAGGTCCTGCTGCCAGGCCTGCGCGGGGCTGCTGCGGAGCAGCGTCTGGAGACGTGTGTCACGATCCTGCCAGGATCCGAGCCAGTCCGCCCAGCGGCTGTCGAGGACGTAGACACGGTACCAGACGGTGGAGATGTTGCGGAAGCCGGTGGAGACGATGGCGGGCGTGTCGGGCGCGATGTTCCGTTCGATGGCCAGCGAAAGGGACTTCTCCATGATGTGGCTTTTCAGCGAGGCGCAGTCCATGGCGCCGGGCGAGCCTGGGTGCAGCGCCATCCCCTTCTCACACAGTTCCATCGCCCTGGCCATGTCCCCCTTTTCCATGTGATACGAGGCGAGGGCGTGCAGAACGCGCGCAGCCGACGGATCGGAGCCACAGCGATCGAGCAGCCGACTGAGGGCGGCGTAATAGGTGGTATCCTTGTCGTCGTGGAAGGTGATGGCGCGGAGAAAGCCGAGGCGCAGCAGGTCGGCATCCACGATGCCGTCCAGGGAGCCATGATCCAGCATGTGCCGGAGGAGCTGCTGATGGATCCGCACGGCACGGAAGAGGCGGTCCGATGGATCGGGCGTCTGGAACAGCACGGCGCAGAACTGGTCCGCGGGGCGAAGTCCGTCGAGGGTGGTGATCTCGAACTCCCGGGTTGCGCGGGGCAGCTGCACCTCATCGTTGCTGAAGAATGCCAGAGCGCGATGGGCGAGCACGTCGAAGAGTGTCGGCCGCAGCTCCGGATGGGTGCTCCATCCGGTGAGGAGGTCCGCCATCTGGGTGAGGGGGATGGCGGTGAGCTGGTCCACGGGGTCGATTGATGCGAGATGGAGAGCGGACACCGTGTCGACGAAGGTGGCTGCATCCCACGTGCGGAAATCCTGCGATGCGGTGTCGGCCACATGTGTGCGATCCCGGATCTGCCAGCGATGCGTGGCGTAGTAGCACCAGTACATTTCGGCAAGAACGGATTGGAGGATGGAGCGCACAGGATTGGTCGCCTGCCGCAGTTCCGCGCGGATGTCGTCAATGAGGCGCAGTTCGCCCTCGTCCGAGATCTCCGCGTGCAGCGCTGCGCGGTAGAGGATGGCCTTGATGATCTGGGGCTGGTTGCGTTCGGCGACGGCGCGGGCGTGGATCCTCTCCACGAGTTCGAGCGCACTCTTGGGGAGCCGCCGGGACAGGATGCTGTCCACCTTTTTCCATTCCTGGGCGTAGGTGTCCCTGCCCATGGTACCTCCCATGATTGTGGCCGACAGCGGCCGGTGAAACGATGGCGCTCCGAGGATGACGACGAAAAGGATCACCGTCAATGCACGCGAGCGGAGTGTGGAGTGTCTCATGATCGACTCCTGGTGTGTGTCAAGAATCTGCGGGTGCCCCGGGTGGCAGGTATCCTACCGGTCTGAGCGATGGAAAGTTCCCGGGTTCCAGCCTTTGGCCGGGAACGGGGCGGCAGGGCGCCGGGTCAGGGCAGCGGCTGCGTGTGCGTCGGGTTCAGTGCATCGGCACTGATGGCTGGAGCGAGCCCGAACAGCCGCTGGTACACGGTGAGCTGTCCACGGTGATACATCTCGTGCGCGATGGCCTCGTGAAGGAGGGAGATCCGCGTACCGCGCGTGCCATCGGCCTTGGTGACCACCTGCAGCATGAAGATGTCCCCCGCCTTCTGGTACTTCTCCTCCGCGTCCTTGAACTGCTCGACAAGGAGGTTGGTCAGTTTTTCCTTCGTGTCGGAACGCGAGATGTTCGGGGCATAAATGCCGACGAGTTGGGCGTAGGTGGCGCGGTGAAGGTTCGTGTCATCACGAGTGAGTTCTTCCGCAGTCATGATCGAAAACTCGAGGATGTGCTGAAGCACCTCGGTGATGGTGCGTGTCTCGAGTGTGGGGCGGAACCCGAACCGTGCGGGGGGGATGTTGTGGACCTCCTGCATGAGGCCGCGTCGGACTTCGTACCACCACTGGAGGGATTCAGCGAGAAAACTGTTGTAACGTGCCATGGTATGGGTTCCGATTGGTGAGGGACGGGCGTTGGGTGCAACCGGCCGCCTGCGATGCCGGTCAAAGGAGTCGTGGGATGACGTCAGGGTCCGACATCAGGGCGCATTCCCAGGCGGGCCCTGGCTCATCGGCCTGGAGAAAGGCACGGGCGCAATGGTGCAGACGTGCGGCAAACTCGGTCGGGGTGTATTCCCCGCGCTTCCATGCGCTCAATGCGCAGAGGAGCGCCGGCCGGGGATTGTTCATGCGGATCTCGATCCCGAAGGCGTCCGGGCCGTGGTGATGCGGGTCGAGACCGATCAGGTCCATGCGCCACTTGCGCTCGATGGGCCCGGGATCGGGGATGGACTCAACGCCTGCGAGCCGGGCCAGGTCGTTGCCTGTCAGGACGGGGCTGTGGAGCAGATGCATCGGAAGGGCGTCGAATCCGATGCCGTTGTGGCGCGGTTTTCCGAGCTCGAACAGTGCCGCGCCCGATGCTCGGCAGTAGAGGGATCCACCGGCGCGGCCCACCAGGTCCAGGCGTTCCTGACTCACACGGCCACTCTCGAAGGCGGATTCCGCGACGTGAATCGCGAGCACCTCGCCCACGAGGATGTTCCCGCTGCCGGGGGCGCCCCCGAAATCGATGTGCTGCATGAGGCGGCATTCCATGATGAAGGGCGATTCCGCCACTCCCGCCGGGGCGATGAGCTGCGACGGACGTTTCGTGAAGCCCGCCTTCATGAACTCATCCACGCCGGCCGCGTAGTCCGATGACGCGAGGCTCGCCTGCTCCACCATGGCATGGCTCACCGCACTGACCGTGAACTCCCTCCGGTCCAGGATGTTGAAGAGGGTGTGCTTGCCCGCCCCCGTCGTGCCGCGATATGCCGGAGAGATCGCGAGCACCGGCGGGTTCGCCCCGAAGGCATTGTAGAAACTGAACGGGGCGAGATTGTGCCGCCCCTCCGCATCCATCGTTCCCGCGAGGGCGATCGGGCGGGGGGCGATCCCCGTCTGCAGAAGACCCTGCACGGTCTGGATGGTGTGGTCTTTCGAAAGGTAGGTTTTCATGGGATTGGATGAGGTGAACGGCGAAGAACTGCGGCAAAATACACAAGCACGGCGCCTTCTGCCACCACATTCCCCAAGCACATCTGGTGATCAGTTCTTGAGTGCCCGCTGCATGATGCTCAGCAGCTCGGTGCGCGTGAAGGGCTTTGCAAGATAGTGCGTGCACCCACCGGCCAGGATGCGCTCCTCGTCCGATGACAGAGCGTAGCCGGTGAGGGCGATGATGGGCACGGCGTCGCAGCCCGGCAGCCTCCGGATGATCCGCGCCGCCTCCAGCCCATCCATCCCACGCCCCAGGTGGATGTCCATCAGCACCGCGGCATATCGCCGCCTGCCCGCCGCCTCCACCGCCGAGGGCCCGTCGATCGCGTAGTCCACGTCGAAACGCCCATGGAGAAAGGTGACCACAAGATCAATGTTGATGTGGTTGTCCTCCACCAGCAGGACGGCTGGCAGTTCCTCACTGTCGGGGATCTCAGGGACATCCTCCGGCGCTTCTGCCGACACCTCCCGTGTCGCAGGCAGGCGCACGGTGAACACTGATCCCTCCCCCTTGCGGGACCGCACGGTGAGGGTGCCCTTCATCAGTTCCGTGAGCTTGCGCGCAAGCGTCAAGCCGACACCTGTGCCCTCAAAGTCGCGCCCATACCCCTCGCTCTCCTGGCGAAACTCCGAGAAGATGAGCTCGAGATTCTCCTCCTCGATGCCGATGCCGCTGTCACTCACATGGATGTTCACAAACGACTTCCTGCGATGCAGGACGGACTCGATGGAGACCCTGATGCCACCGATGCGTGTGTACTTGACGGCGTTGTCGAAGAGATAATCCAGCACACGCTCCAGAAGGCGGGCATCTCCCAGCACGCCCATGTCGTCCGGGCAATCGAGCGTCAGGTACAGGCCCTTCTCCGTGCAGGCCTGCCGATACGGCGCAACAGCGGCCTGGATGACAGGAGCGATGGGGACGGGGATCAACTCAACCTTCACCGTCTCACTCTGCACGGCGGAGAGATCGATCACAGAATCCAGGGTCCGGAGCAGACGCAATCCCGATTCCAGGATTTTCTCCGCCATCTCCTTGTCGAAGGGGTTCTGCAGATCCTCGACGAGGAGACCGGCGAATCCGAGAATGCCGTTCATGGGGGTGCGGAGCTCGTGGCTCATGTTATTCAACAGCATGGTCTTGAGGCGGTCGGACTGCTCCGCCTTCCTCTTGGCCTGGAGCAACTCGTCCTCCACCTGCTTCCGACTGCTGATGTCACGGATGACGGCCACGGCCTGCCAGGCATCACCCACCTGCATGGCTCCAAGGGTCAGTTCGATCGGGACAAGCGATCCATCCCTGCGCCGTGCTTCGAGCTCCACAGGGCGCCCCACCACGTTGCCACGGCCCGTGTGCCGGAAGTCCTCGAAGGCATGGGAGTACCGCTCGTGATACTGGGGGGGAGCCAGGAGGGCGTGGGCGTCGCGCCCGAGCACCTCGTGCTCACGATACCCGAGAACCACTTCCGCCGCACGGTTCCAGTAACTGATCCTGCCGGCGGGGTTGATCATGACAATGGCATCGAAGGCGGCGGAGGTGATGCACTGAAGTTTGATCTCGGACTGGCGCAATGCCTCCTCGCTGCGGTTCCGCTCCAGGATCATGGCCACATGGTTCGCCAGCGTCGTGGCGAACCCGCGCACCCTCGGTGAGGCGGTGTAGGACGCCCGGTGCACCAGCGTCATGGCGCCGACAATGCCCTGCGATGTGCGCAGAGGAAACGCGGCATACGTCATTGGCGACAGGGAGCGCAGGATCCCGCTTGTCAAAGCCCGGTTCAGTAGCGCCTTGTCCAGCCATGCAGGCTTTCCGGTCATCAACACCCTGCTGGATGGCGTTTCGCCGACGGGGATGTCCACGGGCAGGGCCAGGCCGGGTCCCACACCGCTCATCACGTGCAGCACCATCACTCCCCGCGTGGGGTCGTGCAATTCCAGCCCCACATGATCGATGGCCAGCGACTTTGCGATGGTGTCGAGAATCGGCCGGAGCAGGCCACCGGATCGGTTCGTCCCCAGGGCAATCTCCGAAATGCGGTTGATGCAGCGCATCTCCTCGGTGAGCGTCAGCAGTCGGTCCATCCCCGCCTTGCGCTGGGAGATGTCCTGAATGGTGCCCTCGTAATACAGGATGCGGCCGTGGCCGTCCTTGACCACATGGGCGTTCTCCGAAAGCCACATCAGCGAACCGTCCTTGCGGTGGGCCTGGTACTCGAATTCCTCCACATGCCCGTCACGGTGCATGAGATCGATGAACGTCTTCCGCATCTCCGGTTCGGCGTAGCCCGATTCGCGGTGCGTGTGGGCGCTCATGAACTCCTCCGGGGAGCCATATCCGTAGATGCGGGCGAGGGCGGCATTCACCATCATGTACCCCGTCTCGGGATGGCTGATGAACATGCCCTCGTGTGCATTGTCGAACATGGTCCGGAAGCGGTCGGACACCATGCGCATCTCCTGCTCCATCCACTGTCGGCGCACCGCGGACGAGGCGATCGTCATCAACGTTTCCACCTGTCGTATGCGCGTCCTGGACAGCGGCTGCGCGGTGATGATGGTCAACCCGCCGATGTGCCGCTCATCAGTGACAAACCCGATCTGATACGGGATACGCGCTCCGATCCGCCGTTCCATCTCGATGCACTGTTCCTCGGGAATCATCCCCATCATCATGGCGGGGGTGCCGCCGGCGACGCGTGTGAGCCGGTGCGAATGGAACCGCTCACGGAACTCCGGCCGGGGGATCCCCGACACCGGCCATTTCCTCCGCGTCGGGTCGAATCCCATCGACGACCGCAACGAGGCAATCCGCTCCGGGCTGGCCGAATGATGAAGCATCCGCCCCATGCCCGTCACATCGTCGACAAGCATCACAAAGACGTGGGCTGTGGGAAGGAGCCGCCCCACGAACTCCCCTGTCCGCTTCATGATGCGTATCGGGTCACTGATGCGCGAAGTGATGCGGACGAACTCCTCGAGCAGATCGTGGTAGGTGGACGCCCTTTCGGCGACATCGACAGCGGCGGAGGTTCGCGGTGTCCGGCCGGGCTTTCCTGAAGGAGGCGGAATGGGATGTGGCATGATGCGCGCCCTGGTCATTGATGCGTGGCGTCTGCGTCCGGGAGCGAGAAATACAGGGTGGAGCCCCGGCCCTCCACACTCGAACACCAGATCTTGCCGGAGATCTTCGCGAGCATGTCCTTGCACAGCAGGAGTCCGAGGCCGGTGCCCTTCTCATTGGATGTGCCCCGCGTACTGTGCTGCTTGTCGATGCGGAACAACTTCTGCTGGTCCGAAGGCGACATTCCCACGCCGGTGTCCTCCACGGAGATCACGATCTCGTTGAAGCTCCTCCGCGCAGCGATGGTCACCCTTCCCCCCTCGCGTGTGAACTTGATGGCGTTGGAAAGGAGATTCAGCAGCACCGAATGCAGCACCTTTTCATCGGCCATCATGTGCAGACCGGGCTCCACGGTGTTGACAATGGTGATGTTCTTCGCCGCGGCGTTGATCGGGACCATGGCGATGGCACGCTCGACGACCTCCACCGGATCGATGGGTCTGGGATCCACCTCGAGGCGGTTGAGCTGGATGCGGGACCACTCCAGCATGTTGTCGAGCATGGTGTAGGTGCTGGAACAGATCTGATGGATCTGCTCCACATAGGCACGGATTTCGCTCATGTCCAGCACGTCGAGATCCTGGCGCAACAGATCCGAATACCCCAACAGTCCCTGGAACGGATTCCGGAGATCATGCGCGACGATGGAGAAGAAGCGGTCCTTGGCAACGTTGGTGTCGCGGAGCTCCGCGATCGTCCGGTCCAGCAGTTCGTTCTTCCCGATCAACTCCTGACGCGTCCTGGCAAGCTGGATCTGCGTGCTGACACGGGCGATGAGCTCGGCACTGCGGAAGGGTTTGGAGACGTAGTCCACGGCCCCAAGGTGGAAGCCATGCAGGACGTCCTCCGGCTCGACACGGGCGGTGAGAAAGATGACCGGGATCGCCGAGGTGCCTTCCTCGAGTTTCAACCGTCGGCACACCTCGTACCCATCCATCTCGGGCATCTGCACATCGAGCAGGATCAGATCCGGTCGTGAGAGCGAGGCGATGCGCAATGCCTGCGGACCGTTCGTCGCCACGGCGACGCGGAAATCCTGCTCTGAAAGGATGTTGCCAAGGATGCGGATGTTTTCGGGGACGTCGTCCACGATGAGGATGAGTGCGGACGAACCCGCGGAGGGTGGTGCTGGTGTCTGGTCGGACATGATGGTGACGGATCAGTCTGTTGGGGAGGAAAGCGCACGGAGGAGCTCCTCAAGGCGGAGCAGAAGGGTGTCGGTTGTGGCCACATCGAATGCCGACGCCGTCTTCATGAGCGCCTCCGCATACCCGATGAGCCCGGGGTTGCCATGCTGCCGGGCGAGTTCCAGCAGGCCGGCCGCAAAGCGCTGGATGTCGTCGTAGATCATGCGGTTCTTCAGCTCCTGCAGGCCGGGGGCGACCGATGCACGGAGGTCGGTGACGAGCCCCGGTGTGAATGTGGCGGCATCCGGCATCGATGCCGCCTCCGCGCCATCGCCGCGGGGAGTGGACGCCACAGCCTCCGCATCGCCCCCGGCCGCGGGGGCGGGGGCGGGGGCGGTCACTGCCCGCACACCGTGGAG
>CAYUYM010000090.1:0-13645 GCA_964449305.1 uncultured Chromatiales bacterium | reverse complement strand
GTGATGGCGAATGTGAAAGCACTGTGTTCCGGTGATGTGCTGCCACCGACACGCTATCGTGTCGTCCTTCCCGGAGGGCGCGAGCTCCCGGTCGAAGCCAATGGTGGCCGCATCAGCGATGGCATGGGGCGCATCACCGGCCTCGTGTTCATCATCCGCGACATCACGGAACGGCTGCGTGCGGAGGAGGAGATGCGGATGGCACGCGAACGCTTCGAGCTGCTGTTCAACACGAGTCCCGACATCACCATCGTCTCGCGCGCAGAGGACGGCCTCATCCTCGAGGTCAACGACCGTTTCACCGAGATCAGCGGCTATGCAAAGGAGGAGGTCATCGGCCGCCGGTCGTCGGACATCCGCCTCTGGTTGCACAAGGAGAACCGGAAGGAACTGGTCCAGTCCCTGCTCCGCGATGGGTACATCTCGAACTTCGATCTCCTGGTGCAGACAAAGGGCGGATTGGTGATCTCCGGCAGCATGTCGGCCAGGTTGTTCCGCTACAGGGGGGAGACATGCATCCTCTCCATGACACGGGATGTTGGGGAGCTTCGGCGAACAGAGGAGGCCTTGCAGCGCAAGAACGAGGAACTCAACCAGGCCAACATCGAAAAGGACAAGTTCTTCTCCATTGTCGCGCATGATTTGAAGAGTCCCTTCACCGCCCTCCTCGGGTTCACCGAGATGATGGCGGATGGGCTTCACAGCATGACGGTGGAACAACTCCAGATGATCGCCATCAGCTTGAGGAAATCGGCCACCAGTCTTTACCGGCTCCTGGAAAATCTGTTGGAATGGTCACGACTGCAACGCAGTGTCATGGAATTCCGCCCCGTGGCCTTCGCCCTTCAACCGCATGTGCATGAAGCACTTGCCATCCTCATTGAAATGGCCCGCCTCAAGGAGATCGACTTCACCATCGTGGTGGACCATGATGACATGGTGGTTCTTGACCGCTCAATGCTTTCCTCCATCCTTCGCAACCTTGCATCAAATGCCATCAAATTCACCCGACGGGGTGGGCAGGTGCATCTGCGGGCATCGGTGAATGAACAGCACCTGACGATCACCGTTTCCGACAACGGCATCGGGATGTCGCCGGAAGCGTCGGAAGCCCTGTTCACGCTCAACAGCCCATGGTCGCGCGAAGGCACGGAGGGTGAACCCAGCACCGGACTCGGCCTCATCCTCTGCCGTGAATTCGTCGAGCGGCACGGAGGCAGGATCAACATCAGGAGCACCGAAGGAGAGGGAAGCACCTTCACCGTCGCACTTCCACTGCCGACACACACAACACACTGATCGGCACATCCATTCAACCGCACCCGAACACGGATCGACCATGCATCTTCAAACCTCGGACCAGGACGTTATGGTGATGGGCATCGGGACCTACACCTGCAATTGGGGCACCCACCTCTGTGGGCTGTATGAAACGGAGCAGGAACGCGATGAGATTGTCTTCGGCTTCCTCCGACAGGGATTCTCCGACGGCGACATGCAGCTGTATTGTCCTGTGGAACGAAGCACCCCGCAGTTCGTGCGCGATTTCGGAGCCGCCTGTCCGGAGTGTCAGAACATGCTCCATTCGGATCAGCATTTCTCTGCCCTGACGGCAGAAGAACTCTACTACCCTGACGGGATCTTCGACCCCTGGCACATGGACGATTCCCTCAACGCGTTCTACGTCAGATCCCAGCGGCAGGGACCCCGTCATGTGCGTGCTTCTGCGGAGATGTCGTGGGCGACGTCGGCCATCCCCGGTGTCGATTACCTGATGGCATATGAGGCGCGCCTGAATTACTTCATCCCCGGCAAACGCTGGATCAGCATCTGCATGTACAACATTGCGAAGTTCTCCGGCGCGCTGGTGATGAACGTTCTCCAGACCCATCCGTACACGATCCACGATGGAGTCATCACACAGAATCCGTATTTCGAGCATCCCGACACCTGGCTTGCCCGGAATGCCCCACAGTTTCTTCCTTCAGCTCCCCGGGCATGAAACGCTTCCTCATCACTCTCCTCCACCTTCCACTCCCGTCACGGCTCATCCTGCTTCTGCTGGGGGCGGTCTATGTCGCCGCCGCGCTCTGGTTCTTCCATTGGAATGAGCAGCAGGTCCGGACCAGCCAGCAGGCGGAGATGGAATCCACGCTCCAAGGGTTCGCAGCCATCGTGTCGCTGCCCGGCACAACGGATCGCCAGGACTGCGCTGGAGCGGATACGATGCTCACGCAATATGTCGCGGCCGACGACGACATCCTGTCGATGCGCATCAGCGAGCTGCGCGACGGAGGCCCCGTGGTGCTTGCCGATTCTGATCCGGCAACCATCGGGATGCATGCGCACCCGGTCGGCTCCGACCCGCGACTGCATGACGCGCTCCGGTCGGGGACCCTGTCAGCCATGGAGGCGCCACCCGACCGACCTGAGGTCTGGATGACGATGGTCGTCCCCCTTGGTGCTGCCTCCGGTGAGCACGGGGCGATGCTCGAAGCCGAGGTTGCCTCATCGCGGTTGCAGGCGCCGATGGCTCGGCACGTCGCCAAGTCCATCATCCTTTCCATTGTCGTCCTTGTCCTCCTCGTCACCATAGTTGGCCTTGTGGTTCGCAACAGGCAGCTCGAGTTGGAGACTGGGGCTCGATTGAAGGCCGAGCTTGCACTCCGCGAATCGGAATCGAATTTTCGGGAGCTGTTCCACCTGTCCCCGGTCGGCATCTCGATGGTGGGAACTGATGGGACCCTGCTCATGGTCAACGAGGCATTTCGTTCCATCCTCGGCTTTGGCGGGGGGGACCCCGCAGGCCTTCGTTTCATCGACTTCACTCATCCGGACGACAGGGAGCGGAGCTTGGATGCGTTCGTCCGACTGGTGCAGGGCACGATCACCAGTTTCCAGGATGAGAAGCGGTATCTGACGCGCGACGGCCGCACGGTGTGGGTGCAGCTTCACGTCTTGGCGGTACGCGACGGTGAGTCCCGCCTGATGCACTTCATCACGGCCATCAGCGATATCACGGACCGGGTCGTGGCCAAGGCGGCGCTTCAACGGAGTGAGCATCTGTACCGGGGTCTTTTCGAGAACATGCTCAACGGGTTTGCCTGGTGCGAAATGCTGTGGGACGATGGGCGCCCGAGCGATTTCCGGTACCTCTTGGTGAACCGCGCCTTCGGGGATCTCACCGGTCTCCATGATGTGGAGGGGAGACTGGTGTCGGAGGTGATCCCAGGAATTCGTGAGCAGGATCAACCACTGCTCGAACGCTATGGCCGCGTTGCGGGCGAGGGCGGCACCGATGTGTTCGAGATGCACATCACTTCTCTCGACATGTGGTTCAGGGTGTCGGTCTACTCGCCGACGCGGGGATTCTTTGTCGCGATCTTCGATGTCATCACCCAGCGAAAGAGGGCCGAACTCGCTCTGCGTGAGTCCGAGCGTCGGTACAGGGACCTCCTGTTGTCATCCTCGGACTGGATCTGGGAGGTGGACAGCAGCGGCGTCTACACCTATTGCTCCGAGACCGTCGTGGACTTTCTCGGCTACACGCCGGAGGAGGTCGTTGGCAGGACCCCGTTCGATTTCATCGCGCCGGATGACATGGAGGTTCATCGGCGGTACTTTGAGGATGTCATCGCTTCACGGCAGAACATCAAGGATCTCGAGAACTGGAACATCGCCAAGGATGGGAGCCGTGTGTGTCTGCTCACGAACGGCTTCCCGATTCTCGATGACGAGGGCGCGCTGCTTGGCTACAGAGGGGTGGACAAGAACGTCACGGATCGCAAGCTCTCAGAGGAAAGACTGCGCGAATCCGAGCGCTTCCTCATCATGTCCCAGGCAGCCTCCCGCATCGGCAGCTATGTGCTGGATCTGGAAAAGATGACGTGGTTTGGATCGGAGGGGCTGGACCAGGTCTTTGGACTCGACGTTTCCCAACCGAACGAGATGCATCAATGGTTGGACCTTCTCCACCCGGGCGACAGGGATGGCATGCAGGAGTATTTCACGCATTGCATCGAAACCGTCACGCGCTTCGACCGGGAGTATCGTATCATCGCACCGGATACCGGTGAAACGCGATGGGTGCGTGGTATGGGCGATTATGAATACGGCCCCGACGGCCGGGCCGTGCGCATGATCGGCACGATACAGGACATCACCACGCGGCACGCGGCGGAGGATCGCATCAGGCAGCTTTCCACGGCCGTGACGCAGAGTCCTCTCTCCATCATCATCACCGATCGGGCGGGTTCCATCGTCTACGCCAATCCGAAGGCGAGTGAGGTCACCGGTTACACGCTGGAGGAGATGTTGGGACAGAACCCAGGCATCCTCAAATCCGGCGAGACGCCGGAGGACACCGTCCACGATTTGTGGGAGACGATCGCCGCAGGACGGGTGTGGCAGGGGGAATTCTGCAACCGCCGCAAGGATGGGCGGGTGATCTGGGAGGCGGCATCCATCTCCCCGATCGTCGATGCATCAGGAAGCATCATCAACTTCCTCGCGATCAAGGAGGACATCACCGAGCAGAAGCGCATCATTGCCGAGCTGGAGGATGCCAATCGCCGGGCCGAAGCGGGCAGCCGTCTCAAGACCGCCTTCATCAACAACATCTCGCATGAGGTGCGCACCCCCCTCAACGGCATCCTGGGATTCGGGCAGATGCTCAACGATCCCACTCTGACGCAGGAGGAACGGGCGGGGTATTTCGAGATCGTCAACAGCAGCGCCAACCGCCTGCTGGAGACCATCACCAACTTCATGGACATCTCTCTTCTTGCCTCCGGGACGCAGGAGGTGCATCCCTCATCGGTGCTCCTGCATGCCCTGCTTGAGGATGTGCGCGCCGAGTACGCGGATTCGTGCAGGGTGAAGGGCGTGTCCCTCACGCTCATCGTGCCGGACGATGATGCGGGGATCACCATCTCCACGGATCCGACCATGCTGCGCAAGGTCGTGCGGCACCTTGTCAGCAATGCGGTGAAATTCACCGCTCACGGCGGCATCACCTTCGGGTATGAGCACAACGGATCCACCATCGATTTCCACGTCACCGACACGGGCAAGGGCATCAGCGAGGAAGCGTTGCATTCGGTCTTCGACCACTTCACGCAGGAGGATGTCTCCACCACGCGTGGGCATGAAGGGAGCGGGCTGGGACTGTCGCTCGCCAGGGGCTACGTGTCACTTCTGGGTGGAGATCTCCACGTGCGCACGATGCTTGGCGTCGGATCCACTTTCTCCTTCACCCTGCCGCTTGAGACGCTCGACGTGATGCACGGGGTGGAGATCTCACCACCTGTCCATGCCCGGGGTCGGAAGCCCCACATTCTTGTTGCCGAGGACGACAACGAGAACTACCTGTATGTCCAGGTGTTGCTGTCGAGTCTTGGCTGCATCGCGACGCGTGCGACGAACGGGCTGGAGGCGGTGGAGATCTGCCAACTGCGGGACGATATTGATTGCGTGCTCATGGACATGAAGATGCCCCGGCTCGATGGATTCAACGCCACGGCCCGGATTCGTGAAGCCGGGTTCACCAGACCGATCATCGCCATCACCGCCTATGCCATGTCGGGGGACGAAGAGCGTGCGATGGAGGCGGGGTGCTCGGACTACCTCGCCAAGCCCTTCCGCAAATCCCAGCTCGAGGCGCGTCTGAAGCACTTCGGCGTCCTCTGGACCTGAGCGCCTCCGCCGGCCGGAGGGGCCGGTGAGTGATGTAACCTATCGTGTCCGAATTCTGTCTTTCTCAGTTGTACCATGTAGCCACATCGCCTGGAGGTTCACCCCATGAAACGACTTCTGCCACTGATGCCCATCCTGATGATTCTCGTGCTGTCGGCCGGCCTCCTGCAATCCTGCTCCGATGATCCGCCTGCCGCGGCACCGGCGTCGGTCTCCGCACAGGGTGTGGCCATCGACGAACAGGGCTTCATCGTCCCGAATGCCCGGATCGACGTGCTGACCTCCGACGGTTCCATCGCCGCCACCGGCATGACCGACGAGCAGGGCGCCTTCACGCTGACGAGCCTGCCCGCGACCGACGGAGGCCTGACACTGCGCCTGTCCCATTCCGATTTCCGGAATCTGGCGGTGGATCTGCGTTCGCTGCTCGACGCCGCTGGGGCGAACAACCCCATCGTTCTCCAACCCATGCACCTCGACAGCGCCTGCGCGCGACTGACCATCGGCGTGTCGGCGATCGATCCTCCGGGCCCCATGGCCGGCGCCGAGGTGAAGCTCTTCCGCAATGGAGTGCTGGTGACCACCGCCCTCACGGATCCTTCCGGGCGTGTCACCTTCGGCTTCCTCATGCCGGGGAAGTACACCATCCAGGTCTCGAAACCCGGCTTCGGCAAGGTGACGCGGGATCAGCTCATTCAGTTCTGTGACAGCATGTCGCTCGACATGCGGCTCGGGCCCACCACCGGCACGGTGAAAGACTCCTGCTGCCACGGCACACTCACCATCACCCCGCGTGATTCGGCGACCAATGCCATCATCGACAACGTCATCATCCAGATCATGCAATCGAACACCATCGGGCGCACCATCGTCAACCCTCCTGGCATGCCCGCCGTGTTCCCCAACATGTGCCCCGGAACCTACGTCATCCGTCTGGAGAAGGCCGGCCACCCGGTCCAGTACATGCACGTGACGATGGGCTGCGATCAGCAGGCCTCCGTCACCGCATTCATGCGGGCGAAGGGTCCGGATCCCTGCTGCAACGGCCAGCTCACAATCATTGCGAAGGACTCTGTCACAAACCAGATGCTTGACAGCATCGAGGTCCGTCTCCTCAGCGCGAACAGCACCGTCAAGGGGCCTGTCTCCACGAACAATCCCGCCGTCTTCAACGGTCTGTGCCCCGGAACATACATGGTGCAGATCGTGCGCAAGGGTTGGCCGACGCGGACCCTCCCAGTGACGATGGGATGCAGCGAGATCAAGACCGTGACCGTGCTCATGGCGAAACATGCCCCCGATCCCTGCTGTAACGGTCAGCTTACCGTGCTTCCCATGGATTCACTCAGTAATTCCGTGCTCGACAGCGCCACGGTCACACTGCTTCAATCAGCGACCAACGCCGGCAGGACCATCGTGAAACACCCAGGCATGGTGCCGATGTTCAGCGGCCTCTGCCCGGGGACCTACGTGATCCGCGTCGAGCGCAAGGGCTACATCACGAAGACGATGACGGTCACCATGGGGTGCAGCGAGGTCAGGACGGTGAATGTCCTCCTCGTGCACACGATGAACACGCCCTGCACGCAGGGGGTGATCACCATGACCGTGACCGACTCCCGGAGCAAGACGCCCATCCCTGGCGTTCTTGTCCAGCTTCAGGCGAATGGCATTTTCATCGCGAGCCAGACCACGGGCAACACCGGATCGGTGAGCTTCATGAACCTCGGGCAGGGCATCTACCAGGTGGTGGTGAACCGTCCGGGCTTCCCACCGCGAACCATCACCGTGGCACTCGGGTGCAACCAGAAGATGCCCATGCACACGACGTATTGACACGATGGGCGACACGCCCGCGGATTGTCACGCCGCAGCCGTCAGGAGGGGCCCTGACGGCTGCGGCGTTTTCGAACCCTGGGCCCTGACGGCTACCGTCAGGAGGGACCGTGACGGCTACGGCACGTCACACCACATACTCCTGCCACGCGCGGATGGAGATGTCGTGCATGCCCATGCGGCAGAAGGCGGTGATGAAGGCCGAGGCGAGGTGGGCGTTGGTGATGAGCGGCACGTTGTAATCGATCGCGGCGCGCCGGATGAGGTAGTCGTTACGCAGCTCCCCCTGCGTGAGGTTCTTGGGGATGTTGATGACCAGATGGATCAGGCCGTTCCGGAGATACTCCAGGGCATTGGGATGAGCCTCCTCATCGGGCCAGTGCACGGAGGTGGCCTCGATGCCGTTGCCCCGCAGGAAATCCGCCGTTCCGGGTGTTGCGAACAGCGCGTATCCGGCATCCGCCAGCAGGTGGCACGCGGGAAGGAGATGCACCTTGTCGCGTATGCCACCGGTGGAGAGCAGGATGTTCCGTTCAGGGATGGTGTAGCCAACCGACAGCATGGCCTTCAGCACGGCGTCGTGCACATCATCGCCGATGCAGCCCACCTCACCGGTGGAGGACATGTCCACGCCGAGGACGGGGTCGGCCCTGTGCAGACGGGCGAAGGAGAATTGCGAGGCCTTCACCCCGATGAAGTCGGGATCGAACATGGACTTGGGTGGAGGAGCCACCGGGAGGCCGAGCATGGCCCGTGTCGCAAGTTCGATGAGGTTGATCTTCAGCACCTTGGAGACGAAGGGCATGGATCGCGAGGCGCGAAGGTTGCATTCGATCACCTTGATCTCGTTGTCCTTTGCGAGGAACTGGATGTTGAAGGGTCCCGTGATTTCCAGCTCCGTGGCGATCTGTCGTGTGATCCGTTTGATGCGCCGCACTGTTTCGAAATAGAGCTTCTGCGGGGGACAGACCATGGTGGCATCACCCGAATGCACGCCGGCATATTCCAGGTGCTCGCTGATGGCGTAGGCCGTGAGCACACCGCCGGCCGCGACGGCATCGATCTCGATCTCCTTGGCCTGCTCAATGAAGTCACTCACCACCACGGGATGCTGACGCGATACGTGTGCGGCGAGGCGCAGGTAGTTGTCGAGCTCCTCCATGTTCGACACCACGTTCATTGCCGCACCCGACAGCACGTAGGATGGACGGATGAGCACGGGAAACCCGATGCGCACAACGAAGGTGTGGATGTCGTCGATGGTCGTCAACTCGCGCCACTCTGGCTGGTCGATCCCGAGCCCGTCGAGCATGGACGAGAATTTGTGCCTGTCCTCCGCACGATCGATCGACACCGCGGGGGTGCCAAGGATGGGCACGCCCAGGTGGTCGAGGCGCGGGGCCAGGGTGTTGGGGATCTGCCCTCCCATCGAGACGACCACCCCGTGCGGCTGCTCGAGCTCGATGATGTCGAGCACGCGCTCCAGCGACAGCTCATCGAAGTACAGCCTGTCGCTCATGTCGTAGTCGGTGGACACCGTCTCGGGGTTGTAGTTGATCATGATGCCACGCCAGCCCTCGCGTCGGATCGTGTCGAGCGCATTCACGCTGCACCAGTCGAACTCCACCGAACTGCCGATGCGGTAGGCTCCGGAGCCGAGCACCACGCAGGATGGTCCGTCCTCTCCGAAGCGGACGTCATGATCAATGGCCGAGTAGGTCAGGTACAGGTAGTTCGTCTGCGCCGGGTACTCGGCGGCGAGTGTGTCGATCTGCCGGACAAAGGGGGTGATGCCCGCACGTGTGCGCAGGGCGCGTATGTCGAGCATGGACTGTTCGATGCATTCGGGGTCGGGATTCATCACCATGCGGGCGATCTGGAAATCCGAGAAGCCGCGCACCTTGGCCTCGCGCAGGAGATCGAGCGGCAGGGCGGCGGGACCCTCGCAGGCCTCAAGGTCGTGCTGCAGGTCCGTGATGTTCCTGAGCCGTGTCAGGAACCACGGGTCGATGCCGGTCAGCCCATGGATGCGCTCCACCGACAGGCCGCGTGTGAGCGCCTGCGCGATCGCGAAGATGCGCATGTCGGTGGGCGTCTTCAGCAGCGCCTCCACGTCATCGAACTCCAGGTCGCGGTTGCCAACGAAACCATGCATTCCCTGGCCGATCATGCGCAGGCCCTTCTGCATGGCCTCCTCAAAGCATCGCCCGATGGCCATGATCTCGCCCACGCTTTTCATGCCTGAACCGAGTTCGTGTGACACACCGGAGAATTTGTCGAGATCCCAGCGCGGGATCTTCACCACGACATAATCGATCGCCGGCTCAAAGAATGCGGAGGTGGTGCGCGTCACACGGTTCTTCAGCTCGTGCAGGCCGTGGCCGAGGCCGAGCTTGGCCGCGATGAAGGCAAGAGGATAGCCCGTGGCCTTGGAGGCGAGCGCCGAGGAGCGCGACAGCCTGGCGTTCACCTCGATCACACGGTACTCTTCAGACGCGGGATCGAGGGCGTACTGGACGTTGCATTCACCCACGATGCCCAGGTGCCGCACGATGCGGATGGAGAGTTCGCGGAGCATGTGGTACTCGTTGTTCGTCAGGGTCTGGGAGGGAGCCACCACGATGCTCTCCCCCGTGTGGATGCCGAGCGGGTCGAAGTTCTCCATGTTGCAGACGGTGATGCAGTTGTCGTACCGGTCACGGACCACCTCATATTCAACCTCCTTCCAGCCCTTGAGTGATTCCTCCACGAGGATCTGGTCAGAGTAGGAGAAGGCCCGGGAGGCCATGGTCCGGAGCTCATCGTTGTTTGAGCAGAAGCCGCTTCCCTGTCCTCCGAGTGTGTATGCCGCACGGATGATAATCGGGAATCCAAGACGGCCTGCCGCCGTCAGGGCATCTTCCACAGTTGTGACAGCTATGCTGCGGGGTGTCTTGACTCCTATCTCGTCAAGCTTTTTAACAAACAGCTCCCGGTCTTCGGTGTTCATGATTGCCTCCACCGGGGTTCCGAGCACCTTCACACCGTATTTTTCAAACACTCCGCCCCGGAAAAGTGCCGTCCCGCAGTTGAGAGCCGTCTGACCTCCGAATGAAAGCAGTATGCCGTCAGGCTTCTCGCGCTCGATGACCCTCTCCACGAACTTCGGCGTAACCGGAAGAAAGTAAATCTTGTCGGCGATCCGCTCCGATGTCTGTACCGTGGCAATATTCGGATTTATAAGCACGGTGAAGATTCCTTCTTCGCGAAGGGCTTTAAGAGCCTGTGACCCCGAGTAGTCGAATTCGCCTGCCTCGCCGATTTTAAGGGCTCCCGAACCGAGCAGAAGCACCTTCTTAATTTCGTCCTTCATTGTTACCGTTTGGGCTGTAAAAATACAACAAAAATACGGTGGTAACCATATAGGTCTGCAAGGCATCGACAGTATCCTCCTCCCACTGCAGGATGACGCTTATCGTCCGGAAAGAAGGACTTATGTTCAAATGTTTGGGGTTTGTTGTTAAAAAATAATTGTTGGTCAATATATGTGTAACATAAGGCTATTCATTACGTTTACTTATTAAAATATTTCGGAAGGTTCCATTTATCAAATCAAGATTTATGAAGAGCGACATCCGGCATGCCATGAGGCATCTTACCCTGTTTTTCCTGCTGATTTTTCCTGCTTCATACACGTTATCAGGTCAGTCTCCTGTGGGAGTGCTTAAGATTTTTTCAGATGATCCCCTGGTTGTTTATGTAGATGAAACTCATTATCCTCAGTACGGCGAGATAAAGCTTGTGCCCGGAACCCACTGGGTCAAGGCCATCAACGGGGAAGGTGCACGGGTGTACAGCCAGATTGTTACTGTGAAAGCCAACGAAGTTACATCAGTACTCATTGAAGCTGCACAGGCCCAGCCTGTCCAGCCGGGTAACGGTTCCCGGCCGAACGCTGCGGCGCAGACCACCGCCCAGGTACAGAGTGTTGTATACGGGCAGGCTTCATCCGGTTCACAACCCGGACAGGCGGCGGCAAATTCACCATCCGGTCAGGGTGCCGGGAAGGCCCCGGCTGACCCTGCAATAGCTGCAGCGCCGAAGCCGACGATTGATATCGGACAGGTGGGAGGCAGGCTTCCCGCCGATATGAGCGGGGCATTCGGGCTTACCTTTGGCATGAACACCAGGGATGTGGATCAGATTATGTCGCCGAAGGCTGCACAGGCCCAGAGGAACACTGGTTACTATGTCTATGCCATCCCCATGGGATCTTCAGTTTACCTGGTGGAGTGCCGCTTCATGGACCAGAAACTTTTCCAGATCATCGTCGGGTATGTGTCAACATATACCAGCAATGAAAAGCTTAAACTGAGCAAGGATCAGGTTCCCTACCCGGAGTTCAACAAAATGCTGAACGATGTGGCTGCAATCTATGGTTCACCCGCCACAGCTGAAAAAATATTTCTCTCCGGGTACAGCGAAAATGACGGACGTCTCCAGGAAGCCCTGAGGAAGAAGAAGGCACTCCTGCTTCATACCTGGATTGACCCTGCAACAGGGAATAATATAATGGTCGGGCTCGGATACACAACAGCCCCCCTCGCTGCAACGATATATACAAGCGGACCGATGAGCGCCGAGGCAGCTGCCCGCAAGCTCAGGCTGCATGCCTACGATTACCACAGATCATTCAAGGACAATTATTTCTCAAATTAGCTTCATACAAAAACTGACCTATGAAAACTCATGCATTAACTTTAGTTCTCCTGCTTTTCAGCATTCCGGCAGCATTCGCCCAGAATACTGGAACTCTCAAGGTCTTTTCGGAACAACCTGTTGTGGTATATGTAGATGAGACCCAGTATCCAACCTACAATGCAATCACTCTTGCCGCGGGAACACATTATGTGAAGGCCCTCAACAAGGACGGAGCAAAGGTTTACAGCAATATTGTAACTATTACAGCCGGTGAAGTTACAACAGTTCTCATCGATGCAACCGGCACCGGAGCCAAGCCTGCGGCAACAACAGGTAACCAGCCCGTAACCACGGCCGCCCAGCCATCGCCAGGGGGTTCAGGTACCCTGAATATCTTTTCAGAATTTACGGGAACCACGGTCTACATCGATGATATCAAACAGGGTGATGATGTAAAGGTGGTCAACGGTATCCCTGCAGGTAATCATTACCTGAAGGTAATCAAGGATGGCGTCGGGATTTTCGGTGAACTTATCGCCATCAACCCCGGTCAGACCACCACGGTGCTCATCAAGAATGAAGGCCAGGTGGCAGAAAAAATAATGGAGAGCAAATCAAAAGAGCGCGAGGAATACCAGGCAAAGAAGATTGATGTGATATATACATCCAATTCAGTCAGCACCACACAGGGCGCCAGTACACTCTTCCCCGGATATTACGGGTATTACGGTTATTCATCATCAGTGACAAATACGTCACAGATATCCGATTTCAAGATAATCCAGGGCGGTGTCAAGGAGATCGGTGACCTGGGCCTGGCCAATCTCGTCGGAAATCAGAACGTAATCAATACATATGCCCGCATAAACAAGTCAGTCAACAGATCAATGAATGTCGGCCTTGGAATGTTCCTCGGAGGGTTGCTTATCGGCGGACCTGTACTGGTTGACATACTCGTTGACAAACCCTTCCTCCACCCAGACGGAACCACAGCACCCGACTGGGAAATAGGGGTGGCAACTGCGGGAATTGTTTCATGCACAATCGGATATGCACTTGTTATGGGTGCGGATAAAAAGTACCCGAGACATTATTACAATGTGGATCAAGCTGCAAAGGATGCACAGGAACACAACAGGAAACTGAAGGAAACCCTGGGACTCCCCGAAAGTTATGACGTGAAATAGGCAGCTGCCTGTCTCCGTAATTAAAAATCAGGGCGACTCACAAAATCAGTGAGCGCCCTCTTTTTTTTCAGAAAAATCGCCCTCGAAGCAAAACTTATAATAAAATGTATAAATTTGCATCCACAATGAATAAAAATACATTATGAACAGGGCATCACGACTGGCACTTATTGAGAAGCTTGTCAGGGAGAATGTGATAGGATCACAGGAAGAGCTGCTCAGGATGATGGAGGGCACAGGGATGAAGT
>CAYUYM010000089.1:4148-13701 GCA_964449305.1 uncultured Chromatiales bacterium | reverse complement strand
GCCGGTCATGGATCTTGTCGGACCGTGGTTTGTGCAGGGGCGGCTTGATGCAGCATCGAACAAGACGAAGTTCAAGAACAATCTGCGCATCAACATCGGCAGCTCGGGCGTCTATCCGGTGGAACTCGTGAGTCTCTCCGCGGTGCGGGAGGGCGACAGGGCGCGGCTGACGTGGCGCACGGCCTCGGAGTACCTCAACGCGGGCTTCGACATCGAGCGCTCGTGGGATGGTGTGGCGTGGCGGAGGATTGGTTTCGTGGATGGACAGGGCACAAAGATGACGCCGACGGACTACATCTGGGTGGATGAGGGCCTGACGAACTTCCGCACGGACCGGGTGTGGTACCGCCTGAACAGCATCGATGTGAACGGTGGGGAGAAGCGTTCCGCCGTCGTGTCCGTGTCCTTCGCACAGCTTGCGGGAGCGGTGCGCATCGCCGATGTGTATCCCAACCCCGCAGTGTCGGAGGCGAGTCTCCTGGTCACGATTCCGGAGGCACAGAGTGTCACGGTGACGCTGGTCAACTCCTACGGTCAGGAGGTGGAGCGGCTTGTGGATGGAGCAGTGCTGCCCGCCGGGTCGCATGTGTTCCAGGCGCATGTTGCGGCGCTGCCGGAGGGCATGTACTTCCTGCATGTGCGGCACAGCGGGGGCCTTGAGACGAGGAGGATCGCCGTGGTCCACTAGGCGGAGGGCCGTGCTGGCAGCGGCGCACCGCCGGCGACAGGGTGTGATGCCGGATTCCCCCGTGGGATCCGGCATCATCGTTTCTGTGAAGGGACTGGTGGCTTGACATTGGCCGCATCGCTCCGTATACTGTTCCGAGCGTTTGAAAAATTGCAAACGTAGGAAATCCCATGCGGAAAGCGTCTGACACCATCGAACGGAAATTCATCGAGGAGTTCGGCAATCTCTACGCCTCGTACGGTCTGAAGCGGTTGAACGGGATGATCATCGGGCTGCTGCTTTCGGACCAGGGGCCGGTGTCCCTCGACGACATCGCGCTCCGGCTCGGGCGCACGAAGGGTCCCATCTCGGTGGCTGTGCGGCAGCTCGCCACCGTGGGGCTCGTGCAGCGTGTGGCGGGACCGGAGAACCGGCGCGATTACTACCGTGCCGCCGACGACATCTTCATCAGCAACCACAAGCTCAACATGCGCACCGTGCGGCGCAACCGCTCCATCGCGGAGCGCTTCCTCGACGAACTCCGCAGCGACGGCGTCGGGCACCCGGCGCTGGAGGACAGTCTCCGCCGCATGCACGCCTTCTATACGCTCATGGAGTCCTTCTACAGCGGCTTTGCCGCGGAGTGGGAACGAGTGAAATCCGCCACACCGCGCGACGGAAACACCTGACCAGCGGAACCACCACCATGCGACACGCCACCATCACCGGCACCGGCCTGCATCACCCGGAACACCTTGTCCCCAATGCCATCTTCAACGAGCGCCACGGCATTGATGTCGACGCCTTCCTCGTCGAGAACCGCAACATCCGGCAGCGCTACTACATGGCGGACGACGAGGCCACCTCCGACCTCGTCATCCCCGCCGCTCGCGAGGCGCTGACGCAGGCAGGACTCGGGCCGGGGGATCTCGACCTCATCATCGTCTCCACCGACACACCCGACTACATCTCCCCCTCCACCGCGGCCGTGGTGCAGTACAAGCTGGGTGCCGTCAACGCCGGCGTGTTCGATGTCAACACCGCGTGCTCCGGCTTTGTGACCGCACTCGACATGGCCGGCAAATACATCGCCGCCGACGAGCACTACCGGCACATCCTCGTTGTCGGAGCCTACGGCATGAGCAAATGGCTGGACTTTGACGACTACAAGATCGCCACGCTCTTCGCCGACGGCGCGGGGGCGGCCGTGGTCTCCGCCTCGGAACGGCCGGGCATCCTCGCATCAACGTTGTACGCTGACGGCCAGTATCACGACTACATGGGCATCTACGCCGGCGGCACCTTCATGCCTGTGACCCCGGAGGTGCTCGCCCGGCGCGATCACCTCCTGCGCTTCGCCAAAAAGATCCCCATCGAGACCAACGCCACACACTGGCCGCGTCTCGTGCACACGCTTCTCGACAGGACAGGCCGCACCGCCGGGCAGGTGGACTGGTTCTTCTTCACACAGATCAACATCACCAGCATCAACCAGACACTCGATGCACTCGGCGTGGATCACGCACGCGCACACAACGTGATGGACAGGTTTGCCTACACCGGCAGTGCCTGCATTCCCATGGCCCTGGCCGATGCAGCGCGCAACCATCTGCTCCAGCCGGGGCAGTTCGTCATGTTCATCGGCTCGGGTGGCGGCATGTCCATGGCCGCCGTGGCGATGGACTGGACGGTGGTGACGTAGGAGGATGCCATGGGTGAAACGACCTGGTCCTGGATCTTCTTCCTCATTTACATGGCGGCCATTGTGGGCATCGCCCTCTGGAGCCGCGTGCGGACGCGTTCGATGGAATCCTTCAGCGTGGGTTCGCGAACCGTGGGGCCGTTCTTCATCGGCCTCTCCCTCGCCGCCAACCTCACGAGTGCTGCCACCTTTGTCATCAACCCCGGTCTGATTCATCTCTACGGGCTTGCGGGCTTCATCGGCTACGGCATCGCGACGCCCATCGCCCTGTTCGTGGCGCTTGCGATCTTCAGCACGCGCTTCCGGACCATCGGCGACCGCTTCACCGTGCTCACCGTGCCGCAGTGGATAGGGGACCGCTTTGGCGACCGGAGGATGACCATCGGCTTCTCTGTGCTGAGTCTGCTCCAGATCACCTTCCTTGTGCTCATCGTCGTGGGATTGTCCGTGGTGCTGTCGAGCGCGCTGGGCATCCCGGTGGTCGCGGCGCTGCTGCTCGTCATCGGCTTCACCTTCGCCTACATCCTTGTGGGTGGGGCGGGGGCGCACATCATGACGAACACCATCCAGGCCTTCATCATGATCATCGTGGCGCTGATGTTCCTCGGATCGGGGCTGCGCTTCTTCGAAGGTGGAATCGGTGCGTTTCTCGCCCGCCTTGCCGCGGTCGGCCCGCATTACGCTTCCATCACAAATCCCGACAGCCTGCTGTTCCGTGATGTGTTTGAGGTGGTGATCGCGAACATGATCATCGGCATCGCCATCATCATGCAGCCGCATGTCATCTCCAAGGCGCTCTATCTGCGCAGCACGCGCGACGTACGCATCTACCTCATCACCGCGATCTCGGTCACGACACTGTTCTTCCTCGTGCTCTCCACAGGGCTTTTCGCACGCCTCGCCATGCCGGGAGAGGTGCTCAAGCCCGACACCGTGATCGCCACCTACATGGTCCGAACCTTCACCCCGTTCATGCGGGCGGTGGTGGTGCTCGGCATCCTCTCCGCGGGATTCAGCACGATGGAGGGGATTCTCGTCGCGCTGTCGTCGATCTTTTCCAACGATCTGCTGAAGAACCTTCTGCCTGCACGCATGACGGAAGGTGATGCATGGAAGAAGCGCAGTCTGCTGGTGGCACGCATCTTCCTCGTCGCGCTCGCGCCCGTCACCTTTCTGCTGTCCCACGATCAGATCCTTCATCCATCACTGAGCGTGGCGATGCTGGCACAGAACGGCGTCTACGGACTGTTCAGCGCCACCTTTGTGCCCGTGCTGTTTGGTGTGTTCAGTCGCACTCCATCGAAGTGGTGGGCCATGGCCGCATCGCTCACTGCCGTGGTTGTGCACTTCGGCATGTACCACTTCCAGATCACCACCTATCACAACAATCCCGCGGTGCCGGCCGCCTGTGCCATCGTTGTCTCCACCACGATCATGGCCATCGGGACACTGCTGCGCAGCGGAAAGGAGGAAGGCCCATGAGCATGGATCACCTGCGCACGGACTGGTTCGAGCAATGGGCACGGTATGCGCCGGACAGCATCGCCATCGAGGAGCATGACACGGGGCGGACCTTCAGTTACGAAGAGGCCTACGCCGTGATCCGCCGCACCGCCGCCATGCTGCGCTTCGAACACGGCGTCAGTCAGGGGGACAGGGTTGCCGTCCTCTCGGCGAACGACGCGGAATACGTCTTTCTCTTCTTCGCTGCCATGCGCATCGGCGCCATTCTTGTGCCGCTCAACCATCGCCTCGCCCCCCGCGAGCTCTCCCACATCCTCCACGATTGTGAGCCGGTGCTGCTGCTGGTCCACTCGCAGTTCGCAGCAACGGCGGACGCGCTTGACGCGATCCCCGGGATGCAGCGTGCCGCCCACGACGGCGCCGATGGCTTCATCGCTCGGATGCACGACGGACACCATCCCGTGAGCGATGAACGGGCGCCCGCCACCTTTGACACACCGGTGATGATCCTCTACACCTCCGGCACCACAGGCGCACCCAAGGGCGCCATCATCACCCATGGCATGCTGTTCTGGAACAGCATCAACACGGGCCTGCGGCTCAACCTCGTCCAGCAGGATGTGACGCTCACCTATGCCCCCTTCTTCCACACCGGCGGCTGGAATGTCCTCACCACACCATTCCTTCATCGTGGAGCGCGCATCATCCTTCTCCGCCGGTTCGATCCCGACACCGTGCTCCGGTTGTGCGACAGCGCCCGTGTCACCATCCTTTTCGGCGTGCCCACGATGATGGACATGATGCTGCGCTCCCCGGAATTCTCCCGGGTCACACTGTCGTCGGTGCGCTATGCCATCGTCGGTGGTGAGCCCATGCCCGAACACCTCATCCGCGCGTGGCAGGAGAAGGGGGTTCCGATCCGGCAGGGGTATGGACTCACGGAGTTCGGCCCCAACGTGTTCTCGCTGAACGAGGAGGATGCGATCCGCAGGATCGGTTCCATCGGCTTTCCGAACTTCTACATTGATGCGCGCATCGTCAACGACGACGACACGCCTTGCGGTCCCGGGCAGATCGGTGAGCTCGTGCTGCGCGGTCCGGTCTGCACGCCCGGCTACTGGCGGAACCCCGACGCCACAGCCGAGGCCATCAGGGATGGCTGGTTCCACACGGGAGACCTGGTGCGCCGCGACAGCGAGGGCTTCCACTACGTGGTGGACCGCAAGAAGGACATGTTCATCAGCGGTGCCGAGAACGTGTATCCCGCGGAGATCGAGCACGTGCTCCGGATGCATCCCGCTGTGCAGCAGGCCGCGGTGATCGGCGTCCCCGACTCCACCTGGGGTGAAGTGGGGCGGGCATTCATCGTCCTGCGCGAGGGGGTGCAGGCCACGGAGGAGGAGATCATCGACTTCTGCCGAGGCAACCTCGCGAAATTCAAGATCCCGAAATCCGTGCGCTTCCTTGCTGCGCTGCCGGTGAGCGACAGCGGCAAGATCCTGAAGCGCGCACTCATGCACCTGCCCAACGACACCCAGGAGAGGAAATGAGCGGCAAGACAATTCACGACATGCACCCGGGCGACACGGCCTCCTTCACCAAGACCATCTCCGAGGCCGACGTGTATGCCTTTGCGGGCATCACGGGTGATTTCAACCCGGTCCACATCCACCGCGAGTATGCGGAGGGGACCATCTTCAAGGCGCGAATCGCTCATGGTGCGCTGCTCGGGGGGCTCATCTCCGCCGTGCACGGCATGCACCTGCCCGGGCCGGGTGCGATCTACATCTCGCAGTCCGTGCGCTTCACACGGCCGGTGTATTTCGGCGACAGCATCACGGCGACGGTGGAGGTGGCGGAGATCATGGACGAAAGGAACCGCGTGCGCTTCATCACGCGATGCACGAATCAGCACGGCGAGGTGGTGGCCGAGGGCGACTCGCTTCTCATGCCGCGAAAGGACTGAGCTCTGACCAACCGCTTCACGTCAGATCGACACAGGACGTCAACCAACCAACCATACGGAGGTTTCTTCATGCAACGTATTCTTCTTTCCCTCGTGCTCGTCGTGGCCCTTGTGGCAGGCGGCTGCAGCAGTGATTCCGAGTCCCCGAACACCGATGTGGCCCTGACCGCGGTTGCTCCCACAAGCGGCGGTGCAGGCACACTTGTCACACTCACCGGTGAAAATTTCGGCACCGATGCCACGGCGGTGACAGTGACCTTTGGCAACGTGGAGGCCGTGATTGTCACCATCACGAACACGGTGATCACCGTGCGTGTGCCGGCGGGTGTCACCATCGGTGCATCCACCGTGAAGGTGACCAAGGGCGGCAAGAGTGTGTCCACCGCCTTCACCATCGACGATCCGATCGTCGGCACATGGAAGGCCGAGGGTCTCGATGTATCGCTCCTGCTCTACAGCGCACCATTCAAGATCCGGAGTATCGTGGCGACGTTCAATTCCAACGGCACGTACACCGTGGTGCAGACCGACAGCGCAGGTGTATCGCTCACGCTCTCGGGCACGTACGTGGCCGAGGCTGGTGGAGCACCGGCGCCGAACAACGGCATCCGCAAGATCACCGCCAACCAGAGCAGCCCCTCGAGCGTGACGGCGGAGGGCATCTACGAGGCGACCATGGCGGGTTCTGGTGTGACGATGCAGTACGAAGTGGTGCAGACACAGCCGCCTCTCACGGGTGTGACGAAGCCGACGCCGGAAGGCGGGTTCGGGAGCTCGGCCGGCGGCGCCTATGGAAAGGCCCTGGTCCAGAAATACACCCGTCAATAATCCCCATGCAATCAGGCACCCGCGGGGGGATGCTCCCGCGGGTGCCCCGTGTTTCCGGCATTTCCATCACCTTCAGCAACGACTCACATGAAACGCCTGATCCTCCTCCTGCTTCTTTTCGCCGCGCCGGCGTATGGGCAGTTCCCCAGCTACCCCGTGGATGACGAACGCACCGCCGGGACACCGGAGAAGCCCGTACCCGAACTGCAGTTCATCGGCTATGCCTTTTCACGGCTCACGGCCAGCAACATCGCCCCGACCAACGAGCTGCTCCGCGGTCAGGTGATCGGGCGTCTTTTCGGACCCAACACCACCACCACGCTCGACAAGACCGCCTTCTATGGCGAGGGGCGCTTTGTGCCACTCTTCGTGTACCGCCCCGCCATTCTGGATGGAGCCGCCGTTTTCCGGGGGCTGTTCAAGGTGGACTTCACCTGGGGTGATGCGAACTACGGTGTCGGCAACAACACCGGCGGTGGCATCAGCGGCGGGACGGTGAACATCCAGACCCTGATGGCCAACGTGGAGGTGAAACCGGCGGAGGACTGGAACCTCGTCATCGGCCTTCAGCGCATCTTTGACAATCCCCGCGATCCGAATGTGAACACACTCGGCACGGCGCAGACCTCCGGCTCACGGATGATGTACTGGGGCACGCAGGGCGTGGGAGTGTCGAGCTACATGCGTCTTTCGCCCCGCACCATCGGACGCCTCAGCGCGTTCCAGCTCTACGAGAACCTCATCCAGCTCGACGACGACGTGATCCTCTTCATGGCCGATGTGGAGACGCGTGTGACACCGGTACTGGAGGTGGGGGGGAGCGCGTGGTTTGTCCACGACCGTGGCGCGGGGAGTGGCGGCGTGTCGGTGCTGGGGCAGGGGTTCAACTCCACGCTTGCCGACTACAACGGTGCAGCGCGTCTGCAACTCGACAGGGCGAAGTACTCTGCGGACGTTGGCTGGCTGGGAATCAATGCTGCATGGAACCGCGACTTCCTTGCAGGCCGGTGGTGGGCGAGCGCGATGGTGAACGCGAACATCGGCAGCATCGACACCATCAGCGAATCCGGGACAAGCGGCCGCCGTGTGGACATCCTCGGGCTGGCGGCGCACGCATCGCTGTCATACAAATACGGGCAGACCGCGGGCGACCGCATCGGCATCGAGGCGCTGTACACCACAGGGGACAAGGACCTCGCCATCGACGGGAAGTACCATGGCGTGGTGACGGGCAACACCTGGGGGTCGCCGGTGGGGATCTACAGCTCGCATCGTTCGTATCTGCTGTTCCCCGACCCGCAGGTGGTGAACCGCTACTACTCCGCCGTGCACGACATCTCGAACATGGGGTATGGGGTGGGTGCCGCCTTTCTGAACCTGTACTCGAACCTGGTTCCCAACAAGTGGCTGGTGAAGCTCGGAGCCGCGGCGGCGTTGTCCAACGTGAAGCCGCTGGGAGGTGGGACATGGGTCGGCTCCGAACTCAATGCCGAGTTGCGCTACACCTACGCCGTGTTTCTCGATTTCACGCTGTCGGCCGCCTACATGTGGGCAGGCGATTTCTACGACAGCTCGTACACCCGCACCGGCGGAGCGCATCCGCGTGATCCCTGGGTGTGTTTCCTCACCGCCAACTGGCTGATGTTCTGATGGAGGCCGCCATGTCGATCAAACACGTTCTTGCATTGTTCCTCATCACCGTCATCAGCGGGTGTGGCAGCATGAAGTTCTACCATGACACGGTTCCCCTGGAGTTCTCCAACTTCGACTACACGTTCACGACACAGACTGCCGAAGTGAACGGTGTGGAGGTGGCCTGGCACGACACGCAGAAGGGGGCGGGAACGCCCGTGGTGCTCATTCACGGACTGGCGAGCAACGCCGGGTTTTGGCGTTACAACGTGGCAGCGCTGGAGCAGGGCGGTTGCCGTGTGATTGCGGTGGATCTGCCCGGGTTTGGGAAGTCCGCCAAGCCCTTTGGTGCACCCTACAGTCTGGCCTTCCAGGCCGGGACGGTTGCCTCGCTGTTGCAGAAGCTCGGCATCGCGAAGGCGGTATGGGTGGGACATTCGATGGGGGCGCAGATCGCGATGACCGCGGCGTTGAATCATCCCACGATGGTGGAGCGGCTTGTGCTGCTGTCGCCGGCGGGGTTCGAGACCTTCAAGAGGGGCGAGGGGGACTGGATGCGGAATGCCGTGAACCCCGAGTTTGTGAAGAGGACGTCATCGGCGGCGGTCCGGGCCAACCTGGCCGCGAATTTCTTCACATGGAGCGACGCCTGGGAGTGGATGGTGGAGGAGCGTGAGCGCATGGCACGGGCGAAGGAGTTTGATCGCTTCTGCTACGCGGTGTGGTGCAGCGTGGGGGCGATGCTCGACGAGCCTGTCCGGGCGAAACTGGGTCGCATCGCCGTGCCAGTGCTGGTGATCGGCGGGGAGAACGACAACCTGATTCCGAATCCCTACCTTCATGGCGGCTTCACGCGCGACGTGATGGAGGACGGCGTGCGGGCGTTGCCGAACGCGCGGTTGGTGATGCTCCCACATGCGGGGCACATGGTCCAGATCGAGAAGGCGGGTGATGTGAACCGGGAGGTCCTGGCGTTTGTGAAGTGAGAGCCGGAGAGGGGGGGAAGGATTCCGTGGGGGGAGACCTAAAGGTTTTCAAAGGAACAATAATATCAGGCCGAAATGCCACCGCTCGCTGGTGGCAAAGTGGCCAATCCGTGGCGAGAACGTCACATTTCGTCAACCTAAAGGTCTTCTCAGATACAATTGTATCGACGAAATCGGTATTCCACCGATACGCTCGGAATGGCGCGTTCCCGCCCCATGAGTGCGCCGACGCCCCGCGTTGTCAGGTCATGAGTGCGGGGCACATGGTCCAGATCGAGAAGGCGGGTGATGTGAACCGGGAGGTCCTG
>CAYUYM010000089.1:0-4048 GCA_964449305.1 uncultured Chromatiales bacterium | reverse complement strand
GGCGCGTTCCCGCCCCATGAGTGCGCCGACGCCCCGCGTTGTCAGGTCATGAGTGGGTTGACGCCCCGCGTGATCAGGTCATGAAGGTGTCGATCAACCGCTTTCTGGAAACAGGGGGACGGTGAAGGTGAAAGTCGATCCCTGCCCCTCGGCCGAATCCGCGCGGATCCTGCCACCGTTTTTCTCGACAAATTCCCGGACGAGTACGAGCCCAAGTCCGCTGGTCGGCTCGTTGTTTGTCCCCAGTCGGCCGGTATTCCTGTCGATGCGGAACAGGTTGGCCAACAGCTCGGATGGCATACCGATGCCGGAATCCCGCACGGTGATCTCGGCCATGCCGTCGCGTCGCCGGGCCGACACTTGGATCCTTCCTCCGGCGCGGGTGAACTTTACCGCGTTCGAAAACAGGTTGCGGACAACGCCGTCGAGCATGCGCCGGTCGGCCTTTACAACAAGTTCCTCCGGGATGTCGAGCCTCACGGAGATGCCCTTGCTCGCTGTCGTGTCCTGCAGCAACGCGATGCTTTCATGGATGAGCACGGACACGGGAACTGCAGCGGGCTCGAATTGGGAGCGGTCCTTCTGCATTCGTGCCCATTCGAGGAGGTTCTCCAAAAGCTGATTGACATTCCCTGCCGATCGATGCATCGAGCGGAGGACATCAGACAGTTCCATCTGCGTCATGCCGGCGTGGCTGTCCATGAGCACCTCGGTCAGCGCCTGGAGCGTTCCAAGAGGGCTGCGCAGATCATGGGCGATGATGGAGAAAAAACGATCCTTTTCCGCGTTCACCTCACGGAGCATCGCCTCGCTCGCCAGCAACGCCTCTTCGGCTCGCGTACGTTCCGTCACATCCCGGATGATGCCCACGGCATGCCACGCACCCTCAAGCATCACCGCCGTCACGGAGATCTCCACGGGGAATTCATGACCGTCCCGGTGACGGGCGACATGCCCGATGGTCTGGTCCACAATCGGGCCCGATCCAGTCAGGACGAATTCCTTCATTCCTCGGTCATGGTCTTCGTGAAAGCGATCAGGCACAAGTGTACGATGGAGATCTTTGTCGGAGATCTCTTCCCGCGTGTATCCGAACATGCGGCTCGCCGCCTCGTTCCAGAATATGACCCTGCCATCTGGCGTCATCATGACGATGGCATCGCGGGCGGCATTGGCGATGGACGAGACGATCCGCTGCTGCTCCAGCAGGTGCTCCATTGTATGATGACGTTCGGTGATGTCCACCGCCACGGCATAGACCAGACAGCGATCCTCCGATGCCTTGCTGTGCCACTCCAGCCAGCGGTGCGAGCCATCCGTTCGACGATATCGGTTGACGAAATTCGCCACCGATCGACCACTGAGGATCCCGGAAAACACTTCCAGCGTTGTCTGTTGATCATCGGAGTGGACAAAGTCCATGAAGCGTTCGCCGATCAGAGCCTTGCGCTCATATCCCAGCGTCTCCTCCCAGGCATCGTTGACATCAAGGAAGCGGCCATCGAACGACACGATGCAGAACATGTCGGGGCTCATGGCGAAAAACGCATCATACGCGGATGCATTGCCACGATCACGCGGGGACTCAATGGAATCGGACATGGGGGTGCCAGGGAGGTGAAGCGGGAATACTGGTGGAACGCACTTCAATCCTACGCAATTTCCCCATGAATTCCGAGCAGGCGGTCACCTTCCAGATGGAGAAAAACGCATGCCTGAAACGAGGCGGTGTGTGGCTGAACGCGAAATCGCCGTTCGTATCGGTGCGTCGCCACCAGGTGGTCACCTGCGTGGCAGCATCGCCCTGGCGGTGTCACCTGCGGGTGTTTGGAACAGGTACAGCCCCGTCGCAGGTGCGTGAAAGATCACGATGCCATTGAGCACACCGAGTCGTGCAACGTGCCGGCCGAGGATGTCGTTCACGGTCACCGGGCCGGAGTAGGGTTGGTCGCCCCGGTGTAGCATGAGATGATCGGGGTGCACGGCCACCGACAGCATGGAGGCGATCCTCGGAGCATCGGGGGCATCGACCCCCGTAGTGCCCTCCGCCTTCAGGACCAGCCGGTTGCCCGTGGTGGAAACGAGCATGCCAGGGACGGTGAGGAGGCCGAAACGATCCGATGTCACCGAGCCTCGTTCGAGTGTGTCGAGCGACTCGAGCGACACGTTGTACCATGATGCACAGCCTCCCGCAGGGATGGAGAAGTGAGATGTGCGTCGTGGAGTGACATCCACCCGCTGGTTCGATACCGTGGAGCGCAGGGTCATCATGAAGCGCGTCGGCGTGTCCTTGGGCGGTCCGTCGAAATCATGCCACGACGACGACCACTCGAGGTCCTGATTGTAGGATGCCACGCCGACAGGCGGGGTGGTGGAGGAATTTGACGCGTTGGAAAATGCGGGGATGGGTTCGTCGATGCGGAAGGCGAAATCGTCAAACACCCAGTTGGGAGGCATGCCCATGAAGCCAAGCCATGTATGATCCGTTGCTGCGGTGAAGCCGGCAAAGGCCCGCCGGCCGCGCTGCATGGCACCGTAAAGCGGGCGTGCCTGCGATTCGAAGCCGATCACCTGGTCCAGCGTTCCGTGCCCGACCACTATGTAGGCCATGTCCGGCGTCTGCAGCGAATCGAAGATGCGCGGACGATTGGTCCAGTCCCACACGTTCATGCCATTGCAGGAGGCCGTCCACTGATCGGGTGGCATGTTGATGATGCTGAGAGCCGCGGCGGTCGGCCCCCATTTCATCTCCGCATCGGGGAGCCAGTCGGTGCCGCCGCTCTCGCCACTTGTGGTCCAGTTGGTCATGGGCTCGGAGCAGTAGGCCGCGGCGAATACCCACCCGAAATGCATGGCGAGGCCAAGTGCACCGGTGCCTCCCATGGATTGCCCATAGACATAGATCCGACGCGTGTCGATGCGGGCGAAGGGATCGGGATCGGCGACAAGATCCGTGATGCCTCGGAGGATGCGTTCCTCCGTGTAATTGCGGATGGGACCGGTGACAGGTGGCAGGTAGTTGGGCGGCCCCATGGTGGCATCGGATTGCGAGAAGCCATGGTACCATGTACAGGAGATGTCGTCTATGATCATGAGTGCCGTCTTCCAGCCATAGGGCGTGGATGTGCCATCCTCGAAGCGATAGCCGGCATCGCGGAAGCCCCAGCCATGGAGGAGGAGGGTGAGTGGAAGAGGGGCCGCACCATCGTAGTCCGGCGGGACGCAGAGAATGTAGTTGTATGCGCAGCCCTCGAACGTGGGGTTCCAATCGGCGCAGTCCATGAACTGGGTGTAGATGCGGCCGTGTCGATCAGGGGATTCCCATGCGATGACGGGGCGCGTCCCGGCGGAAGCGGAAAGCGGATCGGTCAGCGAGTTGGACGCCGACAGCGAGCGGTTTTCCGAGCCATTGTGCAAAAAGGTCACCGCATAGTGCAGCGGGCCGAAGTCTGATGCCGAGCGTGTGTGGACGAAGAGGCCCGTGCCGACGGGGAGTTGTGGACCGCGATCGGTGATGATGAAGCGCGTCTGGACGAAGTCCGGATGCGGCGGCACGGAGCGGTCGGCCTCCCGGTGGTACGCGCCCGAGTTGTGCGGGACAGTGGCGAGGAGGCGGGCGGTGGCGAGGGAATTCTCAGTGATGGGGGTGGGAGAAGCGTACACGCGATACGCATCTCCGTCCGTGGAACCTGGAGCCTCGGTCCAAGTGATGAAGGTCTGGCAGCCGCGGCTGAAGGCGGTGATGTTGGAGGCCTGACCCTGTGCATGGGCTGGCAGGATGGACGTCCCCGACAGCAGCAGAGCCGCAGAGATGCGAAGGAGGGGAATCGCTTTCATGGGACACCGAAGATGTTTGCCGCAAGCTACGGAACCGGAGGGACAAGGGAAAGGGGTGCGGGGAGACCTATAGGTCTTCTTAGTACTTCTTAGAAGACCTATAGGTCTTTTCTCGCGCCTGTCGCCGTTGACACCGGAGGCCTGGCCCTGGGCAAGCGCGATAAGGACGGCGCTCACTGACAGCAGGAAAGCCGCGAGTATGCGAACGAGG
>CAYUYM010000088.1:0-13752 GCA_964449305.1 uncultured Chromatiales bacterium | reverse complement strand
GACATGACCGCCGTGATCAGGGTCAGGCTGCGCATCGTGGAAATCCACCTGTTGCTCGGCCAGCTTTCGGGTGCCGAACAACACCTGACCGAGGCCGCTGCCCTTGTGCGCAGGACGGCGTCGTCCGCCCACGCGCCGTACCTGGCGGGACTCTCCGCCCAGCTCCGCCTCAGGCAGGGCCGCATCGACGAGGCACGTCGCAGCATCACCACCATGCAGATGCTCGCCCGCCAGAATCATGACCTGGCCGGGGAGGCGCAGTCCCTGGCCCTGCTCGGCGACCTGCACCTCGGACCGGGAAGGGACCACACCGCCGCCATCGGGTGCTTCGTGCAGGCATGCTCGATCGCTGACTCTCTCGACGACATGGTACTTGTCGGATCACTTGCATCACGCATCGCCCGGTGTCATCAGCAGCTCGGCAGGTATGAGGATGCGCTGCGGTTCCACCTGCGCGCGCTTGAGGCGCGACGCGCCATCAACAACGTCCGGCTGGTGGCCTCGAGCAGGGCCGACCTCGGCGAGCTCTTCATGTGCATGCACGACGATCGACGCGCGGAGGATCATCTCCTCGCCGGGTACGCGCTTGTCCGCGCCTCCGATTTCACCGCGGAAAGGAAGCACCTCGCCGAATGCCTCCACGAGCTGTACGAGGCCCGGGGCGATTACCGCAGGGCCATGGATCACCTCGACGATGCCGTCAGCGCTGATGCGGAAATGCGGGCGAAGAGCGGTGAGCTGGAGATCGCCACACTCGAGTATCGCAACGAGCTGCAGCGCAAGTCCGAGGGGCTCACCGCTGCAATCGCGACGCGGCAGCGCGCCACCTTCATCCTGCTGATGTGTTCGCTCGTGTTCATCGTCGGCCTGTCCCTCGCCATGGTCTACACCTACCTCCACAACCGGGCGGTGAATGAGCGCCTTCTGACACTGAACCGCGAGCTGGACGATGCCGTGCAACTGCGTACACGCATTCTGGAAAACGTCCTCACCGAAAGCACACGGGATCAGGAGCGCCTCACGCGCAGTGAGGACCGCTTCCGCGCAATGATGGAGATGTCGCCCGACATCTTCACCATCCTCGGACCGCGGGGCGAGATTCTCTACAACTCCCCGGCCGCCACACGCATCCATGGCTATGAGATCGAGGAGATGCTCAGCATGGACACCACGGATCTCATGCATCCGGAGGATCTGCCTGCGGTGGTGTCGGCCATCGAGGAGGGGATGAGGAGGCCCGGGCAGGTGATCTCGGTGCAGTTCCGCTATCGGAACAAGGATGGGTCCTTCATCTGGATGGAGGCGACGGGGGTCAACCAGTCCGACAACCCCGCCATCGGAGGCATTGTCGCTGTGTCGCGCGACATCTCCGACAGAAAACGCACGGAGATGAAGCTGTTCCAGGCCCTGAAGGAGAAGGACATCCTTCTGGGCGAGATCCATCACCGGGTGAAGAACAACCTGCAGATCCTCACCACCATGATCAACCTCCAGGTGAATGCGCTCTCGGACTCCGGGGCCATCGCCAGCCTCCGGGAGATCCAGGGGCGCATCATGAGCATCAGCCTCATCCACGAGATGCTCTACCAGTCCGGGAGCATCGGTGCGATCAGTCTGGAGCACTACCTCAAATCGCTCGCCTCGTCCATCATCACCGCCACGCAGAACCTCGACAGGCAGATCCGCCTCGACATCGATGTGGACGATCTGCCGATCAGCATCGACGCCGCCATCCCCTGTGGCCTCATCGTCAACGAGCTCATCACCAACAGCTGCAAATACGCCTTCGCCGGGTTCCCCGCCCCCATGCTCCGCGTCTCCGCGCATCGCATCGGCGATCGGCGCTGGCATCTGGAGGTGGCCGACAACGGCATAGGTCTCCCAGCCGACATTGATCCCCTCGAGAGCCGGACCCTGGGCCTCCGCATGGTCCGCATCCTCGGCGACCAGCTCCACGGGCGATACACCTTCGATGGCTCGGCAGGCACATGCTTCACCATGGAATTCACCGAACCGGAATACCTGCATCGACACACCCTTCCTCCGATCACCTGATCCTGCTCATCCATGGACACCGCAAGGCCCCATTCCTCCCCGGACTCCCCGCTCATGCCCGGCTCCACCGGCGAGCTCCCACGCGACCGCATCCTCATCGTCGAGGATGAACGCCTCATCGCGGTCGACATCAAGGACAGCCTCGAATCCATGGGATACTCGGTGGTGGACATCGTCTCCACGGGCGACGAGGCCATCGCCGCCGCAGGGACGCAACACCCGGATCTCGTGCTCATGGACATCATGATCGAGGGCCGCATGGATGGGATCGAAACCGCGGCCATCATCATGGAGCGCTTCGCCCTCCCCGTGTTGTTCATCACCTCCTACAGCACGATGGACCTCATCCAGCGGCTCAAGAAGCTCGGCGCCTCGGGCTACATCCTCAAACCCTTCAACTACCGCGAGCTCGAGGCCAACATCGCGCTTGCCATCAGGACCGACAAATACCATCGGCGGCTGGAGCAGTCGGAGTCGGCTTTGCGGACAGTGAACGCCGAACTCGTGAGCGAGGTGGAGGCGCATCGCGCCACCATGTCCGACCTGAAGGCGACCGATGCGCGCCTGTCGACCTATCTGAGCACCTGTCCCGACGGCATCGTCATCACGAATCTCGAAGGCGTGATCGACTTTGCGACCGACAACGGAGCGAGGCTGTTCCACGCTGCATCGCCGGAGGAGCTGGCGGGGCGTGCCATCGGAGCGCTTCTCGATCCCGGGCGCACGGGCGTGCTGGACGAGCACGTGCAGTCCATGTTCACGATGCCATCGGTGGAACCCCTGCTTTGCGCGGGGCGGGCGGTGGACGGAGCCGATCTCGATGTGGAGGTGGGCAGCGCCGTGATTCGGGACGAGGCGGGTGTGGCGAATGCCCTGTTCTTCCTCATCCGGGACATGGCCAATTGGAAGAAGGTGGAGAAGGAGCGCCACCAGACTGCGGAGGAGACCCGGCGACAGCTCCAGTTTCAATTGGAGGGGAAGATGAGTGAGCTGGCCTCGCAGACTGTGTTCCTGCTCCAGGTCAACGAGTTCCATCGGTCACTCATGCAGGACCTGCTGGAGTTGAAGGGGAGGGCCACAAACGATGCCGTGCGGTCGGGACTCCAGATCGTCATCAACAAGATCGGGACGCATCTCGACCGCCGTGTGTGGGATGAGTTCCGCAAGCGCTTCGAGAACATCCACCCCGCATTCTACCGCAACCTTCATGAGCATTGCCCCGACCTGTCGCTGAGCGAGCTCAAGCTCTGTGCGCTGTCGCGCCTGAACCTTTCCACCAAGGAGATCGCCGAGCTCACATACAAGAGCAGCAACAGCGTCAAGGTGGCTCGCTCGCGTCTTCGTTCGAAGCTGGGCATCTCTTCGGAGAAGGAATTCTACGCGTTTCTCCTGCAACTGTGACAACACAGGCCGCCCGGGGGCGGCCTGTGTTCTCTTCTGTGGAGATGCATCTCACGCGAAGAATTCGCGGCAGGCGGCCTCCCAGTCGTTGTCCCGCAGATCCTCCATCTCACCCACGCGCAGCGGCTCGTCGGGGCCCTCCACCGAGCGATACTCGATGCCGGCGAGGAACTTCTTCGCCCGCTCGATGTCGTCCTGGTACAGAGCCACGGCGGCGGCACCGATCCTCATCTTCGGAAGCTCAGCATCAATGGCGTCGGCATCAATGGTGCAGAACCAGTTCCTGCCGTAGGGGGTGATGTCGAGCTGATCCTTCTCATCGCGGATGGCATTGTTGATGCCTGTCACCTTGCCCGAGACGGGGGAGTGGAAGCGGATGAGGCGGTTGCCCTGTTTGATGCTGAAGAGCGTCTGCCCCCCGGTCACCTTCATGCCAAGGTTCGGGAACTCGATGTCGTCGATTCTCCCGATGAGCTTTTTCGCGAAGTCGTCGATTCCGACAAGGACATTGCCATCCTGGCGCAGGGCCGCCCAGCAATGTCCTGGCGCGATGAACACGCCGCCCGGGATGGAGAACTCACCCTCGCGGGGGCGGGCATCCATGGCCTGGTGGGTGATGGACACCTTGGGCTTGAGCTGCTTCTGGATGCGATCCTGGCGCTTGACAAGGATCTTCTTCGTGAACTCCAGCAGCTCATCCTCGGTGAACGGCTTCTGCACATAATCCATGGCGCCGAACTTCATGCAATCGACCGCCGTCTCCACGGTGGCGAAGCCGGTGATGATGACCACATCGATGTCGGGGCGGATGTGCTTCACCGATTTGGTGACCTCGATGCCATCCATCTCGGGCATCTTGAGGTCGGTGAAGACGAAGTCATAGTGATGCATCTGGATGAGTCCGAGCGCCTCCTGGCCTTTCTCGACCGTGTCGACGGAATAGCCGTCGAGCACGAGGATCTTGCGGAAGCTGCCGAGAATCACCTCCTCGTCATCCACGCAGAGGATGCGGGCCTTGGGTTTGTCGACCTCGGCACGCTTGAGGGTCTTCGCCTCACGGCTGTAATCGAGGCGGAGCGAGGTCTCGAGTATTTTTTCCCTGTCGCGTTGAAGCTTGGTCTCCTGCATCCGTTTTCCGATGATCCGTATGAGGATGTCCGCGATGATGAATACGACAACGGCGGCGATGAAGAGTGGCATGGAAGGTCTCCTTGAGGATGTATGTCACGATTCGAAGTGTTCTGGCTGGCGCGGCCGGTCTGCCTGCGCCCCGCCCGTTCAGGGCTGTGCGTCACGCTGTGCACATGGCACAAGATACTGAAGGTTCGTCTGGTATTCCGTCGGGAGGATGCGATAGATCCATCCGAGCGTGAAGGGGGCTGTCCGGAGCAGGTGGGGATTGGTGAGAAGCGCCTCGTTGCGATCGAGGATGCTGCCGCTCATCGCACAGAGCAGGTTGTGCGTCATCCCGTCGACGGAGCGCAACTGGGCGCAGACGTTGCCCTGGAGGAGCATCGCATCGCGCTCGAACAGGACCACCTCCTCCACGGAATCGAGCGTCGATAGGTAGTGCCCCGTGGCGCCGATGCGCACGGAGCCGTCGTCGCCGGGGAGCATCCATGTGGTGCATCCCAGGCGGTGGTAGCCGGCGGGGCAGGCGATGGGGGTGGGGCCACCGGCGTCCGGCAGGGTGCATCCGCCACGTGCGCCGTAGATCTCCGCATGGCGCAGGCCACGCTTGATGATGGTGAGGAGCTCGTCCATCGTGAAGGGCTTGGGCAGGAAATCAATGGCCCCCAGCATGATGGACTCGGCGGCATTCTCCACGGTGGTGTAGCCCGTGGTCATGATCACCGGGGTGTTGACGCGCTGATCGATCAGCGCGCGAAGGAGCTCGAGCCCGCTGTATCCCGGCATCATGATGTCCGAAAGGATGAGGCGGTAGTCGTGCGTCCGCACCTTCTCCAGCGCCTGCACCCCGTCGGATGCGCTGTCCACCGTCCACCCTTCGAGTGAACAGATCTTCATGACGGATCGGATGATCACATCTTCATCGTCGACAATCAGGATGTCGTGGGAGTGGCTCATGCGGTGCCTTTCAAGAATCAGACCTGGATGCACTGCCCGTGGATTGCTCCACCGGCAGACGGATGGTGAAAGTGGTCCCTTGCCCGACAGTGCTGGACACGGTGACCTTGCCTTCATGTGCGTCGATGATTCCCCAGACGACCGCCAGGCCCAACCCTGTGCCCTTCTGGCCCTTTGTGGTGAAGAATGGTTCAAAGATCTTGCCGAGCTCCTCGGCCGGGATGCCGCAACCGGTGTCGGTGATCTGGATCTGCAGGTGGCTGCGCACGCCACCCTTGTCCACCGCCGTCCACTCCTGCCATTCGCAGCCATACTTCGTGCAGCCGCGCCACATGCCTCTTCCGGGGACGGTGATGGAAAAGATCGGTGATCGGCACTCCGGGCAACGGGATTCGGCGTCGATGAGCGACACGTTGCACTCAGGGCAGAAGAACTGGGCCGTCCCGTTCTTCGAGAAGGAGATTCCGTAGTGATGATGCGAGCGGCCGTACACGGGATCGAGATGCACAAAGCCCTCGTTGTTGTTGAAGCGTGTCTTCACCTTGATCGAGGGCTGGCCGTCGATGCGATGATCGGTGTCGATCAGCCGGTGGTCGTTCGGGCATGTGGCGTTGCGGATCTGGGCCGTGCCTCGCGGCGAAAGGGCGAGTTCCTCGATGCTGATCGTTATTGTTCCGCCCCTCCCCGCAAGCGCGTCCACCGCGTTGACAAGAAGGTTGATGAACACCTGCTGGATCTGGTTGGCATCCACCACGGGGCGCGGGAGCTGCTCCGGGATGACGCGCACCACCTTCACATTGTTGATCGTCAGCTGGTTCGTGATCACGGTCAGCGAGCGGTCGATCACCTCGCGGAGATCGATGGCCGATTTCACCGGCGTGGACTGCCGTGCGAAATCCAGCAGGCCCTTGATGATCTCACGGCTGCGCTTGGTTTCGCGGACGATGACCTCGAGATCCTCCTTCATCTCCGTGTCGTCCCCGGCACGCTTCAGCAGGAAGCTGCTGTAGGTCAGGACGCCGGTGAGCGGGTTGTTGAGCTCGTGCGCCACGCCTGCGGCAAGCCTCCCAAGGGATGCGAGCTTGGACGATTGGAAGAGCTGCGAGCGCACCTCCGCCAGCCTGCGTGTCATGTCGTTGAAGGACCGGGCCAGGGTGCCCAGCTCATCCTTCGGGATGCGTGTGATCACGTGGTCGAGGTTCCCCATGGCAACCGCCTTGGTCGCGGTCACGAGCTCATGGACGGGCGCATGCACCCAGCGGCGGATGAAGTATCCGATGAGCAGGCTGAAGACGATCACCGCGATCACGGCGAAGCCGATGGCCTTGATCTCGTTCGCGTGGATCTGCCTGTCCACCTCGCGCAGGCTGATGCTCACGTCGAGCACGCCCAGCACAGTCTGCTGCGGTGAATGCGCGTGGCAGTCGGCCTCCCAGCAGGATTTCTCGTTGTAGATGGGGTTGATGATGCCCAGGACGCGTGCGGAATCCGGGTGCGGCCGGAAGATGCGCGTCCGGTTCTCGATGTCGAGCCGTTCGATGGGCTTGTCGGCCGAATGGCACCCGTAGCAGCTCTCCGCGCCCTTGTCCACCATGGTGCCGATCTCCGATTCGCGGGAGGAGTACATGATGGCACCCACCTTGTTGAGCACCCGGATGTTGTGGATGGAGGATTCCTGCCCGATGGTGTTGATGGTCTGATGGATGCGTTCGCGCTGGTTGAAGAGCATGTCGAACCGCGTGCTGCTTTTCACGGTCTCGCTCAACTGACTGATGTGGCGCTCCACCTCGTCTGTCATCGCCGCGCTCTGCGACTTGATGCCGTAGTACGTGTAGATGCCGAATGTGACGATGGTGGCGAGGGCGACGGCCAGGATCAATTTGAAGCTGATGGTCTTCATGCAGGCCTCGTCGGTCCGACGGCCCGGCGCAGGGCGCGCCGGGCCTTGGAGGTACCGTGTCTCCCGGAGTGTGTCATTTCCTGCGCGATGGTTTCGCGGGCCCGCCGTTCACGGGCGTTCCCGGCTTGTCCTTGGGCCAGGACTTGTCGTCGTGGCACTTCCTGCAGGATTTCTCCGCATAGTCCTTCGAGCTGTGGCAGTCCACACATTCGAAGGACGCATGGATCTCGTCGAGTGTGAGACCGGCGTGGGAGTGATTGAAGCCGCCGGCGGCCCAGCTCTTGTGGCAGCCCGCGCAGTCGCGCGTGAGGCCGGTGAAGCGGCCCGGCACCTTGTGGCAGGATGTGCATGCCAGGCGCGCATGGAAGCGATTCATGGCAAAGCCGGTCCGGCGGGCATGGTCGAAGGGTGCCTGCGGAGCTTCGGTGTGGCAGAAGCCGCACTGGCTCTTCGTGTTGTGGCACTTGGAGCAGGCGCTGTGCTTCTGTTCCAGCGTGCGCGTCGTTGCGGCGGCCCTGCCCGTCTTGTCGTGGCAGCGGACGCAGCCCTCGTTCGAATGGCAGGTCTGGCATTCCAGTCCGAACATCCCGGTGTGCTGGTTGTGATAGAAGGTGACGGTCCGTCCTGCGTTGTAGGACGTGGTCTTGATCACCTTGGTCGGTTCTTCGACCGTCGGGTGCTGGGTCTTGATTGCGGCGATCTCCGACGCGGTCTTCTGCCTGCCATGGCATTGTTCGCACTTCGTGTTGCCACTCCAGGACTTGTGGCAGTCCATGCACTGGCGGTGATAGGCGCCCTTCAGATCCGGCTTGGAGACGTCGGCGCGTTTCCGGTTCTCGTCGTGGCAGGAGCGGCACGGCACAATGACGCTGCCGAGGTTGTAGTGGTGGCAGGTTTTGCACCCGCCCGAGAGATCCGACATCTCTGCATGGGCCTTGTGCGAGAACATCACCGGAGGGTAGACGCGCTTGTTGGGTGACAGGTTCGCCATGGTGATGGCGTCGGGCCCGGGGCCGGATTTCTGGTGGTAGGTGGCCATGCTCTGCCGCGGGCAGAGCTCGAGGCAGGGATTCGCCTTCGTGGGCTGGTCGCAGGTGTGGCATTTCTTGCACTCCGCCGGGAGCGTCAGTGCAGGCATCTTCGGGGACTTCTGTGCCGTGGCGATGCCCATGACCATCACGAGAAGCGTGACGATGGGGATGAGGATGCGCTTCATGATGCAATCCCTCCGATCGTGTATTTCGCCCGCCGCGCCGGTTCCCGGCCGGGAATCGACACCACGGGGAAGATCATCACGAAGATGCGGTACATGAGAACCTCGAGCGCGATGAGCCCGACGGTCACTGAGATCTCTCCGTAGGAGGGGAAGTACGAGTAACCCGCGTAGGGCGGCGTGTAGGCCACCGTGAAGTTGTTGATCCGGTTGAGCAGCACACCAAGGATCACCAGTGCCGATGCGATCCACAGCAGGAGTGGCGACTTCAGCACCTTCTTCGAGAGGAACATCCGCAGAGGGATGACGACCCCGACCACGAGCTCGATGACGAACATCACCGAGGCCGCATTGATCACGGCAAGGTGGACGAAGGTTTCGCGGATCACCATGTCCCCGATCTTCGCGGCAAGGTAGACGCCAAGCATCGGGGCGACCAGGGATCCGAGTTTCGAGAGCACATGCATCTCGGGTTTGAGTTTGAAGGACCTGGAGCAGATGAGTGATTCGAAGATCACCATCGGAAGCCCCACCGAGATGGCCGATAGCAGGAACAACAGCGGCAGCACGGGCGTCTGCCACAACGGATGCATCTTCTCCCCGGCGATGACCATCAGCGTTCCGAGGGAGGACTGATGGAGGCAGGAAAGTACGACGCCGGCGATGATGAAGATGAACATCGTCCTGTTGAGGCCGCGATCCAGCATGTGGAGCAGGGAGTTGAGCGGCAGGTTGAACACGGAGAGGGGACCGGGCAGCTTGACACGCCCCATGAAGCGTTCTGTGAGGATGGGGAGGAACTCGATGTACAGCACGGTCAGATAGATCATGACGCAGGTGCCGACCTCGAAGAGCGCAGAGTTGCCATTCCAGTAGATGAGGGCATGCCAGATGAAGTACCAGCGTCCGATGTCGGTGAACACGCCGAGAGCGACGAAGGTGTACCCCAACATGGCCGTCAGCAGGGCCGGTCGGATGACGACGTGATACTCCTCGCGGTGCATGATGTGCCCGAGAGCGGCGGTGGTGAAACCCCCGGCGGCGAGCGCAACGCCTGCGGCGACATCCACGCCGATCCAGAGGCCCCAGGGATAGAAGTTGTCGAGGTTTGTCACAGCGCCGATGCCGAAGAGAAAGCGGCCGAGCAGAAAGACCATGCCGTTGGCCACGATGAGGCAGAGGATGATGACGCCGGGAGTGAAGAAACGGAATCTGATCGGGGTGGGAATTGCATGCTCTTCCATGTCACATCTCCTCCTCGTGTTTCTTCTCACGGTTCTTCGAGATCCACATCACCAGCCCGAGCAGGGCATAGAGGGCGATGGGAGGAACGAAGTAGGCAAAGATGCCGTGTTGGATTGATTCGCTGACGCCGGGGGCGGGCTTGGTCCCGAGCTTCGGGAAGGCGAAGGCTGCCAGATCGCCCGACCCGAGGTAGAGCCATCCTGTGCCCCCCACCTCCTGCTCGCCAAACACGTGCGGGTGGTAGCGATCGGGAGCCGTGTCGATGCGGCTGTGGGCCACGCGAACCAGCTCGTCGCGACGTCCATAGGTGAGTGCCTCCATGGGGCAGATCTCCACGCAGGCGGGTAGGAGGTCCTGCTGTGTGCGCGGGTGGCAGAAGTCACACTTCATGATCTTCGGCTGGATGGCTTTCGTGAACTCGAACGTGGGAACCTGGAACGGGCATGCCACCATGCAATAGCGGCAGCCGATGCACTTGTCACCGTCCCAGATGACCGAACCGTCCGGTTGTTTGGAAAACGCGCCCACAATGCAGGCGGAAACACATGCAGGGTGATCGCAGTGCATGCACTGGACCTTGACGTCGACGTGTTCAATCCCGTCCTTGCGGCCGGGATATTCGTTGACCACGGTCAACGCCGTTGTGTCGGGGCGGCGGGGATGGGAGAACACATCCCTGTTGTCATAGGTGCTGATATCGTCGGCAGGGAGCTCGTGGGCGCCTTTGCAGGCCCACTCACACCGTCTGCAACCAATACATACGGTGGTATCCACGATCACCCCCATGCGATCAGGGTCGAGCACATTGAGCGGCCCGGCACCGGCTTTCGCGGGGGCGAGAGTGGATGCACCTGCAACACCGGCTCCAAGCGCAAGGGCAGACTTCATGAACTGTCTGCGATCCTGTGTAGCCATGCTGGGTCATCCTTTGAATGGTTGTAGGGAGGTACTGTTTGAGGTGCTGTGATGTCGTGATGGGCGGAATGGGATAATTCCCCTCCACAAACGGAAGTTAGCACCAATTTTCCATCCGTGAAAGTTGTCACGACATTTTCCTTCGCCATGCAAATTATTCGCGTGGGTGAGGTTTGCATTGTGCCACGGAAATGTGGATTTTTCATGCCTGCATCATGTCCTTCAGATTGATCCACACTCGCCGCATGGGCACAGCACACCAGCACCTATCCACGATCACCGCCTGCATCGCCGCCCTTCTCTGGTGCGCCCCGCCCGCGCCTGCGCAGGAGGCTGCTCCTGAGTGGCTGCGCGGAATGGTGTGGTACCACATCGTCCCGGACCGTTTTCACAGAAGCGCCGCCCGGCAGGCTGCGCTTGACGCGGGTCGGATCGCGGGCGTCACCGTGGCATGGACAGCCGACACGTCGGACGCCACTGCGGGCGGGCCGGCCTCTGCGGTGCGCTTCGGCGGCGATCTGGCGGGCATCATGGAGAGGCTGGACTACATGCAGGATCTCGGCGTGACCGGCATCATCCTGTCGCCCGTGTCTGCCGCCGGATCACGGGACGGTGGCGACGTCGTTGCGCATCATCACATCGACCCATTGCTCGGCCCGGTTCCTGATGAGTCCGTGGATGCCGACACCGCCATGCCCGGCCCGTCGACACACTGGATCACCACAGCCGCCGACCGTGCCTTCATCGATCTCATCCGCGCCGTGCATGCCCGGGGCATGAAGATCATGATCGAGGCGCAATTTGATTATGTGGGGCGCGATCACTGGGCCGTCCGCCAGGTGATGCAGCAGGGCAGGCGCTCGCCATTCACCGCGTGGTTCGACGTTTCACCTCCGCTGGGCGAGGGTGACAGCAGCGTTCCATCATTCCACGGGATGTGGGGCGTGGATGCCTGGCCGCGCTTCGCCGCCGACAGCCTCCGCCCGCCCTTCACCCTCGACATGCACCTCCGCGACGCAGTCCGTCGCTGGATGGATCCCGATGCCGACGGAAATCCCGTGGATGGAGTGGACGCCTGGCTCATCCACCAGCATGGACGGTATTCCGCGGCCTGGTGGAGGGAGTGGGTGCGTTTCGTACGGAGCATCAATCCCGCGGCCGCCGTCCTGGGTGACGACGTTGATCCCCCCATCCCAGGCGCCCTTGCAGGATCGCACCCCTTTGATGCGGGGACGGATGCACGCTTCGCACGCGCAGTGGTGAACACCGTGGTGCGGCGCAAAGGCACACCCACCTATCTCGACAAGACCCTGTCCGACCTCAGGGCCGACATCGACGGTGTGGCAACCGACGGCAGGCTCACCTGGGTCGGCAACACCGAGACGCCGAGGCTTGCCGGCATGATCATGAATCCCGCGATTCCCTTCCACACTGGAGCCACCACGGCTTCCGCCGGCATTGTGCATCACGGCCGCCCCACTGCGGAGGACCAGCGTGTCCAGCGCCTCGTGGCCATGCTCCAGTTTCTGCTTCCCGGATCGCCCGTGGTGTTCTACGGCGATGAGGCCGGCCTGCCCGGCTGGGACGAGCCGGACAACCTTCGCCCGATGCCATGGCCCGGGCAGGCGGGGTGGCCTGCATCCGGGGTGTTCGACAGCCTGCTCCATCGGTACTATCGGCAGCTTGCCTCCCTGCGGGCCGGGCACATCGCCCTCCGCGTCGGGAGCATGCAGACGCTGGCTCTCGACGATGCCGCCGGCATCCACGCCTTTGCGCGCGATGCCGGTGCAGACAAGGTGTTCGCCGTGATCAACATCGGCACCGAAGCGCGCGAATGCCGGCTGCACGTCCCCGGCCTGCCGGATGGACTGCGCGTGGATGAGGTCCTCACCGGCATTCCATTCCATGCGCAGAAGGAGTATCTCTCCTTCATCATCCCCCCCAATTCCGGCATGGTGCTGGTGCCATCGTATTGACATGTGCCACGGAAAATTTTCACCTCGCAGCAATCGATGGGGACAAATCACGGTGTTTGTGTGTTGAGGGCGTGGGCGGTGGACCACGATCGCTCTTCCATTGATTGGAAAAGTGGGAAAGTGCCGTTATTTTACTCAATCTTTCTGCGAACGCAGTTTTTTTCATCATCATCATCTGGCGATATGAATACAGGAAAAATTGTTCAAGTGATCGGTCCTGTTGTGGACGTCGACTTCACCGGCGGTGAGCTGCCCAACATTCTTCAGGCACTCCGCATCGACCATGTCGACGCGAATGGCAGCCCCTTGGAGCTCATTGTCGAGGTGCAGCAGCACCTCGGGGAGAACCGTGTGCGCGCCATCGCCATGGATTCCACCGACGGGCTCACGCGGGGCATGGAGGTGACGGACACGGGCAACCAGATCACCGTGCCTGTGGGGCCGAAGACGCTTGGACGCCTCATCAGTGTCACGGGCAAACCCATCGACGGCCTTGGTCCGATTGAAACGGACACCTACTATCCCATTCATCGCCATGCACCGGCATTCGACACTCTGAGCACGCGCAAGGAGATCTTCGAGACGGGCATCAAGGTGATCGACCTTCTTGAGCCGTATTCCAAGGGTGGCAAGACGGGGCTCTTCGGCGGCGCCGGTGTGGGCAAGACGGTGGTCATCATGGAGCTCATCCACAACATCGCGACGCACCATGGTGGCTACTCGGTGTTCGGCGGTGTGGGGGAACGCACGCGTGAGGGCAACGACCTGTGGCTCGACATGACGGAATCAGGCGTCATCGACAAGACGACGCTGGTGTTTGGTCAGATGAATGAACCGCCGGGAGCACGCCTCCGCGTCGGTCTCACGGCACTCACGATGGCAGAGTATTTTCGCGACGCCGAGGGCAAGGATATCCTCCTGTTCATCGACAACATCTTCCGCTTCACGCAGGCCGGATC
>CAYUYM010000087.1:0-13775 GCA_964449305.1 uncultured Chromatiales bacterium | reverse complement strand
ATCCCTCGGTGTTTTCCAGAACACCCAGTGTGCCGGTGACGCCGGTGGTGCCGCGATCGGGGCTCTTGAACAGGGCGTTGTTGTAGTCGTCCACATCGTTGAAGTTCGGATAGTTCTCCGACCACCCCGGTCCAAGACTTCCCGATGCCGTCAGGTTCTCGAGGCGGACCACACGCATATCCACATTGGCCTGATCGAACTTCTTCCGGTTGATCTCGTCGAGCAGGGAGCGTGCAATCATCACCGCAGCCTGATCCGTCCGGTTCTCGGTCATCGTCATCTGGCTGTCCAGTGCGGCACGGCGCAGGGTGACCGACACCTGCCCGAGCAGGATGAAGGCGAGGATGGCCATCGTCATCTGGTTGAGGCCCATCAGAGTTCCTCCTCAGCACTGGTCATGATATGGTAGACGCGTGACACGGGGTGCTTCTCATCGGTCAATCATCGGTGGTGGTGGTGGCGGCAACCTCGGCGATCGAGGTCACCCCTTCCTTGATGCGTTCGCGGCCGGAGGCGCGCAGTGTGAGCATGCCCTCCCTGATGGCGATCTGCCTGATCTTGTCCTCGTTGATGTCGTCACCCGATTCAAAGATGGCGCGCCGTATGGCGTGAGAGAAGAACAGGGCCTCGTGGATGGCGGAGCGGCCCTTGTACCCGCCCGTGCAGGACGGGCAGCCGACCGCCTCGTAAAACTGTGTCGTCCGAATCTCCTCATCGGTGAAGCCGATGGCCCGCGCCTCGTTGGGATCAGGGTTCGGGTTCAGGCGTTTGCACTTGGTGCAGAGCCTGCGCAGCAGGCGCTGGGCCACGATGAGGTTGATGGCGTAGGCGATGAGGAAGGGCTCGATCCCCATCTTGAACAGGCGTGTCACCGCGCTCGGGGCATCGTTCGTGTGCAGCGTGGAGAAGGTGAGATGCCCGGTGTTTGCCAGCTTGATGGCGATGTCGGCCGTGATCTTGTCACGCATCTCGCCCACCATCACGATGTCGGGATCATGGCGCAGGATGGCGCGGATGGCCTCCTCGAACCCGATCTTCGGCCCGAGCTTGATCTGCCGCGATCCATGGATGACGTACTCCACCGGATCCTCCACCGTGAGCACGTTCACCTGCGGCGTGATCACCGCATAGAGCGCCGCCACCAGCGTCGTGCTCTTGCCGCTTCCCGTGGGCCCCGTCAGGATCACCATGCCCTGCGGCCGGGAGATGGACTCCCTGAACCACTCGAGCGCCTTGGTCTGGAAGCCGATCTTGCTGACATCCGTGATCACCTTGCGGCTGTCCAGCACTCGGATGACGATGCTCTCATACTTCATCGTGTATTCGAGTCCCGAGATCGGCAGCACTGAGACGCGGAAGCGGATCACCGTGTTGTCGATCACCCGCTGGATGAACCCGTCCTGCGCGGCGTCGCGCTCGAACCGGTCGATGTTTCGGCTGCGATCCTTGATCACCGCGATCATGGCCTCCGGGCGCGGCCCCTCGAGGCGGTTCCAGAGACGGAGCTTGCCGTCCACACGAAAATGGAAATCCGTGGAACTCGTGGATGAGGGAAAGACGTGGACGTCGCTCGTCCCTGTGCGCACCGCCTCCACCAGGCAGCCTTCGAACAGGTTCACGAGCATGCTCTTGTTGATCTCCTGGTCGAGCGCCGCCTCGTCGATGCCGCCCACCTCGAAGTCGCTTTCCGACATCTCGGATTCGATCTCCTTGATGCTCTCGAGGAACACGTTGTCGGCGCGGAGGATGGAATCGAGGACAGGCTGGAGATGCCGGAGCTCGGTGTAATACACCTCGTATTTCAGTGCACGGAAATAGGTGGCGATCCGGGGGATGTTGCGATGCGTCGGGTTTGAAGCGATGATGATGAGCTTGTCCGGCGTCGCCGGATCGAAACGGAACGGCAATGCCGTGGCCTCGAGCAGCGAAGCCTTCTGCTCGGGCGTCAGCTTCTCGATGAGCTGCTTGATGAAGGAAAGCTGCCGTTCACCGATGCCCTCGTCGAGCGGGAAGGTCCGGAAGGCATAGATCCGCGCAACGGTGGAATAGACGGCGTGATGATCGATCCGGAACTCCTCGATGAGGATCTCCGCGATGCTGCGCTGGCGGTTGACATTTTCCTTCTCCTTGATCGCCATCGCCCGGATCAGCATGGGCTCGTCGATGATGCCAAGGTTGAGGAGCGCCTGGCCTACCTTGTCGTAGTTTTTCGGTGCTGCAGACGTTTGTTGAACCATGGTGACAACTTCTCGATGAGAGACCTGAAGGAGGCGGCTCCGAACAACAGGAACGGTTGGATCATCTCCGCTCCTGGTGAGGTTTTCGGCTTGACAACGGCGGTCTCCGACGAGACAATGGTGACGGCCGTCATCACGATCATTATAATCAATGAGACCCAAAGTTGCACGACGTCGACAACGGTCTTCAGCTTGTACGACGTCTCACGTTCATAGTAGTTCGCCAACTGGAAGGCCGTCTCCCGAACCATGCCCGTTTCCGACCCGGCATGAAAGCGTGACAATGCGGTTTTCGTGAACACCCCCGCGGCCTCCAGCGATTCATGCAGGCCCTTGCCCTGCTGAAGCATCATCGGGATGGTGATGGTCTTGACCTGATGTTCGAAGTACTTGTTGCCGGTCGCCTCCGCGGCTGTCTTGATCACGTCGATGTTCTCTCCCGATCCGCTGTAGAGCGAGTAAAACACACGGCAGAACACTTCGATCGCCGTCTTGTGAATGATGGCGCCCATCACCGGAACACGCATCGACACCTTGTCCACCCACATTCGCCCCTTCGGGTTGGAGACGAACAGTATGGCACCGGCAACCATTCCGCCGATGATGCCGATGATCACGAAGATGTTTGAAATGAGCCAGTCGCTGAACTTCAGCGTGGCTGCCGTCATCGGGGGGAGCTCGATCCCGTACTTGAGGAACATGTTTGCCGTTTGAGGAAACACATACGCCACGTAGAAGATGATGCAGAGAAACAACACCAGCAGGGTCACGCCGGGCATGAGCATGGCGCTCTTCATGCTCTTCTTGAACTCCAGCCGGCGCTCGAGAAATTTTGCCGTCGAATCGTACATCTCGGCCATGGCTCCGGACTTCGACGCCAACCCCAGCATCCTCGCGGTGAACTGACCGAGGATGCCCTCGTATTTCTGGAACACGCGCTCCGATTCCTTGCCCTGCCGCAGCTCGGCGTTGATGTCCTTCAGCGCCTCTCGGAGGGTCTTGTTGTCGATGTCGTTTGTCAGAAGTGTGAGCACCTCGTTGAAGGCGAGTTTTTCGCGAAGCAGGTCGGCACTCAGGCGGACGAAGGTGATCACATCACCGATGGGGGGCTTGCCACCACCGGCGAACAGCATCTTGCGGACATAGATGACCTCGTACCCAAGCCCCTTCAAACCATTGATGACATCCTGTTTTGAGAAGGCCTTTTGCTCCCCCTCGATGGGGGCGTCGGTCCCCTTCCTGACCTTGTAGATGTACGCAACGCGCTTCTCCAGCTTGTTGATGCGGATGTTCTTTCCCCGCATCAGCTCCTGGATCCTGCGCCTTGCCTCGGAGATGTTGGCAGCACTGATGTTCCCTTGCAGGATCTTGCCAGTGTCGAGCGTGCCTTGGAATCGGAATTCAGCCATGATGGTGTGGTGCGGCTAATGAACGTGCGCCGCCACAGACGGGTGTGGCGGCGCGCGTTATGGTGGTGCTTCCGGAAGGAAGCGGATGGAAAGACTTATTCAGCCCAGCCGGTCAGGTCAGGCACAACCTGGTCTTTCGGATCGGTCTGCGCCATGTCGAGCGTCACGGTGAGGCTCTTCGTGCCATCCTTCGAGGTGCCCGTGATCACGAGTGCGTCGCCGGATGCGCCCGAAAGGGCATAGGTGCCGTTCTCGTTCTCATCCTTCCAGCCGATGAGCTCCAGGGTGATGCCGTCGAATGCCTTGCCACCGCCGCCCTGCATCTCGGTCTTGTTGTAATAGCCCTGCGCATCGGCCGCGAGACGGAGACAGTCATTCAACACCGCATCCTTGTTCGCGACATCCATCTGTGACCCGAAAATCTGAATACCGACCACGACGGCGATGCCGACAATGATGACGCCGAGGACGATAAGGAGTAATTGTTGCGTGCCCATAAAAAATCTCCTGAATTAGTGTGGCTGAACGATGATTGCTGACAGACAGTTGATTTCAAGTGAATTTCTGCGTGCAATCTACGAAGTCAACCTTACAGGAGGCTTACAGGGGAATTACAAGATTGAAAGGATAAACAGGGGAAAACGCACGATCCTGTGCCCCGCCGGAAGCACGCTTGCTCATGCCAGAGGCAGTTTCACGATGAACTCGCTGCCCTTGCCCAGAGCGCTTTCCACCAGCACCTCTCCGCCATGGGATTCCACGATCCACTTCACGATGTACAACCCGAGGCCGGTGGAATCCCGCAAATGCTCCGCCGTGGATGGCACACGGTAGAACCGATCAAAGATCTTCACCAGAGACTCCGGGGGGATGCCAATGCCCGTGTCCCTGATGCAGACCAGGGCGAAATCCTCCTCCACCCGCATCGAGAGCATCACCGACCCACGGGGCGTGTTGTACTTGACGGCGTTGTCGATGAGGTTCAGAAACACCCGCCGGATGCGCAGGGGATCCCCCATGATCCATGCAGGCTCGATCGCCCCCTTCATGAAATCGATGCCCGCCTGCGCAGTGAACACATCGGCCTCGTCGGCGATCTCCTCCACCATCGTGTGCAGGGCGATCTCCTGCTTCTCGATCGAGATCTGCCCGAGCTGCGTCTTGGCGATGAGAAGCAGATCATCCTGGACACGCGACAAACGATGCACCTCCTCGAGGATGCTCGTCAGTGTCCGCTGGTAATCCTCCGTCGTCTTGGGACTGCGCAGGGCCAGCTCGATCTCCCCACGGATGATGGTGAGTGGCGTCCTCAACTCATGCGAGGCGTTGACGGAAAACTGCTGGATCTGCTCGAATGTCTCCTTGATGCGCTCGATGGTGTCGGGCACCGAGTCCATTGATGTGAAGAACAGATGCCCGTCCCCCTCTGCCAGACGCGACGAACTGCTGAACACCTCCTCCGCCTTGTCCGCCTTCGACGCCGACAGCGACAGAAGATACCCGATGAGGTACGAGAAGAAAATACCCACGGGAATGAAGATGATGGCGATGCCCAGCAGGGTCATCCGATACCGGTGAAAATTGCCGGGATCGAGAAGGTTCGTGGTGTAGAAATTGGAGGTGAAAACGGAGACGAGCAGCAACGCCAGGAAGAGGTAGGCGGCGAAGACCAGTGTCCCGTACAAGAATGCCGAGCGCGGCTTGAAGCGAAGGCGTATCATTCGTGATCGCGCAGGATGTATCCCACTCCCCGTGCTGTCTGGATGAGCTTGATGTCGAAATCGTCGTCCACCTTCTTGCGGAGTCGCGTCATGTACACATCCAGCACGTTGGTGCCCGTGTCAAAGGTGATCTCCCAGATCTGCTCGATGATGGACGACCGCGTCAACAGGACGTTCTTGTTGCGCATGAGGTACTCGAGCAGCTTGAATTCCTTCACGGTGAGATCGATGTTCCTGTCCCCCCTCTTCACCGTGTGGTTGATCTGATCCAGGGACAGATCCGCGGCCGTGAGAATGTTCGACGGGCGATCCACCTGTGCACGCCGGATCAGGGAGCGGACACGTGCGATGCACTCCGCAAGGGCGAAGGGCTTGGTGAGGTAGTCGTCGGCGCCGCTGTTCAGCCCCTCGAGCTTGCTTTCCAGCTCGCCCTTCGCCGTCAGAATCATGATGGGCACGCTCTTCTCCATGCGGACCTCCCGCAGCACCTGGAGACCGGTCTTCTTGGGAAGCATGAGATCCAACAGCACGGCATCGTAGTCCTCGGTCAGTGCCAGAAACACCCCCTTCTCACCATCCTCGGCAATGTCCACCGTGAAGAGTTCCTCTTCGAACCCCTTCTTCAGGAATGATGCGACCTTCTGCTCGTCTTCGATGATGAGGATTTTCATGCGTGTTCTCCGTGGGAGCCAGTGCCATGCGGCACGGGGGCGGCGTGGTGAGGAACTGCCCTGGGCAGCGAGAACACCCGGGGCGTTTCTGACAATCGAACCATCGGACATGTCCGAATCCATGTCATGCACATCATGGTGCAACGGTGCGAAACTAGGAAATTTCTGTGTGGTGGTCAACCGGGGTCGTCAGACTGCCACGCCCGGCGCCTGTGGACACGACACCGGTGTTCATATGCCGGCAGGCTGCCCCGGCTGCTCCACGGGAAGCAGGACGAAGAACGTGGACCCCTTCCCCTCGTGCGATTCCACCCACACACGCCCACGGTGCGCCTCAACAATCTTGTTCACGATCGACAGGCCCAACCCCGTGCTGCGTTCCCCGGATGTGGCGCGGACGGAGGTCTTCTGGAACGGTTTGAACAGCATCCCGATCTCCTTCTCCGGGATGCCCTGCCCCTCGTCCCGCACACGCACGCACACCTGATCACCCTGGTTGAGCAGATCCACCTGGACATGACTGTTCTCGAAGGAGAACTTGATGGCATTCGAGATGAGGTTGTTCATCACCTGCTCGATCTTCGTCGCATCCAACGTCACCAGGGGAATGCCGGCATCGCTGGAGAACCCGAGGGTGATGCCCTTCTTGTTGGCGGTGACACGGTTCAGGGAGAGATTCCGATCGATGAGCTTGCCCAGGTCGGTCTTGTAGAAGTTCAGTCGTAGCGAACCCGATTCGATGACCGAGATGTCGAGCAGTTCGTTCAGGAGGCCGAGGACGAACTCGCTCGACGACTTGATCATCGACAGAAGCTCACGCTGATCATCCGTCATGATGTCCATGAGCTCCTCCTCCAGGAAGGCGCTCGACGAAAGCACAAGGCTGATGGGGTTGCGGATGTCGTGCGCGGCCATCCCGAGAAACTTGTTCTTCTCCACGTTCGCCTTCTCAAGCTCCACATTCTTGCGCTCGAGCTCCCGATGCATCTCGGTGAGGTTGTGGTTGGCCTGCGCCAGTTCGCCGTTTTTCTGGATCGCGTTCTCGTAGGTCGAGAGCAGAAGATCGATGATCTGGATGCGATCGGAATTGATGAAGTACTTGTGCCCGGCAAAGACGATCTCAATCCCCATCCCCGAGATGAGGTTCTTGCGCAACTCGTAATTCGCCAGGATGTACTGGACACGCGACATCAGAAACTTGTCGTTGTAGGGCTTCGTCAGGAAATTGTCGGCGCCGGATTGAAGGCCCTTGATCACATCCTTCGGATCGGACAGCGAGGTGAGCAGCACGAAGGGGATTTCGCGCAGCGCGGGATCGTTCTTGATCGCTTCACAGAACTTGTAGCCGTCCATCTCCGGCATCACCACGTCGCTGATGATCATCAGGGGCTTGCGCCGCCGCACCATGTCCAAGGCAAGCTGGCCGTTGAGGGCATGATGCACGGTGTATTCGTGGGCCTCGAGGATGTATTTCAACTGCTCAGCCTGCGTCGGGCTGTCTTCCGCGATGAGGATGTACTCTTTCTCGTCCATGACGTTGTCCTTGATGGGTGGCCGGAGTGGCACGCTACATGTTATGACATTTTTCCGAATTTCCCCACACGCTCCTGTCGGATGGCGTTGAGGTAGATGACCATGGCATCAGGCGTCATCTCGTGTGTCGCCCCGCCCAGGCGTATCGCCTCGCCCGGCATGCCGTGGACCACCGACGAGTCGCGATCCTGGGCGATGGTGATGGCCCCGGCCTGCCGCAGGGCAAGCAGCTCACGCGCTCCGTCGCGCCCCATGCCGGTGAGAAGGATGGCGACGGCGCGTGATCCCACGGCCGTGCGGACACTTTCGAACAGCCACGACACCGAAGGACGAAGGCCGTACACGGGGGCGTCCTTCGTGAGGGACACGGTCAGGCTGCGCTCGATGCCGAGCTGATGGTTGTCCGGTGCAACGTAACACCGCCCGCCGATGAGTCGCTCACCATCAAGGGCCAGATGCACGGGAATGCGGGAGGTCTGGTTCAACCAGTCCACGAATCCCTGCACAAACCCCTGGGCGATGTGCTGCACCAGTACGATCGGCAGGGGAAATGATGGGGAGAGCCGCGACAGGATCCGCTCCATCACCACCGGACCTCCCGTCGATGCGCCGATCGCGAGGACGGAAAAGCTGGCGGTTGGACGCGGCATGTCCGCCTCTGCTGTCGGCGGCCGGGCTCCCGGCACGCGGCGCACCACATGGATCTCCGACATGAGCTTGACAAGCTGGACCAGCTTGCGCATCACCACTGCGTGATCCTCCGAGGCCGGGTCCGATGGCCGCTCGGCCACGGCGATGGCGCCGACGTCGAGGGCGCGGAACGTGTCACCCATCGCGCCATCCTTCTGCCGCACGCCGAGGGCGATGATCGGCACGGGGGTTGTGGACATGATCGCCTGTGTCGCCTCCACGCCACCGAGCGATGGCGATGCGACGTCCATGGCGATGACATCGGGCTTGTGGCGACGCACGAATTCCACGGCGTCGCGGCCGCTCGCCACTGCTCCCACCACGCGGATGTCCGCCACCTGCTGCAGGGCGCGGGTGATCACCTCGCACAGGGGCGCCGAATCCTCGACGATGAGCACGTTGATCATGGGGCCCTCATATGAGCCGCTGCACGATGTCGAGCAGATTGCCCTGTTCGAAACTGGATTTCACGATGTAGGCATTGGCTCCGGCGTCGATGCCGCGTTCGCGATCCTGCGCCGAGGCGAGCGCAGTGACAAGGATCACCGGCAGTGTCGACAGGAGCCCGTCCGCCCGGATGCGGCTCGTCAGATCGAAGCCGCTCATGCGGGGCATCTCCACGTCCGAAACGACGAGGTCGAAATGATCCGTCTTCAACAGGCTCAGCGCATCAACGCCGTCGATGGCTGTGTGCACCTGGTAACCGGCCGATTCCAGAATGTCCTTCAGCAGCATGCGGGAGGTGATCGAATCGTCCACCACGAGGATCGATCCCGGCACCGGCGTCTCCTCCTCCGCTGGTGCGGGCATACGCACCGCGCCTGTCGAGCCACGCTCCACAGTTGCCAGAAGATCCTGCACGTTGAGTATGGGCACCACATTCCCCGAACCGAGAATCGTGGCCCCGGCGATGTTGCGGACCCGCACCAGCTGCCGGTTGAAGGGCTTCACCAGCACCTCCTGCTCATTCTGCACCTCCTCCACCGCAAACACCACACGCTCGTCACCCGAACCGAGGACAAGCGCAGGCATGTAGGGGACGCTCTTCGGCCACCCGCGCCCCGACGAAAGCTCGAGAACCTCCTCCAGGCGCACGAACGACACCGGCCTCCCGTGATGCATCACGGTCTCCCGGTTCTCCACCGTCTGCACATCCCCTGCGGCGATGCGGATCACACGCTCCACATTGATGGTGGGGATGATGAACGACTGCCCCGCGGCGGTGACGAGGATGCCGCGGAAGGTGGCCAGCGTCAGCGGCAGATGGATGCGCATCGTGGTGCCCTTTCCGGGCACGGAATCGAGATGGATCGTTCCCCCCATCCGCTCCACCTTCTCGCGGACGATGGCAAGCCCCAGCCCCCGGCCCGAGATGTCGGTGATGGTCTCCGACGTGGTGACATCGGACTTGAAGATGAGCATCATCGCCTCATGATCCGACATGTTCGCCGCCGCATCATGCGAGAGGATGCCGTGCCTGACCGCGGCTGCGCGGACGCGGTTCGGATCGATGCCGCTGCCATCGTCCTCCAGCATGATCTCCACTGTGCCGCTGTCGATGCGCGAGATGACGAGATGCACGTTCCCCCGCTGGTCCTTTCCGGCAGCCGTGCGCACCTCCGGTCGCTCGATGCCATGATCGATGCAGTTCCGAATCATGTGGATGAGCGGGTCCTTCATCTCCTCCAGAATGCGTCGGTCGATCTCGATGTCGGCTCCCTTCATCTCGAAATCCACGCGCCTGCCGAGATCGCCGGCAAGATCACGCACCACCTTCGGCATCATCGTCAGCAGCGAGGCGAAGGGCAGCATCAGCACTTCCTTCATGTCCTCCATCAGCGTGTCCACCATCCCGCTCAGCAGATGGTTGTCCTGCCGGAAATTCTTGCGGACGGTGAAGGCCCGGCTCTCGAGCATGGAGATCTGGGACTGGACCCAGTCAAGGAAGCTCAGCACCTTCTGCATCGGCTGCATGTCCGTGGCATTGCCCGCCTCCACCTCGCGTGCAACCCACTGCCGGAGCGAGCGGATGTCGGACAGGACCGCTTTCCACTCCTTCTGGATGGCCTCGAAGCGCGCGGTGATGGTGGCGGCCTCCTGCGTATGCTGCGCGGTGATGAGCTTGACGATGAGGAGCTCCTCGGTCTGGAGCAGAAGCGAATCGAGCTTGGAGGTCGAGATGCGGATGGTGTCGTTCGCCGCCACCCTGCCCCGGGATTGGCTGATGATCGCCTGGACAGCGGCAGATTCAGCAGGCGGCCGAGGAGCCCGTTTCATCGGCTCGGGAGCCGCTGGGGGGGTGACGGGACGATTCGTGTCTGGCGGGGGGGAGGGAATCGATGGCGCCTCCCTCACAGGCGATGTCACCACGGTGTCGTCCACCGCCGGAAGGTGGGGATTCGCCATGCCGTTTCCTGCATGGCGCGCCTGGTACAGCCCGTCATCGATGCGCACGGCAAGCTCGTTGATCGACCGGCGGATGTCGACAAGCACATCGTCCTCCGTCGTCGAAAGGTAGGTCTGGATGATGCCGACCGCTTCGTGAAGCGTGTCATACATCGTCGCATACGGCAGGATCTCCTCGTGCTTGAGTGCGGCAAGAACCGACTCCATGTTCTGGCACAGGATCTCGATGTCCGTCATCCGCACGGCGCGTGCGGCGCCCTTCAGGCTGTGCGCCTCACGAAACACCTCCTCCACGATCTCCGCCGCCTCCGGCGCGGGGGCCTTCTCCAGCGAGACCAGGCCGTTCGAAAGCTGCTCGAGATGCTCCGCAGCCTCGACCCGGAAGGTCGCCAGCAACCGCTTGAGGAACTCCTCGTCGCGGGGGATCATGGAGTCGGTGGTGTTCATTGGATCTTGTACTGCTCCACGAGATCCTTGAGTTTCTGCCCCATCTGCTGGAGCGCATGAGATGAGATCTCCAGCTCACGGTTCGTCGCCACGTTCTGGGCCGAGGCGTTCTTGATGGACTCCATGGCAAAGGCCACCTGGTCCATGCCGATGCTCTGCTCCTGGCTCGATGCAGCAATCTGGATGGCTGCCTGCGCTGCGTCATCGATCGATGCCGCCAGCGTCTGTATCGTCTGCTCGGCCAGCTTGGACTGCGAGATGCCCGTCTCCACGATGTGGCTGCCCTGCTCGGTGGCCGTGACAGCGGCGCTGATGGCACCCTGGATGTCGCTGAGGATGGTCCGGACCTGCATCGTGGCCTGCTTGCTCTGATCGGCGAGGTTCTTGATCTCCTGCGCCACCACCACAAAGCCCTTCCCCTGCTCCCCGGCCCGTGCGGCCTCGATCGAGGCGTTGACCGCGAGCAGGTTGGTCTGCTCGGCCAGGTCGTTCACCGCCGAGATGATCTCCGCAATTGCACGCGACTGCTCGCTGAGCTTGATGATGGATTCGGCGATCATCTCCATCTGCATGGCGATCCGGTTCATCCCGTTGATCGTGTCCTCCATGAACTGACGTCCGGAGGTGGACACGTCCACCGCATGCCTCGAGCTCTCCGCAACATGGCGGGCCTTGCTGTTCGTGATCGAGGATGTCTGCCGCACCTCCTCCACCGTGGCCGTGGTCTGTGACACGGCGGTGGCGGTCTCGGTGGAGCTTGCGGCCATCTGCGATGTGCCCGCAAGAATCTCCACCGACGAGGATGCGAGCATCGTGGCCGCATGCGAAATCTCGCCGGTCATGGACCGGAGGTTCGAGGCCATGTCGTTGAGCGCCAGCACCAGCACGTCCTTCTCCGACTTCGGCTCCAGCGTGACGCACAGATCGCGTGCGGCGATCCTGCGTGCGAACTGCGCAATGGCGTTCAGGGAATCGATCATGTTGTTCACGTTCGTGATCAGACGGCCCACCTCGTCGCGACGGCGCGTTTCCGGAAGCTTGATGGAAAGATCCCCCTGCGCCACGAGTTCCAGAAGCTGGGCGATGGTCTTGAGCGGAAGCGACAGATACTTGTCCATGAACCCGATGAGTCCCAGGGCGATGAGGATGGCCACGGCCCCGATGGCGATGGTGGACCACTCCATGGTGGTCACGTTCCTGCGCGATGCCTCGAGGAAGTTCCTCGTGCTCTGCGTCGCCGCCTCCTGCAGACCGGAGATCATCTTCCGGATCTGCTGGTTCTGACTCGCCAGATCACCGTAGATGACGTCGGCCGCGGCATCGAACTCCTTCTTGTCGATGAGCGGCATGACCGTGTTCTTCAGGGTCGCAACGTGGTTCTCCACCGCGCTGTTGAGGTCGTGGATGCGCAATCCCAGGGCCTGATCGTTCTCGACGAACTGGTTGATCCGCGCGAGCTGTGTGTTGATCTGGCTCATTACATCCTGCACCTTCAGGCCCCCTTCACGCTCGGCGCCCGTCACCTGCAACAATTCAAGCGTGGCACTGCGCAGCGCGGCGATCGAGGATTCGAGGCGATGCAGCGTGGTGATCTTCGGAACGTGTTGATCGTACAGCGATCGTTGCAGGGAGTAGGCGTCCTCGAGTTTGAAGTAGTACACGGACTGGGCGAACAACAGCAGCACCATGATGAGGCCGACGCCGTACGTGAGCTTCGTGCGCGAGGAAAGGCTGAGAATCCAGTTCATCGTCGTGTCCTTGGAGTAGGGATTTAGACTTTTTCGTTGACGAGGATGCGTTGATCGCGCAGGAGCTTCTGCGCGTCCAGTATCGCAACCCGTTGGTTCGTGATGCCCTTCAGGGAGTCCTGTCGGACGCCGTGGAGCGTCGGAAGGCCCGCCTGGATTTCATGCAGCGGAGTCTGCCGCACACCGAGAATCCTGTCGGCCAGGATGCCGAACTCCATCTCCTGGTCGCCCAGGATGATGACCTTGTTGAGATCGGTGATGCCGCTGTCCGGGAGGGCGTAGAACTTCCGGACATCGATGACGGAGAGGATCTTGCCGCGGAGATTGATGACCCCGATCACGAAGGTTGGCGTGCAGGGCAGGCGGGTCACATCACGGAGGGGAAGGATCTCACGGACATGCGCCACCTCCACACCGAACATCTCGCCGGCAAGAAGGAAATCCACGGTTTCGAGCGCGACGTCGGGCATGGTCTCCACCGAGATCTCGCGGGCGAGCTGCACGGCGCGTTCATGGAGGATCCTGCGCTCACGATCGACATCGTCGTCGATGGACGTGAGCGCCCGATGGGCCCGTGCCAGCCGCTCGCGCAGGCCGGTGAACCCGGGGGAACCGCTGTCCGATGCCGTGCTCATGCCTCCTCACGATGATGGAGTGTCTCGATGAGCTCCCGCAACTGGGACACCGTCATCCCGTCGGATTCCGGGATGACGTGCCCGTCGGGAAGCGCCCGCAGGGCGGTCAGAGCCGCGTCGAAGTGCTTCTCCGCATCGCGCAGGCGCTGCTCACGGCGGAGCATGCTTCCGAGCGTGAACAGTGCCAGCACAAAGTTCTGATCCAGATACAGCGCACGCCGGAGGGAATTCTGTGCGTCCTCGTTCCGGCCCTCCTCCAGCAGCACCGTGGCCAGGAG
>CAYUYM010000086.1:0-13840 GCA_964449305.1 uncultured Chromatiales bacterium | reverse complement strand
GGTGATGGAGCAGTCGGCCAGCTTGCCCGGCAGGCTCGAGGATTCGAGCGCCGATTTGCGGCGCGTCAGATCCTTCGCCTTGCGCGCCGCCTCGCGGGCCTCGGCGGCCCGGACGGCCTTGTCCACCACACGCCGCGCGATGCCGGGGTTCTGCTCCAGAAACAGCGCGAGCTGTTCCCCCACGATCATCTCCACGGCGCTCTTCGTCTCCGAGTTGCCGAGCTTCGTCTTCGTCTGCCCCTCGAACTGCGGCTCGGCCACCTTCACGCTCAGCACGGCCGTCAGCCCCTCGCGGAAATCCTCACCCGAGAGGGACAGCTTGCCCTCCTTGATGAGGCCGTTCTTGTAGGCGTAGTTGTTGAGGGAACGCGTGAGCGCCGACTTGAACCCCACGAGGTGCGTGCCGCCCTCGTGCGTGTGGATGTTGTTCACGTAGGAGAAGATGTTCTCCACGTAGGAATCGTTGTATTGCAGCGCCAGCTCCACCGGTGTCCCGTCCCGCTCACCCTCGATGTGGATGGGCTCCTTGAGGATGCTGATGCGGTTCGCGTCGATGTACTGCACGAAATCCTTGAGCCCGCCGCGGAAGTGGAAGCGCATCTCCTCGCCATCGTCGCGCCTGTCGCGCAGGATGATGGTGATGGCGCGGTTCAGATAGGCGAGCTCGCGCAGACGCTCCTCCAGGATGTCCACGCGGAAGTCGATCTGCTTGAAGATCTCCACGTCGGGCATGAAGGTGGTGTGCGTGCCGGAGTGACGCGTCTTGCCCGTCACGGTGACCTCCGACGCCGGCTCGCCCCGTTCATAGCGCTGATGATACACGTTGCCGTCGCGGTGGACGTTGACCTCCATCCATTCCGAGAGGGCGTTGACCACGGAGACGCCCACGCCATGCAGACCGCCGGACACCTTGTACGTGTTCTTGTCGAACTTGCCACCCGCATGGAGCGTGCACATCACCACCTGAAGCGTGCTGACCTTCTTCACCGGATGCGGTCCCGTGGGGATGCCGCGGCCGTTGTCGGTGACGGTGATGGAGCTGTCCTTGTTGATGGTGACCGTGATGGTGTCGCAGTATCCCGCCAGCGCTTCATCGATGGAGTTGTCCACCACCTCGTTCACGAGGTGATGCAGGCCGCGGATGCCGATGTCGCCGATGTACATCGCCGGGCGCTTCCGGACGGCCTCGAGTCCCTCCAGCACCTTGATGGAGCTTTCGGTGTAGAATTCGCTGCCGTTGTTCTGGTCGACATCCATCTCGTCGCGTGTGTCTTCAGTCATGGGGTGTTCCCGTCAGATCGTGAGTATCCGGTGGTGATTGTCGATGGCATGATGAAAGCGCCCCCTCGGAGAGCAGTGAAACGGTCGGAACGGCGGGGTGAGGGGGTGGATGAAGGCTCCATATTTTCCAACATGTCAAGCATGGAAAAATAGGGAATTTTCGCGGGGGAGAAAAGAAACGGGTGGCGGTGACATGGTGTCGCAGACGGGGGATTTCCTCCCCCCGCACGCCTCCTACAACAGCATCCCCGCCATCTCGTTCCAGAACACCCGGAGCCGCGCCACATCGGCCGCCGGGGCCTTCGGGTCGTCGAGAAGCGCCATGGTCTGCATGAACAGCATCGCCAGATTGCGCTCGAAGAGCTGCACCGTGCGCGACCCTGCGCCGAAAAAGGTCACCACGTTGGGATCGCGCATCATGCGCCCCCAGTGCACCGCCCCCTGCGCGGCATCCCCGCCATACTGCCGGGCAAACACCGCGATGGTCGGGCTGTGGCGGAACGCGTCGGGCAGGGCGTAGGTCTCCTTCAGGTAGCGACACATCAGGCCGTCGCCCCGGGCGTCGGTCTCGAGAAAGGCGGTGAGCACGGCCTCGATGGCCTGGATCAGGGCGGGAATCTCGTTCTCGGTGAAATCGGTGGTGCTCATGCCCTGTGGCAGCGAGGATCCACGGGGAATGACGAAGGGCGTGAGCCGCACCGCGGCGGCGGAATCCTTGTACGCGGGGGGGTGCGTGAGGATGATGGAACGGCGCGCGCCATACATGATGTCGAGCGTCATGGCCTCGAGCGTCGTGATGTACTCCGCATCGTAGCGGGAGGGGGCCACGTTGATGAACATGCTGCGCGGGGTGGAGGGGAGAATGCGCACCCTCTCACCGTTGCTCATCGATGTTCCGTGCCGGTCCACCACGATCCGCACCCCCTGGCTGTCAGCCATCGCCGCCCTGGTGGCGGCGGAGGCATGGAGCCGGACCAGCTCGTCGAAGGCCGCACGGTCTGCCAGGTGGTAGGAGGCGGTGATTGCATCCCGGAATGACAGCACCGGCTTCGGAACATTCTGCTCCCTGAAGGCCTCGTTGCGCACCGCCGGTTCGCCGTGGAGCAGCGTGCTGGCATAGTGGAACACCGGCCGGATCACCGCTTCCATCGCACCGCTCCGGACGCTGTCGCCTCCCACTGCTCCCATGGAGGCGGAGGCGGACTGGCCGGCGGCGTCTCCCTGCGTGATCAACGCGAGCAGGATGGTGATGATGGTGGGGGGGAGAAATGCATGCTGTGGGTTCACGGGAGCTTCATGCTTGTTGGACAGACGATGGGGAAATTCCGTATTCAGAAAAACGCATCCAAGGGGGAAAATGATCCCACGCCGGGCGTGATGGACCGCCCTCACTTCCCGATGCAGAAGCGCGCGAAGATCGCATCGAGCACATCGGCGCTGGAGAGGACGCCGATGATCTCCCCCAGCGCGTCGATGGCGCGGCGCAGATCGGCTGCGGCGAATTCCTGGCTCAGCCCCGCTGCCATCGCCCCCTCCGCGTCGGCCACGGCTGCACGGGCGCGCTGCAGTGCATCGGCATGCCGGACGTTCGTCACCATGGCCGCGCCCGCCTCCTGCACCGCCGTCAGGTGCCCCGCCTCCGCGGCCAGGCGCTCCGACAGCGCCGGACACCCCCGCCCCGTCAGCGCAGAGACCGGCTGCGCATCGGTCTGCTCCGCGGCGTCGGCATCCACAAGGTCGATCTTGTTCCGCACCACCAGCACCACGGCATCCGTGCGGACCCTGTGAAGTTCCGCCAGCGCCCCCGCATCCGCCTCCGGTGTTGTGGCGTCCAGCACGAGGCACACGATGTCCGCATCGGCAATGCGCTCCGCCGAGAGGGCCACCCCTGCGCGCTCCACCGCGTCGTCGCTGTCGCGGAGGCCCGCCGTGTCGATGAGGCGGAACAACCGCCCCCGGAGCATGGCCGGCTCCTCCAGCCAGTCCCGCGTCGTCCCCGGGATGGGTGTCACGATGGCGCGCTCTGTCTGCAGCAGGGCGTTGAAGAGGGACGATTTGCCCGCATTCGGCCGGCCGACGAAGGCCACACGCACACCATCGCGGATGCGGATGCCCGCAGCAGCGCCGGCCAGCAGCCGGTCGATTGATGCGATGACCTCCCGCAGCAGTGCGCCGATCGCGGCGCGATCAAGGAACTCCACATCGTCCTCCACGAAGTCGAGCTCGATCTCGAGCATCGCTGCGGCATGGGACAGGCGCCCACGCAGTTCCGTGACCAGTGCCGACAGCGCTCCCTGCAACTGCCGGATGGAGGCGAGACGCGCCTCGTCGGATTGGGCGTGGATGAGGTCTGCCACCGCCTCGGCCTGCGCCAGATCCAGCCTTCCGTTGACAAAGGCGCGTCGCGTGAACTCTCCCGGCTCGGCGTGCCGGGCACCGGATGCAAGCAGGGCGGCGAGCACGGCGCGTGCCACCGCGGCGCCGCCGTGGCAGCTCACCTCCACGCTTTCCTCTCCTGTGTAGGAATGTGGCGCGCGAAACACCGCGGCCACCACATCGTCGATCAACGCGCCGGAGACGTCGCACAGCAGCCCGTGGTGCAACGTGTGCGATGGGACATCCGTCAGCGACCGTGCGCCGCGGAACAGCCGCGCGGCGCAGGCAATGGCGCCCACGCCGCTCACGCGGATCACGGCGAGCGCTCCCACGCCCGGTGGCGTGGCGATGGCGGCGATGGTGTCGTTTTCGATGCTCATCGGAAGACGATGCCCTCCACGATGTCGGCGCCGAGCCGCGCGTTGAGCATGGCGATGAGCTCCTGCCGGCGCGTCGTCAGTTCGTGACGCCAGGCCGCGGAATCCACCTCCACGATGAGGATGCCGTTCCGGAAGCGCACGGGGCGGGTGTTGTTCGCGATCGCAGGATCCACGAAGTCCTTCCACGAATCGATGAGGGCATGCTCGTTGATCTTCCGTTCGAGACCGAACTCTCTGAGCGCATCATGCAGCGCGCCGCCAAGATCCGCCTGTGAGCCGGGCCACTTCATGCCGCCTCCCGCTCCACATGACCATCACGCACGCGGAACACCGTCCGCCGTGCCGAGGCGGGCAGATGCCCGAGCACCGCCTCCGAAGCCGTGGTCACAAAGGCCTGCCCCGCCGTCTGCATGAGGCGCAGGATGCCCTCCAACCGGCCGCTGTCCAGCTCGCTGAACACATCGTCGAACAGCAGCATGGGGGTCTCCTCCAGCGCATCATTCAGGTAGGCATACTCCGCGATCTTCAGCGAGACGAGGATGGATTTGTGCTGCCCCTGCGATGCCCGTGTGCGGGCCTCGAGTCCGTTGAGCAGGATGTCCATGTCGTCGCGGTGCGGCCCGACGGTGGTGGCGCGGCGCCGGTGGTCCGCGTCGAAGGCCCCCTCGATGGCCGCCAGCAGCTCCGACGCCGCTTCGGCGGCGCGGTAATCGATGCCGTCGGACGAGGTGTAGCGCAAAAGTGGTCGCTCGTCACGCTCCACGATGGCCGGATACGTCCTGTCGAAATACGGGGCGAAGGCCTCGATGAAGTCGAGCCGGCGCCGACCGATGCGCACGGCGTGCAGGGCGCAGGTCTGGTTCCAGGGCTCAAGCAGGGACCGCATCCGGGCAGGCGAGAGATCGGTGTCGGACAGCACCGCCGCCCGCTGGGACAGGATGCGGCGATACTCCAGCAGGTCCAGGAGATGCGGCCGATGCACCTGGGAGATCACGAAGTCCAGGAAGTTCCGCCGCTCCGCCGGCCCCCCCGCGGTGATCTCGCGCTGGAGCGGCGACAGCGAGACGACGGGGAAGCGGCCGAAGAGCTCCGCGGGCGTCGGGATCGCCGCGTTGTCCAGCGTCACCGCCCGCCGACCATTCCCCGTGGGGTGGTCGAGCGTCACGGTGTGCATCGACCCAAGATCGCTGCGGAAGCGCCCGTCCACGTGGAAGCGCTCCTCACCGGAGCGGATGAGGCTGCGATCCTGCGTGGTGACAAAGCTCCGTGTGGTGCAGAGCAGTGAGATCGCCTCGAGCACGGTCGTCTTTCCGGCACCGTTCTCCCCAAGGAAAACGACAATGCCCGGATCACATTCGAACGATGTCGCGCTGTGGTTCCGGACATTGGCCAGGGCGAGAGAGGTCAGCGTCATGTCATGAGTTGAGCCGCAGCGGCATCACGAGCATGAGGAGGTCCATGTCCTTCACGTCGGTCACCGGCTTGATGATGCCGCCCCGCGTGGGATTGCTGAAGAAGAAGCTGATCTCCTCGGTGTCGATGCGCGCGAGGGAATCCTCGATGTACCTCGCATTGAAGCCGATCTCGAACAACCCATCCTCGGTGAAGGTGCACGGCATGCTCTCGCGGGCGTGGTTGCCGGTCTCGATGTCCTCCGACGACACGGTGAGCGTCTCATTCTCCACCGAGAGGCGCACCTGGCGGTTCGTGTGGTTGGAAAAGATGGAGCAGCGACGCACCGCGGCGAGCAGGGCGGCCCGGTTCACGGTGAGGCACTTGTTGTTGTCGATGGGAATCACGGTCTCGTAGTTCGGGAAGCGCTCGTCGATGATCTTGCTGAACAGACGCGTGCTGCCGTAGGTGAACATGATGTTCGTGCGCCCGAAGCTCACGGAGATCTCGCCCTCCTCCATGGACTTGAGCAGCATGGAGAGGGACTTGGCCGGCATGATCACCTCACGCGCCTCCTCCAGCTCGGCCTCGCCCATCAGTCCGGGGTGCTTGATGAGCACGAGGCGGTGCCCGTCGGTGGCCACGGCGCGGAACTCGCTCATCTTCCACTGGAACAGGACGCCGGTCATCGACAGGCGTGTGTCCTCGGTGGCGACAGCGAAGATGGATTTCTGGATGATGGTCTCGAAGGCCTTCACATCGAAGGTGAGCGAGAACTGCTGGTCCACCTGGTCGGGTTCGGGGAAGAGCAGCGGGTTTTCGGATGCCATGAGGTACTCGCCCTGCCCCGTCACGATGGTGACGCGCTGCGTTCCCGGATCGGCCGTCAGGACGAGGTCGACATTCTGTGGAAGGGAGCGCACCATCTCGAAAAACCGCCGGCCACTGATGGCTGTCCGCCCGTCCTCCATGCCGCTGACCACCGTGGTGAGGGAGACGGACACATCGTGATCGGCCGCGGTGATGCGGAGGGAGTTCCCTTCAAGTTCCAGCAGAAGGTTCTCGAGAATCGGCAGCGTGGATTTCGTCGGAACGACATTGATGACTTTCGAGAGGGATCTGGTCAGATCGGTGCTGGATGCGGTGAACTTCATGGGAGCTCCGGCGTTATTCTGATGAGGAGTGTTCGATGATGAATGGGGAAACGCCTCGTGAACGTTTCGATCGACAAATATACGGGATCCCGGCGAGAATCGCGATGCCTCCGCGCCCCCGGGCCCGGATCCTCCTTGCTCCTTTCTGCGAGGAAGCGTAGCTTTCGACGCACCCTCCCACAAGCGGAAAGCACCATGACGCGTCCGACACCCACATCCCTCCTTCTGCTGCTGTTCCTGATCCTGCCTGGCGTCGCCTCCCAGGCACAGCAGATCTCCTACCTGCTGCCCGACATCGGGGCACCAGGGATGAACACCTGCGTCGAATTCATCGGGCCCAAAACCATGACATGGAATTTCGGGCCGGACGGGCTCCACATGAACGAACCCGGTGACAGGGTGCGCATCGAATGCGCCCGCCCGGAGGACACAGCCATCGTGGTGCTCTCGCCCTTCGTGGTGAGCTGGCAGGGACGCATGATCTCCACGCAGATCTTCGTGCGTGAGGGTGCGACCCCCAACTCCCCGCGCTGGGACGCGCTTGACGGCGCCTGGCGCATCCCCCTGCGGGTGGTGGTGGATGGGAACCCGTCCAACACGGACACCTTCTACGTGGTGCAGCCCTCGCCCAACATCACCATCGGCAACAACGGCCGCATCGGCGATCCGGCCATGGCCATCCGCTCGCGTCGCGGCGCCGTCATCTACGAGAGCCTCACGCTCGATCCCGGCGACATCGGGGTCGACGCGCGCGACTGCGATCCCTGGACCGACGGCAACCAGGGCCTCCTGCCCGTGGTGGTGATCTCCCGCGGGCCCATCCGCAGCAACGGTGCCGCCACCATCCATCTCGACGCCGGCGCCCGACAGGCGGCCCCCGGCGGTGGCGGCGGCGGCGGGGCCTACTGCGACGTCTCCGGAGGCGGGGAGAACGGCGGCGACGGCTTCACCGGCGGCGGCCGCGGCGGGCAGAACAAATCCGGCGTCCCCTTCTCCAGTGACTTCTGGAAGCTGCCTGGAACAGGCTCTGGTCCCTTCATCGGCATCGTCGACAAGCCGGGGCACAACGGCGGCAGCCTCAACGGCGTGCCCGGCGGCACCTCCGATGCCTACGAGGCCTCGGGCGGCGGCACAGGCCATCCCTTCGGCACATCGGGCACGGGCTGCGTCGACGGCAGCAGCCACTCGCCTGTCGGCGGCTTCGGCGGCGGCAGCGGGTGGACGCAGAACCGGCCGGGTGGCGCCGGCGGCTTCGCCACCGCGGGAGTGCACCCGGGCGTGGCCGGCGGCCGCGTCCATGGCAACGTCCAGCTCGTCCCGCTCGCTGGCGGGTCGGGTGGCGCCTCGGGCAACCCGCAGGGACTCTCCGTCTGCTCCGGCTCCGGCGGCGGCGGCGGCGGCGCCATCGCCCTCTTCGGACGCAGCCTGTCCGGAGTCGGCATCAGCGCGACAGGCGGCACCGGCACCGGCGGCAGCGGGCAGGCCCACGGAGGCTCCGGCTCCGGCGGCGGCATCCTCATCGGATCCAAGGCCCGGCTTGCGCCCGCAGCGCTCAACGTGGATGGCGGCCGTGCCAACCAGTTCGGCGGCCAGGGACGTGTCCGCGCCGATGGCATCCCCGATTCCCCCATCCCCCCCGGCGCGTCCTTCAGCGCCGGCCCCACAACCGACACATCCCACTGGGTGCAGCAGACCTTCACCCTCACCGGCACCGGCAACGGGAGCGGCATCACCCTGTTCCTCAAGGAGGGATCCAACCCCTGGCAGAAGACGGCAGTCGTCATGGGCTACGCGAACAACGCCTGGAGCCAGCCCATCACCCTGAGCGGCAACGAGAGCGAATGCTGGCTCATCGCACTGCAGGACGTGCCCAACCACGTCGACAGCCCTGATGCCGCTGAACCGATCGCCGTCCTGTCCCAGGCTGCGGCCAACGTGCTCCGCTTCCGGCAGGTGCCACGCATCGAGTCTGTCTCCTCCGTCATGTTTGACACGCTCGCGTGCGCCACCGGGATGGACACCATCATCATGGTGCGCAACAGCGGCCGGGCGGCGCTCACCATCGACAGCGTCACCATCACCGTCCCCTTCTCCCTCACGGCCCCCGTCATTCCTGCAACCATCCCCGCGGGCGACTCCCTCGCCTTCCGCATCCGTTTCGCCCCGCCGAACAGTGCCTACGGACCCTTCAGCGGCACGCTCCGGCTGCTGTCCAACGACACGGCACGCACCCGCAACCCCTTCATCATCACCCTCGAGGCGCGGTACGACAACGTCGCCCTCGCGGCGACGTCCACGGAGCTGCACTTCGACACGCTCCATTCCTGTGAGGGGACGACACGCATCCGCACCATCACCCTCCGGAACACCGGCACCGTCCCATTGCGACTCATGGCCCGCACCGCGGCGGCCGCCCCATACGCGATCAGCTCACCCGGCAGCTTCCCACAGATGCTCGCCCCCGGCGCCACCATCGATGTCCAGGTGCGCTTCGCCCCCACGGCGACGGGACCATTCACGGACACCCTCATCGTGGACGGAGGCGCCCTCGGCTGCCCTGCCGGACTGCGCATCCCCATCAGCGGGCGCCACGAGACCGTCTCCTACACCGCGGCGACACGCGTCTCCTTCCGACCCCTGCTCTGCGCCGGCGACACCTCCGTGCGGATCTTCACCATCACCAACACCGGATCCGCAGCGCTTCTGGTGCCATCACCCACCATCACCGGTGCCGGCATGACGCTCGTCGCTCCCGCTTTCCCCCTCACGCTCGCCCCCGGCGCATCGCAGGATGTCACGCTGCGCTTTGCCCCCACGGCAAATGGCACGGTCGCCGGCTCCTTCGCCACCGTCACGCAGCCCTGCGACGGAGCGATCACCGTGACCCTCGACGGCATGAAGGATTCACTCCGGATGACGGCGGCGGATGTCTCCTTCGGGCTGACGCAGCCCAACGCCTTCCCGGCGTCGCGATCCATGGTTGTCACCAACACCGGCACGGTGGACATCGTCGTCACCGGCATCAGCGTCTCCGGCGCCATCATCTTCACCTCCTCCGCAGCGTTTCCCATCACTGTGAAGGCGGGGACATCGGAGACACTGCCCATCGTGTTCAGCGATCCCGGCACCGATGGCACCTACAGCGCGGACATCACGCTGCTGCACAGCCCGTCCTGTGCCGCGATCACGGCGCGTGTCGACGGCATACGCGGGGGGGCGACGGCAACCATCCAGCCCGGCATCATGGAGGGACCGACGGGCGCCACCATCCGCATCCCAATCTTTCTGCGTGCCTCCAACAATCTGACGCTGGGCGGCGCCACGGCCATCACCACCTCACTCCGCTTCAATGCGGCGGTGCTGTATCCCCTCTTTGAACCGCGTGGCACGCTGCGCAACGGCGAGCGCATCATCCCGCTCACCATGCCCTTCAGCGGCGTGCGGGATGGCATCATCGGCGAGTTCCCCTTTGCCATCACCCTCGGCGAGCAGGACACGGCCACGCTGTGGCTGGAGGGATCAACCGGCGAGGGGGGCTGGGTGGGCGTCACCGAGCTGCCGGGCTTCTTCCGCATCACGAACATCTGCCGGGAGGGCGGGGTGCGTCACTTCACCACGTCAGGACGTTTCGCCCTGATGCAGAACCGCCCAAACCCCTTCAACGCCTCCACGCTCATCGACTTCGACCTCCTGGCCGACGGGCCGGCGCGGCTGGTGGTGACCGACCGACTCGGGCGCGAGGTGGCCGTGCTGGTCGATGGCTGGCTCCCCGCCGGCCGCCACACCGCGAGCTTCGTCTCAGGCGAGCTGCCTTCGGGCGTTTATGATGTCCACCTTGTCGTGGATGGCGGCATGTTGCGACGGACGATGACGCTGATGAAATGAAAAACGCGGTGGCTGGGAACCACCGCGTCGGGTCTCCGGTTGCCCGGAGCGTGAATCGCTTGTCCAAGGAGGGCTGACAAGCGTATTCTGTCTCAAGAACCTGGGGCGATCGACCAACAAAGGAAGCTGTTACGCTTGATATGTGGAGGGCCTTGAGTCTATCCATCTTGTTGAGAAGGGAATCGACCGCTGACCGGGCTCTGTCTGCATAACGCTGTTTCATGCAGAAATGTTGCCGCATCTCCGGATTTTTTTCGGGTAGTTTTTCGTCACCATGCATGGCGTGTTGGAAGCGCCCTCCGTGGGCGGGAGGCGCTTCCCAGGCTGGAGCACTGTTCATGCACGTCCGGGAACGGATTCCTGCCTTGTGCAGGGATGCGCGATTTGCGTATTTTTTGCCTCGTCATTGATTCGCAACAATTGAACATGCCATGAAACATCTCGTCCTCCTTTTCGCTCTCGCCATCGTTTTCACGTCCTGTGCCAGAAAGGACAGCGCGCTCATGGATCAGGCCAAGGCATCCATTCAGGCGGGAAACGTGGCGGATGGTGCAGCCATCTACCAGAAGATCATCGATGAATCGCCCGACGGCGACCGCACGGCCGAGGCCATGTACCTCCTTGCGGAGATCTCCAACAACATCGAGAAGCAGCCGCTGAAGGCCGCCGCACTCTATGAGCAGATCCCCGACAGGTTCCCGAAGACGGAGTTCGCCCACAAGGCGCTGTATCTCGCCGCCTTCACCTATGCCGAGGCGCTGCAGAACCTCGACAAGGCGCGCCCCCTGTACGAGCGCTACCTGAAGGACTACCCCGACAGCTCCTTCGCGAAGTCGGCACGGATCGAACTCGACAACCTCGGGCGGAGTGCCGACGAGGTGTTGCAATCCCTCCAGCAGTCCGCACAGACGCCCGCGGCGGCTGAAGCCCCGAAGAACTAGGCCCGCGGAATGAAATCCTCTCCATCCTTCCTGCAACCCGATGTCATCTCCCGGCTGACATCCATGGACCTGCGTGCGCGCCTGGTGGTGGAGGGGTTCATGACCGGCCTGCACAAGAGTCCGTATCACGGCTTCAGCGTGGAGTTTGCCGAGCACCGGCAGTACATGCCAGGCGACGAGATCCGGCGCATCGACTGGAAGGTGCTCGGGCGCACGAACCGCTACTACATCAAGCAGTTCGAGGAGGAGACCAACCTCAAGTCCTACATCCTCATCGATTCGTCCAAGTCCATGGCCTTCAGCTCGGAGGGGACGATCAGCAAGCTGGCCTATGCCTCCTACACCGCCGCCGCCCTGGCCTGGCTCATGACCGACCAGCAGGATGCGGTGGGCCTGGTGACCTACGACGAGAATGTGCGCTCGTACCACCCACCCCATGCCACGCGGACCTACCTGCAGACGCTGCTCGTGGAGCTTGAGCGCCTGCAGCCCGGCGGCGCCACCGGCACGGCGCAGGCTTTGCACAGCGTGGCCGAGCGGCTCACGCGGCGCGGGCTCGTGATCCTGTTCAGTGACCTGTTCGACGATCCGGTGAGCGTGATGAACGCCCTCAAACACTTCCGCTACAACAACCATGAGGTGATCGTGTTCCACGTGCTCGATCCGCGTGAGCGGAGCTTCGATTTCGGGCGTGATGCGATCTTCCGCGACATGGAGACGCGCGAGGAGATGATGACACAGCCGCATCAGATCCAGCGGGCCTACCGTCAGGCCATGGCGGATTTCATCACCACCTACCGGCACGCCTGCCTCGAGCAGAAGATCGACTACGTCCTGCTGGACACCCGCACACCATTCGACATCTCCCTCACGGAGTACCTCAACAAGCGCCGAAAAATCGGAGGCTGATTTCTTCCCCTCACATTCAGCGAAGGAACGTTCGATGCGCCTTTCCCGACTACTTCTCCTCCCACTTGCCGTGGCCATCATCGCCGGTGGCTGCAGCAGCGACTCCAACACCAACGCGGTACCCAGCGACACGAAGGCTCCGGTGGTGGTGTTCACTTCACCCACATCCGGCCAGGCCATCACAGCCAGCGAACTCACCGCCGAGATCACAGCCACCGATGAAAACGGCGTTGTGAAGGTCGAGTTCTTCCTCGACGGTGGCAGCGCGGCAATCGCCACGCTCACTGCACAGCCGTGGAAGACGACCATCTCCCTCACGTCGCTTGCCGACGGGGCGCATTCCATCACCGCCAAGGCATCGGATCCGTCCGGCAACATCGGCAGCGCGGATGTCAGCTTCACCAAGGGCGCCGGCACAAACGACACGAAACGCATGGTGCTCGTCGAGATCGTGACATCCGCCAACTGCCCGCCCTGCGGACCGGCGAACGAGTACTTCAACGGCAAGATCGCCTCGCCGCTGCTCCAGTCCCGCCTCGCCATCATCCGCAACCACGTGTGGTGGCCGCGCTCCACCGACCAGCTCTGGCTCGACTCACAGACCTGGGCAAAGCCGCGCACCGACTACCTGTTCAAACCGCTGACAAGCTACATCGCCCCCTGCGGCTGGGTGGATGGCTGGAATGCCGACAGCGATCCCGATGCGTGGCTCACGAAGATCTCAGAGGACATGAAGGTGGCCCCCGAGGCGAAGATCGAGCTGACCAAGGAAGATCAGGGCTCGGACGTGGTGTTGACCATCACGGTGAAGGGCATCACATCCGGTGCATACACGGATCTCCGACTGCATACGGTGATGACCGAGTCCGACATCCATTACAACGACGGGAACTCGGAGTGGGTGCATTACGAGGTGATGCGCACCATGCTGCCGGATGCCAATGGCACCACCCTCACCCTGGCCAACGACGAGGAGAAGACCTTCACGCGGACACTCACCTTCGATGCGAAGTGGGTGCGCGACAACATGAAGGCTGTCGTCTTCCTCCAGGCAAACGGCTCGAAGAAGGTGCTCCAAGCCGCCAAGATCAGCCTCAAGTAACCATCATCATCATGTTTCGAACCACGCGCCGCCCCCCTTGGGCGGCGTCTGTTTTTTGGGCTGAAGTGCACCATCGTGCAGGGGGTCACCACAGCACCGGCTCCCATTCTGGTTGAACGGCTGCACAATTGGAGCGGGCTGCGGGCAGATCCTCCGCCGGCAGTGCGGCTGATTCGCAAGCGGCAGGGCAAAGGAGGAAAACAGAACTTTGGGGATTGTCAGCACTGCGAGACGGCTTCACGCGTTCCGCCTTCACCTCACCACGAGCACCTTCGTCACAAGCTGCTTCCGACCTGCACTGAGGCGGATCAGGTGGATGCCGTGGTTCAGGGTCTCCGCAGCAAGTGTCAGATACACCGGGCCGTGGGGGCTTCCGGCATCGAGGGCCATCCGTGCCTCTTCAACACCCAGGAGGTTCGT
>CAYUYM010000085.1:0-13896 GCA_964449305.1 uncultured Chromatiales bacterium | reverse complement strand
TGCACGCCGCCAAGGGACTGGAGTTCGACGTGGTCTTCCTCGCCGCCATGGAGGTGTTCGCCACACAGGGGCGTGCAGGGGCGCGCATGCAGGAGATCGCCGACAGGGCCGGGATCAACAAGGCGCTCGTGCATTACTACTTCCGCTCGAAGGACAGGCTCTACGACGCCGTCTTCGCATACATCTTCCGGCGGTACTTCATGCTCATGCGTGAGGCCCTCGTGGCGGAGGGCAGCTTTGCCGACACACTCCGCGGCTTCATCGTGCGGTACACGGGCATCCTCGATGCGAATCCGGCGCTCATCCGCTTTGTGATGCGCGAATTCCTCGACGGGGCGGAGACGTTCAAGACGAACTTCCGCAAGGCCTTCGCCGACGACATCATCGACCCGCCCCGCATGCTCATCCAGCACATCACGGCAGCGATGAAGCGGCGTGAGATTGTCCGCGTCGATCCCGCACAGCTCCTCCTCACGCTGTTCGGCGCATGCGTCTATCACTACGTCGCCACACCGATCTTCGAGATCTTCGAACCCGATGCCCACATCGATCGGGAGCGCTTCGGGCGCGATCGCAGGGAGCACATCTTTTCCATCATCTACCACGGCCTCGCGCCGCGACCGGAGGCTTCATGAACGCACGCACTCTCCTCCTCCTCCTCCTCCTCCTCCTCCCGGGAACACTGCTCGCGCAGCGCCGGGTGCTGCCGCTGTCAGAGCTCACCGCCCGTGCCGCCGGGCAGGAGGCCGTGCGACTGCGCGATGCGGAGCACCGGCAGGCCGCCCTCGCCGCCGACATCGCCGCCGCGGCGCGGCTGCCCCGCGTCGATCTCACCGCGTCCTACCAACACGTCTCCGAAACAGGCGGCATCGATTTCGCCATCCCGGGCCTCGGCATCCCCCCCCGGCACATCTCCTTTGGCGACGGCAACGTCTATGACGCCGCTCTCAGCGTCTCCGTGCCACTGTACATGGGCAACCGCCTGTCGACGGCGGTGGACGTGCAGCGCGCCGGCGAGCGCGTCGCCGCCCTCACGCTCGAGGGTGCGCGCATCGATGTGCACAACGCCATCGTCACCGCCTACCGGCGCGCCCAGCTTGCCCATGGCAGCCTCGCCATCTTCGACCAGCAACAGCGCGCCATCGACCAGGCCCTCGCCATGCGGCGCGCCCAGCTCGCCGAGGGGCAGGCGCTGGCCTACGACACCCTCCTCCTCTCCACGCGCCTGCGCCAGATCGCGGTGGAACGCTCCGCCGCGGCCAGCCAGTATGAACGCGTCATCCTCCAACTCATGCAGGCTACCGGACTCGACACGCCCTTCGATGTGGAACCGGGCACCATCGCCTCCTCGCCGCATGAAGACGCACCAGTCGGCGACCTCCTTGCCATCGCACTCGACACACGCCGCGATTTCCGCGCCCTCACCGAGACCGAGGAAATCGGCCGCCTCGGCGAACGCATGAGCCGCGCCGCCCTCCTGCCGTCGATCACCGCCTCGGCCGCGCTCCGCTACGGACGCCCCGGCGTGGACCAGGTGACGAACGACTGGATGGCCTACTACACCGCCGGCATCCGCCTGGAATGGAACCTCTGGGCATGGAGGGCGGACAGGAACGCGGTGGAGCGCTCCCACCTCGAGATCGACAAGGCCCGTCTGCGGCGCGATCAGCTCCAGCGCCAGATCCGCACGCAGATCGGCCTTCTCCAGAACGACCTGCACGACCGCACCGAATCCATCCGCCTTCTTGAAGCGCAGATCGTGCTGGAACGGCAGCGCATGGCCCTGGTCCAGAGCCGCCTTCGCGAGGGCCTCTCCACCACCACCGAACTCGTCGACGCCGAGACCTCGCTGACCACCGCCCTCATCCGCCTGGAGCAGGCGCACATGGACCACTCACTGAAACTCACCGAACTCACCGCCATCCTCGGGCTGGAGGCACAATGACATCCCCCATCCATCACCCCGCATCCCTCATCACCATGCACACCCCCATCACCTCCACGTCGCGCCACCGCTCCCGCCTCGCGCTGCCACTGCGCATCACCGCCATGCTTTCGCTCGTCCTCCTCTCGCAGTGCTCGCAGAAGGACGACTCCACCCTCCGCTTCACCGGCATCCTCGATGCCACCACCACGCGCGTGAGCGCCCAGAACGCCGGCCTGGTGACCCGCCTCCTCGTGGACGAGGGGCGGCTCGTGTCGCCCGGCGACACGCTTGCAGTGATCGAGGCCTCGAAGCTCGGCTACCAGATCGAACAGAGCGAGGCCCAGACGGTGGAGCTCGAGCGGCAGAAGGAGTCCGCCCGCGCGCAGCTCCGCGCCGCCACCATCAACCGGGAGAATCTTCGGCTGCGGCTCGACCGCTTCACCGCACTGCTCCGCTCCGGTGCCACCACACAGCAGTCCGTGGACGATCTGAAGGCGGCGCTCGATGCGGCCGATGAGCAGCTCACCGCGGCCCGCCTCGCGCTTGAGGCCCTCACCGAGAAGCAGGCACAGCTCGCCTCGGGACGCAAGATCGTGCAGACACAGATACGTGACGCCGTGGTCGCCTCGCCGCTCGCCGGGGCCGTGCTCGTCACCTACACCGAGCCCGGCGAGTTCCTCACACCAGGCGGGCCCGTGTGCGAGATCGCGGACCTCACCGACATGTGGACGAAGATCTACGTGGCCGAGGAGCAGCTCCCCTTCATCACCATGGGGCAGAAGGTGCAGGTGCAGGTGGACGGCATGCCCGACCGCAGCTTCGAGGGGACGGTGTCGTGGATCTCCCCGCGTGCGGAGTTCACCCCGAAGACCATCCTCACCGAGGAGACGCGCACCATGCTCGTCTTCCAGGCTCGCATCCGCATCCCGAACAACGACGGCGTGTTCAAGATCGGCATGCCCGTGTCCGTCATCCTCCAGAAGGCGCGGTGACATGCCGGCGATACACATCAGCGGATTCTCCAAGGCCTATGGCAGCGTGCAGGCCGTGCGTGACATGTCGCTCGACGTGGAGGAGGGGGAGCTCTTCGGGCTCATCGGCCCCGACGGTGCGGGCAAGACCACCACGCTGCGCACGCTCGTCACCCTCCTCCGGCCCGACACCGGGGAGCTGACCATGGCCGGGCATGATGTGCGCCGTGAGGTGGGTCGCATCCGTGCCACCACCGGCTACATGCCCCAGCGCTTCTCCCTCTACCCCGACCTGTCGGTGGATCAGAACCTCGAGTTCTTCGCCGACCTCTTTGCCGTGCCGCGGCACGAGGTGCCGGCGCGCAAGGAGCGCCTGTACCGCTTCTCCCGTCTCCAGGACTTCAGCACGCGGCTCGCGGGCCGTCTCTCGGGCGGGATGAAACAGAAGCTCGCCCTCTCCTGCACGCTCATCCACGACCCTGTTGTGCTTGTGCTCGATGAGCCCACGACGGGCGTCGATCCCGTTTCACGAAACGAGTTCTGGGCCATTCTGCGCGAGCTCCGTGCGCAACATGTCACCATCCTCGTCTCCACGCCCTACATGGACGAGGCGCTGCAGTGCGACCGCGTCGCCATCATGCATGAGGGACGCATCCTGGCGCATGGGGAGCCGTCCGCGCTCACCACGCTCATGCATGGCGAGGTGCACGCGCTCCACGACCTCGCGCTCGTGACACGCGCCGCCGCCTTCGAGGGCATCCCGGGCGTCCGTTCGGTGCAGGCCTTCGGTGACAGCCTGCACCTCACCACCGATCCCGGCATGGACGTGGCGCGTCTGCGACGGGACGTGGAGGTCCTGGCAGGGTGCCCCGTCGACCTCCGCCGCATCGAGCCATCGCTCGAGGATGTGTTCATCTCCCTCATCCGGGAGGGCGGCCATGAATGACGACATCGCCGTCCGTGTCGACGGACTCACCAAACGCTTCGGTGACTTCACCGCAGTGGACAGCATCAGCCTGGAGGTGAAACGCGGCGAGATCTTTGGTTTCCTCGGCGCCAACGGCGCGGGGAAAACCACGGCCATCCGCATGCTCTGCGGCCTGCTGCCGCCCACCTCGGGCCATGCCACGGTGGCGGGCTTCGACATCCACCGCCAGGCACACGCCATCAAGGAGAACATCGGCTACATGAGCCAGAAATTCTCGCTTTACGAGGACCTCACCGTGGTCGAGAACATCGAGTTCTATGGCGGCATCTACGGCCTCGACCGTCGGCGCATCCGGGAGAAGACCGACCGCCTCCTGGCGGAGCTCGGTCTCACGGGGCACGGAGGTGATCTGACCCGCTCGCTCCCGCTGGGATGGAAGCAGCGCCTCGCGCTCGGCTGTTCGATGCTGCACGACCCCTCGATCATCTTTCTCGACGAACCCACCGGCGGCGTCGACCCCATCTCGCGCCGCAATTTCTGGCGCATCATCAACGAGCTCACCACCCAGGGGGTGACGGTGTTCGTGACCACGCACTACATGGACGAGGCGGAATACTGCAACCGACTGTCCATCATGTATGAAGGACGCATCATCGAGATGGGCAACCCCACGGCCATCAAGGAGAAACACGGCATGACCTCCATGCAGGACATCTTCATCCACCTGGTTGGAGGGGGGAACCAATGAAGCGCCGCATCCTCTGCATCATCCGCAAGGAGTTCATCCACATCTTCCGGGACTGGCGCTCCCTGCTCATCATCGTGCTCATGCCCATCCTCATGATCGTGCTCTACGGCTACGCCATCACGCTCGACATGCGCAACATCCCCTTTGCCGTGATCGACGACGCCGCCACACCGGAGAGTCGCGCCCTGATCGAGAACTTCGAGCGCAACGGCTTCTTCGTCCACCGCGCCGTGCCCGTGGAGCGCGGAACGGTGGAGCGCCTCTTCCACACGCGTGCGGTACGCATGGTGCTCGTCATCCCGCGGGATTTCTCCTCCACCCAGGCCACCGAGCCGGTCACGCGCGTCCAGATCGTGATCGACGCCTCGGACTCGAATGTCGGCACGCTCATCAACAACTACTGCAACCAGGTGCTGCGCGTCTACTCGGACCAGCATTCCACGATGCCCGCGGGCCTGTTCGCCATCGAGCCGCGCTTCCTCTACAACCCGGACATGAAGTCCACGAACTTCTTCGTGCCCGGACTCATCGCCCTCATCCTGCTGCTCATCAGCGCGCTTCTCACCTCCATCGCCATCACGCGCGAAAAGGAGACGGGCACGATGGAGCAGATCCTCGTCTCGCCGGTGCACCCGGTGGAGATCGTCGTGGGCAAGGTTGCGCCCTACATCCTGCTCGGCTTCTTCAATGCATCGATGATCCTCCTCTTCTCGCAGATCCTCTTCGACGTGCCGATCCGCGGGAGTCTCGTCCTCATCGCCGCGCTCGGGCTCGTGTACATCTTTGTGGCGCTGAGCTTCGGCCTGCTCATCTCCACCGTGGCCCGCAGCCAGCAGATCGCCATGCTCATGACGCTGATGGCCACCATCCTTCCCACCATCATGATCAGCGGCTTCCTCTTCCCCATCGCCTCCATGCCGACGGTGCTCCAATGGCTCTCGCAGGTGATCCCCGCCACCTGGTTCCTCACCATCATCCGGGGCATCATGCTCAAGGGCAACGGGCTGTCGGAGCTGTGGCGGCACGCCGCCGTGCTGACCGGCATCGGCATCGTCATGCTCACCCTCGCCACAAAGCGCTTCAAGACCACACTCGAATGATTTCCGTCCACCCACAGCACCCCTCCGACGCATGCAGCGAATCCTCCATCTGATGAAGAAAGAGTTCCGGCAGATCTTCCGGGACAGGTCCATGATCGCGATCCTCTTCGTGGCGCCGCTCCTCCAGCTGTTCGTGATCGGCAACGCGGTCACCACCGATGTGCTGGACGTGCGGCTCGTGATCCACGACGCTGACCGCACGCCCATGAGCCGCGAGCTCATCGGCCACTTCCTCCACAGCCGCTACTTCCGCGTGGTGGATGTGGAGGACGACGTGACGCGTCTTCCGGCCTGGCTCGATGAGGGCAGGGCAAGCCTGGCCCTCTCCATCCCGGCCAACTTCGCGCGCGACGTGATCCGCGGATCGCGGCCGGCTCTGCAGCTCCTCGTCGACGCGCTCGACGGCAACTCCGCCGGCATTGCCACGGGCTACGCGATGGACATCCTCTCACGGTACCAGGTGGATGTGGTGAGTGGCGAGCCGCGCCTGGCCATGGCGCAACGCGGCGCCCGCCGTGTGGAGGCCGAACCGCGCTTCTGGTACAACCCGAACCTCGAGTCGCGCGTCTACATCATCCCCGGCGTGGTGGCGATGATCCTCGTCATCATCACCCTCTTCCTCACAAGCATGGCCATCGTGCGGGAGAAGGAGATCGGGACGCTTGAACAGCTCATGGTGACGCCCATCCGTGCCTGGCAGCTCATCCTGGGCAAGGTGCTGCCCTTCGCCATCCTCGGCTTCATCGAGATCATGCTGACGATGACCTTCGTGTGGCTCGTGTTCGGCATCGGTGTCAAAGGCAGCATCCTCCTGCTGCTCGGGGAGTCCGCCCTCTTCATCCTCACCACGCTCTCCCTCGGCATCTTCATCTCCACCATCTCCGAGACGCAGCAGCAGGCGCTTTTCGTGGCCTGGTTCTTCATGATCTTCTCCATCCTGCTCAGCGGCTTTTTCGTCCCCATCGCCAACATGCCGGATTCGGTCCAGATCATCTCCATGGCCAATCCGGTGCGCTACTTCCTGACCGTGCTGCGGGAGATCTACCTGAAGGGATCCACGCTCGACGAGCTGCTTCCCGAGACGCTGGCCATGGCGGGGTTTGGCGTGACGCTCATGTCGCTCGCTGTGCTGCGATTCCGGCGGAAATTGTCGTGAATTCCCATATTGCATGACGGAAGGTGAAATGGTCTGAGTGTGGAATGGTGCAGATTGTCGCAATTGGAACCGCGTGAAGCAAGTGCAGCGAAGTGGTCGGTGCTTCACCCGGTGACGGGCGGGAGGCATGGCGGAGGTACGCGACGCTGGCACGTCTTCACTGAATTCTCGTATTGACATTTGCGGGGATTTCGTGATATTGATCGACGTGAGCCGCCGGTCCGCTCACTTCACGAGATTCCCCAAAAGCCCAATTCGGAAGGGTGCGAACATGGTCGATTTCTACCATTCCAGCGACACGACGCCATTCGCCTGCATCCCCACGTCACAGAAGGGATGCTGGATCGACATGGTGGCCCCGACCGAGGCGGAGATCCAGTCGATCGCCGAGAAACTGGAGATCGAGCTGGACTTCCTCAAGGATCCCCTGGACTCCGAGGAGCGCTCGCGCATCGAGTTCGATGAACACCAGATCCTGACCATCGTGGACATTCCCATCGTGGAGTTTCCCGACGAGAAGGACCGGTCGGAGTTCGTCATCTCCACACTGCCGCTCGGCATGATCATGCTGCCGGACTACTTCATCACCATCTGCCTGCGGCGGACGCCCATCCTCGAGGAGTTCAAGACAAACCGCATCAAGAACTTCCAGACCACGAACAAGAACCGCTTCCTCCTCCAGCTCCTTTCGCGCACCGCCTCCTACTACCTGCGCTACCTGAAGCACATCAACCGGCAGACCGACGAAAGCGAGGCCAAGCTCCACCGGTCGATGAAGAACAAGGAGCTCTTCGAACTGCTCGGCCTCGAGAAGACGCTCGTCTACTTCACCACCTCCCTGCGCTCGAACCAGACCATCCTCCGCCGCCTCATGCGATCCAAGCAGATACGCTGGTCGGAGGATGACGTGGAACTCATGGAAGACGTGATGGTGGAGTTCGACCAGGCCCTCGAGATGACGCAGATCTACAGCAGCATCCTTGGCGGGCTCATGGATTCCTACGCCTCGGTGGTGTCCAACAACCTCAACATGGTCATGAAGCTCCTCACGAGCATCACCATCGTGCTTGCCATCCCCACCATGGTATCGAGCTTTTTCGGCATGAACGTCCCGCTGCCCCTTCAGGACAGCCCCATGGCCTTCGCCTTCATCCTCGGCCTCACCACACTCATCGTGGTGCTGTCCGTGGTGTTTTTGTGGAAGAAGAATCTGTTCTGATGACCAGCGGCCCTGCACACATGGGGCGGAATGGGTGAAAGGAAACAGGAAGGTGTTGGGGCACAGACAATGGCCGGCCTGCCTTGTGCCGTCAACGTCCTTCACACCGGCTCATGCTGAACCGCCACCCTCATCATTCCTGCTTCCTGTTCTGCCATATTCACCATTCTCCATTCACCCGCATTCACTGATACGACACATCCAGATCCCGCGGAATGTCCTTGAGTTGTGAGACGATGTCCTGGATTTCGCGCGTGAGCTTTCCGTGCTGGTCGATGAGGGTGTTGGCGCGGTCGTAGTCGCCGTCGGCCTCGATGGTGAGCACCTCGCGTGCGAGCAGGCCCACCTGGTCCATGAAGGAACGCTCGTCGATGCTGATGCGTCCGTCGCTCATCACCTTGATCACGCCCTTCTCGCGCAGGAAGTTCAGCTGGATGAGGTTCGACAGACCGTGTGCCTCCTCCGCGCCGAAGCGCAGTGAGCGGTAGAGCCCGACCACGTAGGTGACGAGCAGCCGCTTCATGAAGTCGGGCGTGATGGCGCCGATCTGGAGCAGGTAGCGGTTGTTGTAGAGCCCGAGGACGTCGGCCTTGCACTCCTCGATGGCGGAATACCGGTCCCTGAGCGCGCGGCGTACGGACAGCGTGTCGTTGCCATACACATAGCCGCGGCCGAGCGTGTGCGAGATCTCATGGAGCGTGACGAAGTTCGTGAAGGCCTTCCGGTCCACAAAGGGGATGAGCGTGGCCTCGAGGATGCGGCCGCCGATGGGCGCGACGATCTTGTCGAACTTCGCCTCCATCATGTTCCTGAACATCTGCTTCTTGCCGCCGCGTGCCTGTGTCACACGCGGATCGTTGGGCAGCGAGGCCGCGATGGTCTTCACGCCCTTCTGGAAATCACCGGCAAAATGCACCACGTTCACCACCTCGATCACATTGGCCGAGCCCGCGTGCTCGCGGATGTACTTCGGATCCTCGGGGAGATTCTTCTCGAAGGCATCGATGTGCGAGTTGAACATCTGCAGCTCGCGCGTCCCGTCTGCATCCTTCACCAGCACCGCCGCCTCGTAGGCCGTCTTGAAGTTGAAGAGCTCGTCCTCATAGTTCTCGATGGGGCCGATGACAACGTCGATGGGGCTGTCAAGGTCCATCCATGCAAGATCGGATTCGTAGTAGTCGTCGGTGCGGACGGCCTTGGCGCGCAGCGTGAGGTATTTCCGCAGCGTCGGGTTGTCCGCGAGCTTGGCGGCCTCCTCCAGCTTGGCGGCCAGGGCGTCCACCTTTTCCTTGTATGCCTCGTGGAAGGGCACCGCCACGAGTCCCCTCCCCTCGCGCTTCACGATGGTGTACTGGCTTTCCAGGGCCTCCTTCTGTGCGGGATTCTTCGTCACATACTCCTCGAACTCCTCGCGCGACATGTCCTGCGGATAGAAGTTCGCCACGGGCGGCTTCATCTCCGGCCCTGTGCCGGTGAAGCGCACGCCGCTGTAGATGCGGTCGTAGGGGCCGTAGTTGATGCGGACGTAGCGACGAAGCATGTCCGCCTCCGGTGTGGTGAGCGAATCGAGCGAATCACGCACGGCGATGGCATCGGGCGAGGTCTGCATCCAGAAGATGTCGTCGGCGATCCTCGCCGCCTCCACCAGGAGTTGCACCACCTGCCGCTCCTTCGGCGTGAGGTGCGAGAGATCGGCGCTGAGCGTGACGGGGGCGTAGGAGGCGAAGCGCTCCTCGAGGGAGGGAAGGTCTTCGGGCATGGATTTCGTATGTCCAAGTTTGGGTTTGTTGCAGGAAACGACGAGGGCCGCCATCACGAGCAGGATGGAAGCGAGCATGACATGTTTCATGAATTCCTCAGATGCGTGAAGAAAAGCAGGTGCGCCGAGGCGCACATTCTTCATGCAAACTAGCGCAACCGGTGGTGAAAGAAAAACCGGTGCACACGCGGGCCTGACACCTCAGAAAAGGAAATGCAGAGCCCCGAAGGGCAGCGGGAAGTAGTCCTCATGCCTGCCGGAGTTCGAGCTGCCGACGTGATTCATGATGAGCATGCCGAACTCCCAGAGGATGGACTTCCCCAGACCGCCGCGCACACCAAAGATGTGGAACGCGTTGTCGGTCCTGTACCCGCTGGAGGTGATGAAGTTCTCCATCATGAGCTTCACGCGTGGGCCGATCCGAATCTCGCCGCCGATGATGGTCCAGGACAGGTTCCCGTCCGAGTAAAACTGCCCCACGGTCAGGGCGTTGTCGTCGTCACCGATTGTCACGATGCCGCCGGGGCCGACGCCATCGCCATTGAGGTTGGCGCTTCCGCAAGCCGCCACGGTGATGAACGGCGTGTTGAGGATGGTGATCTTGGCGAACCCCATTCCGCCACCAAAGGTGCCGAGCACGGACAGCGACAGGACGTCGCCGATGCCCACCGACGCAGCGCCGATCACGCCCTCTATCCACGAGATGGTGAACCGCTGCTGCGGACGCGCGGTTGGTGAAAAGAAGAGGGCACTGGAATGCTGATCCGGGGCGGGGGGGGCGACGGCTGCCGGAGAGCCATCGCCGTCACGGAACAGTCTCGGCGAGAGGGTGGCCGCGATCGGGATGCTGAGATGCCGGCCGTCGTTGCGACGCATGATGATGACGCTGTCGTTCATGGTCATGATGCGGCCCACGAGCAGGACACCCCCGCGCAGCTCAAGCACCCGGTCTGTGCTGTCGACGGCAGGCGCGGGTGGAGACGCGTCGACGAAGTGATACAGCTCGTGCGCGTGGAGCACCATGGTTCGCCGGAACTCCTTCAGCGTGCCGGCCTGTGTGCGAATGGTGACCTGCTCCGCATCGATCTCCGCCACCGTTCCCACGATGGGATCGAGGGACTGGAGCAGAACGAGACGCACCAGCCCCGTGTCGGGAACAATGCCGTCAAGGTGGTCCTGTGCCTGCACAGCAGGGACCGCCAGCAGGGACGCGAAACACAGCGCGAGGCCGTGCAGGATGAGGCGGATTCGAGGAGATCGGTGCATGCCCGGCCGTCCCGGACGGTGAAACAAGGGCGCATGATAGGGATTGGAAAGGCGGAAAACAATGGGGCACGTCACGCCTGCTGTGTACAAAGGAAAAACCCCCGTTCGAGGGAAGCGGGGGTTTCAGGGGGAGCCATCCATCGGATTCGAACCGATGACCTGCTCATTACGAATGAGCTGCTCTACCAGCTGAGCTAGGATGGCGTCGGCAAAGCAGTTCACGAATATACGACGAATTCGTCGAAAATCCAAATGCGGAATTCCAGGGAGGAACCGCTTCACCCTGTCCAACCACGCCACGCCCGCGGTTTCAGACCTCTTCAACTCTTCAACCCTTCAACTCTGGAACTCTTTCATCCACTCACCCCCCGCACTGGCTGCACGCCTTCCCCTCGGGTGTGTCCGTGAACCACCCGTTCCGTGTCTTTCCGAAGTATTTGCATCCGCTGTTGTGCCGTGTCATTGATGAGCTGTTGATCCAGTACTTCCCTGTCGCCTTCTGTGGCGCCACCGCAGGTGCGGGCGCAGGTGCTGCGGCGGGCGCCTGGGCGGGTGCATCGTTGGCGAAGACGTCGTCGGCCCAGAGGCCGCGTCTGTGCTCGCGGGCATCGCGCTGCGCGGCGAGGAACTCGTCCGTCTTCGTCAGCGGGAAGCGTGTGTAGGCGTTTGCATACCCCTCGCGCACCAGCGTCATGTTCACGAAGGTGCCGTCCTCCAGGTAGACATAGCGCAGCAGCCTGCCGTACTTGTCCTTGTCGGAGTTGATGGGGTCGCCTTCAAGACGCACACGCTTCCCCTCCACCAGCGCCTTTGCGAAGGCCGAGGCCTTCTCCCCCAGCGCCTGGATGAGCTTCCTGTCGTGCCCCGTGCGTTCGGCATCGCGGTCCAGCTTGGCGGACTCCCATTTCTCCGGCGTGTCCACGCCGAGCAGGCGCACACGCTCGCCCGTTTCGATGACAAAGGTGTCACCATCGACAACGCGCGTGACGGTGTGGTGTTCCTGCGCGCAGGCGGCGAGTTGCACAACAAGCATGAGGCTCAGGACGAGGGATGTGTGACGGAGCATGGCGGGCGGGGCTGTGTGGAACATGGATGATGTGTACGACAAGATACAGCGCCGATGCGATTCCTCCATGCCTTTCCCCCCACCCCGCCGGAACAAACTGGGAGTGCTTCCATGTTTGGCTTCAACCTTTGTGCAGTACGTGACCCGATCTGCGGCGACAGCCGTAAATCCTTGTCACAGAACCATGAAGGTTGACTCTCACATTTCCCCGATGTACCTTGGAAGTGCTTCCATGATTTGGAGGAAGTGTGATGGCAGACAACAGCGCGAGGTGACGGTTGGGCTTCACGATCTACGATATCGCTCGAAAGGCGCAGGTGGGCATCGGCACGGTGTCCCGTGTGCTGAACAATCATCCATCGGTGTCCGACAAGACGCGCCGGCTGGTGCTGGAGATCGCCGCGCAGCTCGACTACCGGCCCAATGCCTCCGCGCAGCGCCTCGCCCGCCGCACGGGCAGGACGCTCACGGCCATCATGCCCTTCATCACGAACTACTTCTTCGTGGAACTGCTTCGCGGCATACAGGACTGCCTCTACGCAAAGGAGTACGACCTCATCCTCTGCGGGGTCAACCACCACGACCAGCTTTCCGGCTACCTCCACCGCTCCCTCCGCGGCGGGCATGTGGACGGCATCATCCTCGCGTCGGAGGCCGTTCCGCCGCAGTTCGAGGACACCATCCTGGAACGCCGCATCCCCTTCGTCCTCATCGACCGCTACCATAAGAGCTTCGATTCCTTCACCATCTCCAACAGCGTCGGCGTGTTCCACGCGGTGAACCACCTCATGACGCTCCGGCACCTGCATGTGGCCATGATCAACGGCTGTCCTGAGGCTTTCCCATCGGCGGAACGGCTCCAGGGCTATCTTTCCTTCCTCTCCTCGCACCATGAGGTGACATCGGCCGGCGTGTTTCACCCGCCTGACCACGCGCGCAACGACGGCTTCAGCGAGGAGGCGGGACACGACGCGATGCGCGAGATCCTCGCACTCCCGTCTGACAGGCGCCCCACGGCGGTGTTCGTCGCCTCCGACATCCAGGCCATCGGTGCCCTGCGCGCGCTCAAGGAACACGGCCTCGCCTGCCCGGACGACATGTCCATCGTCAGCTTCGACGACATCGAGCTGGCCCGCAACTACGATCTGACGACAGTGCGCCAACCGATCTATCAGATGGGTTTCCTCGCCACCGAACGCCTGCTCGACATCATCGCAACCCCGGGATCCGCGCCCATCCACCGCGAGTTCACCCCCGAACTCATCGTCCGCAACACCACCATGGAACACCGCGGCTGATGCCGCCAGCGCAGGCGTGCATCCCCACAGCCTCCAACACCACCATGCGACAATCACTGCATCGACATACTCACCCACACACCAGGAAACGCGTATGAGAACACGGGTATCGCTTGTTCCCCTGCTCCTGATCCTTCTGACCTGGTCACTCACCGCCGGCAACACCGGCAAGATCGCCGGAAAGGTGACCGACAGCAAGACCGGTGAAGGCATCCCGGGAGTGGCCGTCGTGATCGTTGGCACCTCGCAGGGGGCCGCCACCGATCTCGATGGCAATTACACCATCATCAACGTCGCCCCCGGCCGCCATGAGCTGCGCGCAAGTGCCATTGGGTACGCTCCGGTGACGGTGGCCAACGTGGTGGTGAACATCGACCTCACCACGCGCATCAACATCCAGATCGGCGAGCAGGTGGTGGAACTGAAAAACGAGGTGGTCATCACCGCGGAACGTCCGC
>CAYUYM010000084.1:0-13899 GCA_964449305.1 uncultured Chromatiales bacterium | reverse complement strand
CTCGTGTCGAGATCCGCGGCGATGGCATGGACGGGCACCTGGTGTGCGTGGTGGATTGCGTCGCGGGCGGCGAGAAGCGGGGCCTCGTTCCGGGCGCAGAGGACGATGCTGCAGCCCTCCGTTGCCAGCGCTTCTGCCACGGCGCGACCGATCCCCTGACTGGATCCCGCGATGAATGCCGTTTTTCCGTTGATTCCGAGTTTCATACATTGCCTCATTGTGGATGATGCCGACGTCATCTGCAAGGTAACGATTCCACATTTCAGGACACACATGGCTATTCTGCCCATCTACACCTACAACGCGCGAGTGTTGCGCGAAAAGACGCGCGACGTCACATCCCTCACCGACGCCATCAGCACGCTTGTCGTCGACATGTACGACACGATGAAGCAGGCGCGCGGTGTCGGGCTCGCAGCCAACCAGGTCGGCTCCGGGCATTCGATCGTCGTCATCGACCTGTCGGATGTGGAGGAGTACAAGGACAGCAGGCCGCTGGTCATGATCAACCCGGTGATCGATGACGAATGGGGGGACATGATCACGTATGAGGAGGGGTGCCTGAGTGTGCCGCAGGTGCGTGTGGAAGTGGAGCGTTCGGAGCTCCTCCATGTCCGTTACATGGATCAGAAGTTCGAACCGCAGGAAGTCGAGGCCGATGGTTTCCTGGCCCGTGTCATCCAGCACGAGGTGGACCATCTCAACGGTGTGTTCATGACGGACCATCTCCGCGGGCTGCGCAAGCGCCTCATCATGTCCTCACTCAAGAAGATCATGGTGGGGGAGATGGAGACTGATTATCCCATCGCCGATCTTGAGGTGCAACAGGTGCTCACGGGCAAGTCGCCCCGTTTCTGAAGAGCGGGTTCTGCATGACCATCGTGTTCATGGGGACTCCCGGGTTTGCCGCAGTCACATTGCGACGGCTGCTGGCATCAACGCACGAGGTGCGTGCGGTGGTCACCGTTCCGGACAAGCCACAGGGCAGGGGACTCCGCATGCAGGCGTCCGAGGTGAAGGAGGTGGCGCTTGAGGCCGGGCTTCCGGTGCTCCAGCCGGAGGATCTCCGCTCCCCGGCGTTTCTCGAACAGTTGCGCGCGTTCCAGGCCGACGTGTTCATCGTCGTGGCATTCCGCATCCTGCCGGAGGAGGTGTTCACCATGCCGCCGCACGGCGCCATCAATCTCCACGGATCGCTTCTCCCCCGATTCCGGGGCGCTGCCCCCATCCAATGGGCCGTGATCCGAGGCGAGCGCACAACGGGCGTCACCAGTTTCTTCATCCGCCGGAAGGTGGACACCGGCACCATCCTCCTCCAGCGCGAGACGGCGATCGGGCCCGACATGACGGCGGGTGACCTGCACGACGTCCTCGCAGCACTCGGGGCGGACGTCGTTGTCGAGACGCTCGATCTGCTTGCGCGGGACGCGCTCCAGCCGCGGACACAGGACGACGCGGCCGCCACCACCGCCCCGCGCATTTTCCGTGAGATGGCGCGCATCGACTGGCGCCTGCCGGCTGCCGATGTGCACAACCTGGTGCGCGGGATGAACCCCGTGCCCTCGGCGTGGACCACGCATCGCTCTGCAACCCTGAAGGTGCATCGCACCTCGCTGCTGCACCTGCACCAGGATTCCCCGCCGGGCATGGTCACCCTTCACGACGGGCGGCTCGTCATCGCCTGCGGCCACGATGCCGTCGAAATCCATGAGATCCAGCTTGCGGGATCACGCGCAATGACGACCGATGCCTTCCTGCGGGGCTACCGCCTCGCCGATGGCGAAATGTTTGTGTAAGACGCCTCTGTCATTGCATCACGCGATCGTCGGGACCGACGATCAATACTGGCCGGAAAGCAGTCGCCCCGGTGTGGTGCGTTGTCGATACCGTGAAATCAGTCTGTGGAATCCATGACGCCCCGCACGATGTCAGCGACGCGTGCGGCTGCGCCGGGTGTGCCAAGAAGCGTGCGAACCTCACGGAGGTTCCCGATCATGGCGCTGCGTGCCGCAGTGTGTTCCATGAGGGCCACGGCCTCGGCGGCAAGCCGCTCAGGTGTGCAGTCCTGCTGGATCAGCTCGGGCACGATGCCACGACCTGCGAGGATGTTCGGCATGCCGATGAAGGAGACATTGACCAGCCGCCGGCCTATCTCGTAATTGAGGCGTGATGCGCGATAGGCGATGACCATGGGGGTCTCGAACAGGGCTGTCTCCACTGTGGCCGTGCCCGAGGTGACGATGGCGACCTGTGCGTGCTGCATGAGCGCATGCGTCGCCCCGCGGACGAGGGCGACCGAGCCGTCCCAGCCATGGGAGGCGAACACCTCATCCGGCACATTGGCGGCGCCGATGACGGGCTGGCAGGGGACACGCTCGCGGAGGAGTCGAGCAGCCTGGAGCATTACGGGGAGCATGCGTCGGATCTCCTGCCGACGCGACCCGGGGAAGAGGCCGAGAATGGGCGTGTCGGCGAGACCGTGGGTGGCGAGGAAGCCCTGCCGTGGTATCGGGCGGAGAACATCGAGCAGGGGGTGGCCGACGAAGGTGGTTGGAACGCCGGCGTCGCGGAAGAGCTGTTCCTCGAAGGGGAAGACCACGGCGAGGTGGTTCACACGCGATGCCATTTTCCTGACGCGGTTGGCGCCCCAGGCCCAGACCTGGGGGCAGATGAAGTAGACGACGGGGATGCCCATGGCACGCGCGTCCCGGGCGAGGCGCATGTTGAACCCGGGGTAGTCGATGAGGAGCAGGGCAGAGGGGCGTCGTTCTGCCAGCGCCTTGCGGCAGGTGCGGAACATGGCCCGAACGGTGCCGAGGTTGCGTGCCACCTCCACGAAGCCCATGAACGAGGTCTGGCGGACATGGAACAGCGTCTCGCACCCGGCGGCCTCCATGTGGTCGCCGCCGATGCCGAAGAAGCGGCAGTCCGGCAGGTGGTGCCGGAGCGCTTCAATCACGAGGGCGCCGTACTTGTCGCCGGAGGCCTCTCCGGCGATGATCATCACAGAATGCTGCGCCACTGGAGGAACCAGATGATGAGGATCAGGAGGGAGGTGAGGCCCAGGGCCTGGAGCGTCCGCGTCTCGGAGCGCCAGCCGGCCTTCCAGTCGATGTGTGCCGTGCCGCGGTGCTCGGAGGAGGCGGTGAGGCGGGGGATGAAGCGTGGGACCATCTCGGTGTAGCGGCGATACTCGTCCCCGAATTTTTCACGCAGGAAGCGTTCCTCCTCCAGCACGATGAGGATGTACTGGAGCAGGAAGAAGAGGAAGGCCGCGATCTGGAGCCAGGGGAAGAGGGCGAGGGACATGATGCCGATGCCGAGGTACATGAGCATGTTGCCCAGGTAGAGCGGATTGCGGACATGGGCGAAGGGGCCCGAGGTCACGAGGCGGCTGGCTCCCACCTCGCCGGTGACGCGCGTCTCGCTGCCGACGTAGAACACGCCCGAGGCACGGGTGAACTCCCCGAGCGCGGCGATGAGGAAGCCGGTGATCAGGCTCCAGGGTTCCGGCCGTGCGAACACGACCATCACGAGAAGCCAGGGGATGGGGGTGTAGCTGCGGTTGCGAAAGAAAAACTGGTTGATGGTCATGAAAAGCGCTTCGAAGTGAAACACCCAACTTAGCGAGGGCGCCGCTGAAAACCAACGAAGACCGCCGGTGCACCAGCGATTGGCTTTTCATATTCCATGGACTTTTCTATTTTGGGAGATGCCGGTTCCGACACCATGATGCCATTGTCACACGATCATGGACCGGTCCCTCTTCCGGATCGTTGCATCGGCATGCGTTCACCTCCCCCGCACAACATGGATCCCGCACGATGATCACGAAATACGGCCTCGATGTTGCCATTCCGATCCTGGTCATCTCCCTTGGCATGGTCATCCTTGGTGTGCTGCTTGCGAATCTGCCCGCGAAAATCGCGCTCATCGCCGTCGGCGCCTTCATCTTTCTTTTCACGCTGAACTTCTTCCGTGATCCCGATCGCGTGACGCCCCGGGTGCCCGATGCCATCATTTCACCGGCCGACGGCAAGGTGATCAAGATCATCGATGCCGAGGAGACGGAATTCATGGGGGGGCCAGTCAGGCAGATCAGCATCTTCATGTCGCCGCTCAATGTCCATGTGAACCGTCACCCCATGGATGGTCGGGTCGCATTCTTCCGCCACATCGAAGGGAGGTACCTCGTCGCCTTCGAGGACAAGGCCTCGGACAACAACGAGCGGACGCTCATCGGAATCGACAATGGCAGGTACAAGGTCCTGTTCAAACAGATCGCCGGGTTCATCGCGCGCAGGATCGTCTGCCCGATCGCCGTCGGCGACAGTGCCGTGGCCGGTGAACGCTTCGGCATGATCCGTTTCGGTTCACGTGTGGACGTGCTTCTGCCCGTGAACGCCGAGATCCGCGTCGCGATGGATCAGGTCACCGTTGCCGGAGAAACGATACTCGCCGTCATTCCTTCATCACCCGCCGTGGCCACCCCATGAGAATCCGCATCAGCAGGTCGGTTGTCCCGAATCTCTTCACCGTCCTCAACATCTTCTTCGGGTTCCTCTGCATCATCAGCGCGGTGGATCACAGGTTCACGCTGGCGGCGTGGTACATTTTCTTCGCCGCCGTCTGCGATCTTCTCGACGGCTTCATGGCGCGCCTGACGCATTCAACGAGCGAATTCGGGGTGCAACTCGACTCCCTGGCCGACGTGGTGAGTTTTGGTGTGGCTCCGTCGGTGGTGCTGTACCTGCTGACGCTGTACACGTTCAACCCGTTTGGCATGCTCATCGCGGCGTTCCAGCTCATCTTCGGGGCCCTGCGCCTCGCGCGCTTCAACGTCCAGCTCGTGGGGTTCGTCAAGGATCACTTCGTCGGGCTGTCGATCCCCGTCTCCGCTCTCACGCTGATGTCCTTCATCCTGTTCTTCGGGCCGGAGGCGATACAGACCAACCCGACGTTGCAGTACGTCCTGCTGGCGCTCACGATCTGCAACGGACTGCTCATGGTGAGCACGATACGGTATCCCGTGTTCCCGAAGATCTCGCTGCGGGCCTTCCGCACGAACCCGTGGGAGATGGGGGCGCTGGTTCTTTTCGCGATCGTCGCCGTGGTGCTGCGCGAACGCGGCATCTTTCCCATCCTTCTCTTCATCGAAGCCTTCGGCATCCTCGCCGCGCTCATCCGGGTCATCCGCAGGACTCCGGAGGAGGTGGAGGATGTGGACGCTGTCGACTCGGAAGCGATTCATCTCGATTCACATCCATAATGGGTACACGCATGTACAAAGCCGTCATCACCGTCCGCCGCCGTCCCTCGATCCTCGATCCCGAGGGCAAGGCCATCCATCATGCGCTGACGCTGCTCGAATTCGGGAAATGCACATCGGTGCGCACCGGAAAGCTCATTGAGCTCCTGATTGACGACGACGATGAGACCACCGTGCGGGAGGCGGTGACGCAGGCCTGCACCCGTCTCCTCGCCAACCCGGTGATGGAGGACTATTCGTTCACGCTTGAGCGCATCGACGCCTGACCCGGAGCAGCCATGATGCGTTTCGCTGTCATCGTCTTTCCCGGATCCAACTGTGATCACGACGCCTACCATGCCGTGAAGCACGTGCTGGGTGAACAGGCCGAATTTGTGTGGCACAAGTCGCACTCGATCGCCGGTTTCGATGCCGTGGTGCTCCCAGGTGGCTTCAGCTATGGCGACTATCTGCGATGCGGTGCGATCGCCCGTTTTTCGCCGGTGATGCGCGAGGTGGTGGAATTCGCCCGCAACGGCGGCCCCGTCATCGGCATCTGCAACGGCTTCCAGATCCTGACCGAGAGCGGCCTGTTGCCGGGAGCGCTTCTCCGGAACGAATCCCTGCGCTTCGCCTGCCACGATGTGCACCTGCGCGTTGAGACGGCGGAGACGCGCTTCACCGCACAGCTCGCCCGCGGGGCCGTGCTGCGCATGCCCATCGCGCACGGCGAGGGCAACTACACCGCAGATGCGGACGTGATCGAGCGCCTCGAGAAGGAGGGGCGTGTGGTGTTCCGCTACGCCACGGCAGCGGGGGAGACGACTCCCGGGGCCAATCCCAACGGCTCGATCAACAACATCGCCGGCATCATCAACGAGGCCGGCAACGTGCTTGGCATGATGCCACACCCGGAACGCGCCTGCGAACCCCTGCTCGGCTCCTCCGATGGGGCGGGCATCTTTCTCTCACTCATCCAATCCATGACGACGTCCACGAGCTGACGATACAGGAGGCACCATGTTCGGCAACCTTGGCACCAGCGAAATCATCATCATTCTTCTCATCGTGCTGGTCTTCTTCGGCGCGAAGAAGATCCCCGAACTCGCCCAGGGCCTGGGCAAGGGCATCCGTGAGTTCCGCAAGGCCGCAAAAGACATCCAGGACGATATCAAGGTCGACGACAGCAAGAAGATCGACGACACCAAGCACCAGTGAGCGCCCCGGGGCGGCATCGTGTGACCCCGGGAGAGGCCGGCTCTGTGTGATGACATCGGCAACGCTTCGAATGTACTGTGATTTCGATGGAACCATCGTTCACCCTGACGTGGGCGATGCGTTTTTCGAGCATTTCTCAGGCCCGGGAATGTGGGAGGACAACGCCCTGTTTCAGCAGGGGAGGATCTCCGCGTCCGAGATGTTCCGTCGGCACTGCCACCGCATGACAGGCCTCACGCACGAGGCGATCGAGCGCTTCTGCCAGAACTTCGTTGTCGACCCCACCTTTCCACCCTTCCTGGACCGCATGGAGGAACTGGGCATCCCGGTGACGGTGTTGAGCGATGGCCTGGATGTGTACATCCACCGCATCCTTGGCGACCTGATCCGGCGAGTGCATGTGTTCACAAATCACTTCTCCATGGACAGCAGGACCGTGGCAAGTCCCTGGTCGGATGCGGAATGCGACAGATGCGGCACGTGCAAGCGCAACATGATGGTGACCGGGGCGCCGGATGAGGACGTGCTCGTCTACATCGGTGATGGATTCTCGGATTTCTGCCCGGTGCAGTATGCTGATGTCGTCTTTGCCCGGGACAGGCTCATCCACTACTGCCAGGAGATGAACATCAGCTTCCATGCTTACTCCAACTTTTCTGACATCATGACCACACTGACGATAATGATGACGAAACGGCGCATGCGACAACCCCACCGTGCCCGGCAGCTCCGCCAGGCCCTATGGATGCGGGGGTAGGATGGCCACCCCCTGGTCTCACGACTTGCCACGGATCCCCGCCCACACACCCTGGGAGATTCTGCGCAACCTGACGCTGTTCGTCATCACGTTTCTCACCACATCCATATCCGGCATGATGTGGCTCGGGGAGTTCGATCTGGTGCACATCTCCCGCGGCTTCCCCTTCAGCGTCTCCATCCTCTTCATCCTCGCCTGCCACGAGTTTGCGCATTACTTCGCCTGCCGCCGGCACGGAGTGGCGTCGAGCCTGCCATGGTTCATCCCCATCCCGCCGATCGCGGAGCTTGTGCATTTCGGGACCATGGGAGCGGTGATCAAGACGCGGACACCGATCCCGTCGCGCAGGGCCCTGTTCGACATCGGCATCTCGGGCCCGATCGCGGGGTTCATCGCCAGCATCATCATCCTGGCCTGGGGGTTTTCGCACCTGCCCGGTCCGGAGTTCCTGCTCTCCATCCATCCAGACTACGATTTCTCGCTGGGCAGCAGCCCTGGCATCCCTCCCGGATACACCGTCACCTTTGGCAGCAATCTGATGTATGAGGCTCTGGCATACCTTTTTGCACCGGCGGGCGCCTATGTCCCGCCCATGTCGGAGATGTACCACTATCCGTTCCTCATCACCGGCTGGTTCGGCCTCTTCGTCACCGCGCTCAACCTCATCCCTGCCGGGCAGTTGGATGGCGGGCATGTGACCTACGCCACGCTGGGACGGGTGCACGGACGCATCGCCCGCGTGATGGTGGTGATACTGGCCGTGGTCGGCGTCACCGCCTTTGTCCCGATTCTCCTCGATCTGGCTGGTTTCGCCTCTGCAGCCGCCTTGGCGATGTCGCTGTTCGATCCCTATGGTGCATGGTTCTGGCCCGGTTGGCTCGTGTGGGCGATCCTCATCCTCGTGTTCATCAAGGTGGACCATCCCCCCGTGCTGGATCAGACCCCCATCGGAAGGGGACGGCGGCTGTTGTCGCTGTTCGCGCTCTTCATGTTCATTGTGTCCATGTCACCCGCGCCGATCTACGTCAAGTGATCGTGCAAAAAGCCATCCCTGCCGGGAAGTGCGTTGATTTTCCGTGGCAGGTACGGTATGTTTGTTCTGCCTCCTTGAAAGTGTGATGAACCGCCGAGGCGCGAATCCCTGACGCCCCGGGTTCGTCACACGTCATTATTCAGGAAACACCATGCACCCACTTCGCTTCTTTCCCCTGACGTCTCTCATCCTTCTGGTGTTTCTCGCCTCCTGTTCCAAGGATGATTCGACGGTTGATCCCGCATTCGCCGGGAGCACCACGGTGATATCGAAGCTCACCCTCTCCGGGTATGCATTCGACACCGACACCATTTCCACCGTGATCGGCCGGGAAAAATCACCGTCCGACGATGTGGAGATCCCGCTCGGTGTGACGCTGACGACGGGAGCGGCGAGCGGGAGCAGTCCGGTGTTCACCTGTCGTATCTACGCCGGCAATGGTACAACACCCATCGCCTCGGTGGTGTTAACTGCAACCAATGCAACCACATACCATGCACCATGTAACGTGGCGATTCATCGGGGTGATGTGGGCGATTACCGCGTGGAGGTGACGGGAGTGGATGGCGATGGACGGGCAACCAACAGAGCCATTTCCAAGTTCACCGTGGTCTACGGCACCAAGCCCCCGGTTCTCGCGGAATTGTTCGCGCCCGACACCGTGGCGCTCGATCCTGTGGACAAGAAGCTCTTGATCCTCGCCGTCCGGGTGGTGGATTCGAGTGGTCTGGCCGACATTCGTCGCGTCTTCTTCAACTCCTTCCTGCCAAACAATGCCCCTGCATCAGGCAACCCGTTTCTGATGTATGACGATGGTACGCACGGCGACGCCACAGCCAACGACGGCATTTTCACCCTGCTGGTGGAGCTGCCTCCCACGACGCAGAAGGGACGATACCGTTTCGAGTTCCAGGCGGTCGATTACAGCAACCTCACGAGCAACGTTCTCATCCACCACATCATCGTGATCTAGATGCGTCCATTCCCGCGGTCACTGACCGCCATCCTTTTCGTGACATTTTCGATGTCCGCGGTTCTCCTCGCGCAACCAGGCCCGGCCACCTTTGCCGTCGGACGGGAGGCGGGCAGCCAGGACATCAAACCCCTGAGCAACAGCGCCATCGAGATCATCGTGCGCAACGATACCGTGCTTGTCGGCGGTGGCAAGGGGCTCGACATCACACGCGACGGCGGCCGGAGCTGGCGCCATGTGGGGCAGGAAGCGCCTTTTGAACATGAGGACATCGGTGCACTCGCCTGGCATGGGCGGCGGATATGGATGTCCCTGGCCGGATCGGAGAAGATCGACCAGACCTCTGTGCCGAAGGGGCTGGGGCTGGCCTTCTCCAACGACAATGGCGACACCTGGAAGCGGCTCGGGCAGCCCATGGAGCCCGATACTCAGGACGTGGTGCCGCTGAAATACGGGGAGAACACGATCCGGGCGCTTGCGGTCACCACCGCCTTCAACAACATCACCTATGACATGGCTCTTTCCACCGATGCGGTCTGGACGGCGAGCTTCGCCGCCGGCCTGCGCGTCTCCACGGATGGTGGCTCCACCTTCCGTCAGGTGATCCTCCCTCCCGACCACCTCGATTCGATCTCGCCGAACGATTCACTCAACTTCGCATTTGAGCTTTCCCCGGTGGACCGTCCTGATCTGCTGCTGCGCGGGAACCTCAACCACCGGGTCTTCTCGGTGATGACGGTTTCGGACAGCGTGATCTGGGTGGGGACGGCGGGCGGGGTGAACGTCTCGACCGACGGAGGCGTATCATGGCGGAAATCGACCTTTGTCAACCAGGATCAGCCCATATCCGGGAATTTTGTCGTGGCGCTTGGGAGAAATGTGATCGCCGGGAGGGAATACGTGTGGGCCGCAACGATGAATGCACTCGATCCGCGCGAATACCGGGCGGTGAGCTACACGACAGACATGGGGCGGACCTGGCGAACGACGTTGCGTGGGGTGTTCACGCACAATTTCGGGTTCAAGGGGGACATTGTGTACGCCGCGACCAACGACGGTGTCTTCCGCTCGGACGATGCCGGGCTGAGCTGGATCCAGTTCTCGTCGTTCAGCGATCCGGCCTCCCGCACGCGGGCCGCACAGGAGGCATGCTACGCCATTACCGCGCAGGACGACACCGTGTGGGTGGCCAACAGCGACGGGTTGATGAAGACTGTCGACAACCAGGAACATTTCTTCGGTTCCTCGTGGCGCATCTTCCGCGCATGGGAGGGCCTGTCGACGCCATCAGAAGCCTACGTCTACCCGAATCCCTTCTCGCCCGACGATGAGGTGGCCCGGGTGCACTACCGGGCGGACGCATCTGGTTCCGTCAGCATCTCCATCTACGACTTCGCCATGCTTCCCGTGCGCACCCTCGTGCGCCATGCATCACGAACTCCGGACAGTGAACAGGACGAGATCTGGGATGGGCGGGACGACGGCGGGCGGCAGGTGGCCAATGGAGTGTATTACGTCCAGGTGAAGATCGGAGACACCGATCCTGTCTGGGCCAAAGTCATCGTGCTGCAGTAGGGAGGGGACAATGATGAGAACGTTTCGCCTGACAGTCATGCTTCTGTTCCTCGTCCTGGCAACGGGGCACGCCCAGCTTGGCGGCACAGCCGGCGGCTTCAGCCGCATGGGCTTCGGCGCACGCGGGCAGGGGATGGGGAATGCACTCACTGCTGTGACCACGGGGATCATTTCGCCCTACTACAATCCCGCGCTCGCGCCCTTCCAGACCGGGCATGTGCTGCAGGGAAGCTATTCCTTCCTTGCGCTTGATCGCCGCTTCAATCAGGTGGCCTACACGCAGCAGCTCACGCTCAAGCGCCGCGGTGCGACGAAGTTCAAGGACCGCCCCGACGTGCAGTCCATCGCCGGGTTGTCGGTGGCGTGGATCAATGCCGGCGATGCCAACATCCAGGGCTATGACAACGATGGTTTCAAGACGCGGACGTTGAGCGTGTTCGAGAATCAGTTCTCCATGGCTTTCGGCAACCGCTTTTCCGAGCGCCTCTCCGTGGGACTGAACTTCAAGTTCTACTACTCGGGCCTGTACGACGGGGTGACGAGCTCGGGCTTCGGCGCGGACCTTGGCGCCCTGTATTCCGTGACCGATGAACTCAACCTCGGCCTCGTGGTGCAGGAACTGCTTACGAAGTACAAGTGGGACACCGCCGATCTGTACGGCTCGCAGTATGGCAACACAACCGAGAATCCCTTCGCGGGCATCGTGCGACTGGGTGCGGCCTACGCGCTGCCGAATGCCCTGGGCGTGGCCGCGGCCGATGTGGAGCTGTACGATGGGAAGACGGTGCTGGCGCGCGTGGGGCTGGAGATCCAACCCCTGGAGCAGATCACCTTCCGGGCCGGGGTGGAAAGGATCGACCTTTCGAACGACGGCATTGATGCACGGCCCATGGCGGGCTTCACGGTCACACAACCCATCGCCCAGTTCGTGCCATCCATCAGCTATGCCTTCATCCTCGAGCCCATCGCACCCACCAACACCCACGTCCTCACCTTCGCCCTCGACCTATGACACGTCACCGCATTCTCCCCGCCCTCGCCGCCACGCTGATGCTGGTGGCCGGGTTGTCCACCGCTCACGCCCAGGCCGGCTCCACAGGGCTCGCATTTCTGAAATTCGGTTCCGGTGCACGCGCCCTTGGAATGGGGGACGCAGGTGTTGCATCCGCGACGCTGGCATCGGGGCTGCATTACAACCCGGCGCTGGCGGGCTTGGAGGATCGATCCTCGATCGCCGTGATGCACAATGCCTGGGTGCAGGACATCACGGTGGACGCGCTGACCGCCCTGGTGCGGCTCGACGGCTGGTCCTTCGGTCTCAATCTCGTCCTCTCCTCCGTGGGGGACATCGAGGTGCGGAGCGTGCCGGGGGAGGCGGTGGAATCGTTTGATTCGCAGAACTTTTCCGTGGGTGCCACCATCGCCGTTCCATTCTCCCCACGTTTCAGCGCCGGCATCAGCGCCAAGTACCTCTTCGAGAAGATCTACGTGGATGCCGCCGATGGCTATGCCTTTGATGCGGGGCTCGCATGGCTGCCCTTCGAGGACGGGCCGCTGAAGGCGCTGCGCACAGGCATCGCACTCACGAACACGGGCTCGATGCAGGCCCTGCGCAACGAGTCCTCCACGCTTCCCACGGCGATCCGCTACGGTGTGAGCCACGCGGTGCCCGTCGATGCCATCAACGGCAGCATCGGGATGACGGTGGAAGGATTGACCGTGCTCAAGGAGAGCACGCATCTCAACGTGGGGTTCGAGGCCGACTATGCGCGCGCGCTGTTCGTGCGTGCCGGGTATCAGACCGGGTACGACATCAAGGGCGTCTCCTTCGGTCTCGGCGCGGCATGGACCTTCCTGCGCTTCGACTACGCGCTCACGCCATTCTCCGACAACTTCGGGACCTCGCACACGGTCACCGTCGCCGCCATTCTCTGACTCCGACAGCAGCCATGGAACCGCGCTGCGTGGTGCTGTTCACCTTTGTGGGCGATCTTCGTCGCGATTCACGGCTGCACCGCATGGCCGCCTCGCTGCTGCCCAGGATGGACGTCCACGTTCTCGCGCTTGCCTCGCAGGAGGGGGACACGGATGTCGGCGGCATCCATCTGCATGAGCGCGCTCCCGGGGCCGCCGCGTCGCTGCGCCGGCGCCTGCCCGCGTTCTGGCGCAGCGGTGCTGCCGAGGCGGCAGCCATCGCGCCCGACGTGTGCATCGCCGCAGATCTCTACTCGCTGCCGATTGTGGCACGGTTGCATCGCAGGCGGGGCGTTCCCTTCATCTACGATTCCCGCGAGCTCTACACCTCCATCGCCGCGCTTCAGGGGCGGCGGTTCATGCAGCGCTGGTGGAGCTGGCTCGAGCGCCGTCACGCCCGGCATGCATCCGGCATCATGACGGTGAATACGTCCATTGCCGCAGTCCTGCAACAACATTTCCCCATGAACCCCGTCACCGTGGTGCCGAACCACCCGGACTGGCCTCCCGCCGCGCCGTCCACCGCGCTGCGCGACGCCCTCGGCATTTCTCCGGACCGGCATGTGCTGCTCTCGCAAGGCGGGCTGCAACGCGGCAGGGGAGCCTTCACTGCAGTCGATGCCGTCGCCCTGCTTGATGACTGCGAGTTGGTGTTCCTTGGCGACGGGCCGCTCCACGATGCCATCATCGCCCATGCTGCGGCGCTGGGCGTGCAGCACTGCGTGCACGTGCACCCCGCCGTGCCTGTCACACGGCTTCCGGCAATGACCGCCTCGGCCGACCTCGGTCTGTGCCTCATCGAGAATCTCGGGTCCAGCTATCATCACTCCCTCCCGAACAAGCTCTTCGAATACCTCGCAGCCGGGTTGCCGGTGGTTGGCAGCGCCTTCCCGGAGATCGGCGCCGTCATCGACGAAAGCGGTGCGGGCGTGACGGTGGATCCTGCCGATGCTGCAGCAGTGGCCACGGCCATCGCCGGCATTCTGCGCGATACCAGGCGCCGGGAGGAACTGCGTGAGAGCGCACTCAGCGCCTCAATGCGCTATTCCTGGAAGGCCGTCGAACCAGTGTTTGTGGGGTGTGTTGAAGAGTTGAAGAGTTGAAGTGTTGAAGAGTTCAAC
>CAYUYM010000083.1:0-14264 GCA_964449305.1 uncultured Chromatiales bacterium | reverse complement strand
GGGCTGCGTCCATCGCCGGGGCTGCGTCCATCGCCGGGGCTGCGTCCATCGCCGGTGGCGGTGCGGCGGTGTCGGAGGCAGCGGCGGGGGCCACGATGGAATCGATCAGCGATGCTTCCGTCGCCTGCTGGTCGGGTGTGTCTGTCGCCCGGGTGGCGGTGTTCTGGTGGCGATGCTTCTTGGAGTGCTTCTTCATGGCGGTCGAGCTTTCAGCCCGGCAGGTTGCCGGTCATCGGTGTCATGTGGTGGGATTGGCGATGAGAGGTTCCGCGTGCTGCTGCCAATCCTCGTAGATGTTGTGGATGGTGAAATCGTTGAACTCGTCTGTCGTCTCCACCCGGATACGTTGGGCACGGATGAGCTCGAGCAGGGAGACGAAGGTGACGATCACCTGGATCTTTTCCTTCATGTGCGGCAGGAGATCCAGGAAGCGAAAATTTCTGCGACCCTGGAAGAAGCCCATGATCATCACCGCCTGCTCTTCGATGGTGTAGGGGATGCGGACGATCTCGTGCACCGTCTTCTTCTCGATGTTCTTCATCGCATACTGAAAGGCGCGGATGAGCTGGTAGAGCGTCACGTCGCGCAACGCCTGCTCCGGATCCTCCTCATACATCTTGACATCGTGCTTGAAGAGCGCCCGGAAGTGCCGCTGGCGCTGGTCGAGTTCCATGGTCTGGAGATCGACGGCCGCCTCCTTGAAACGCTTGTACTCGAGCAGGCGGCGTGTCAACTCGGCGCGCGGATCGATCTCGTCCTCCTCACCCTCCACCTTGGGCGCTTGGGGCAGCATCATCCGGGCCTTGATCTGCATGAGGATCGCCGCCATCACGATGAACTCCCCCGCCACCTCGAGGTCCAGCATCTCCATCATGTGCATGTAGCTCAGGAACTCGCGCGTGATGTGGGAGATGGGGATGTCGTAGATGTCCAGTTCATCCCGTCGGATGAAGAAGAGAAGAAGGTCCAGCGGACCTTCGAAATCGGGGACCTTGACCTTGAAGCCTTCCATGTCACCCAAGCTTCATTGCAGCACGGACCATGGTCATGGTGTCGGCGGCGCGGGCGCGGGCGCGGGCCTCACCGTCCACCAGGATCTCCTCCACCAGCGCGTGCTGCGCCTCGAAGGGACGGCGGCGCTCGATGTGGGGCGCGAGGAACTCGTTGATGCGCGCAGCGCATTTCATCTTGCAATCCACACAACCGAGGGCCCCGGACTCACAGCCACCGCGGATCTCGTCGAGCTCCGCAGGGTTGAACTTCCGGTGATACGTGAACACGAGGCAGACGTCGGGATGCCCGGGATCGCCCTTGCGCAGCTTGGCCGGGTCGGTCACCGCCTTGCGCAGCTTGCCCACCACGGCTTCCGGCTCGTCGGACAACAGGATGGTGTTGTTGAGGGACTTCGCCATCTTCACGGTGATGTCGGACAGCCCCGGCAGGCGGGAAAAGTGCGACACCTTCGGCTCGGGCACGGGAAACACCTCGCCCCAGTTGCCGTTGAAATCCCGCGCGATCTCACGTGTGATCTCCACATGCGAAAGCTGATCCTCCCCCACGGGAACGAGGTTGGCCCGATACAGGAGGATGTCGGCTGCCTGCAGCACCGGATAGCCGAGGTGCCCGAACACCACCGATGGGATGTTCAGATCGCGCACCTGTTCCTTGATCGAGGGATTGCGCTCCAACCGGCTCTGCGTGATGAGCATCGTGAAGATGAGGAACAGCTCGGTGTGCTCCTTGATCTGCGACTGACGGAAGATGGGGCTCTTCACCGGATCGATGCCCGCAGCCAGCCAGTCGATCACCATGTCGATCGTGTGCTCGTGAATGCGTGATGTATCGAGGTTCGTGGTCAGTGAATGGTAGTCCGCCACAAGATGGTGATTGTCATATTCCGCCTGCAGGGCGACCCAGTTCTCCAACGCACCGGTGAAATGGCCGAGGTGGAGTTTCCCAGTGGGGCGCATGCCGGAGAGGATGATTTTTTTCATGGGTGTTCCGTGGAAATTCATAGCCGGTAAACATAGTCAAATCCGAGCTAAGAATGAAGAACGGGCGGGGGAAATGGAATCCCCTCCACAGGTTCCGTGTTTTTCCCGATGTGGGAGTCCAAGGAATTCCGACGCATTTCGTAATTTTTCACCTTCACGAGCAAGGATCCCGATGCCCTCACCCCAAGTCCTCTCCCTGCTGTCCCTTCTTGAAGAATTCTCCGGCTCTCCACTGAACCAGCCGGAGGATTTCGCTGAGGCTCTGCAACGCGGTCATGACCGCGGATTGCACGACATCATCGGCCGCCTCGCATTCCACGGGCGGTACTGCGCCCGACTCCTGCGCACCCGCGCCTCCCAGGGGCCGACCTCCGAGTTCACCGCACAGCTCGATCGCGAGCTCCAGACGGGACTCGGGGAGTTTCATGCGCTTCTCTCACTCCTCTTCATCAACGCCGACGATGCGCCCGCCACCACAATTCGCAGACGATATGCCCTTCCAAGCAGTCCGTTGCATGGCGACGACCCGGGCCCCCAGGCACCGGCACCCACCATCGACACGCTTTCATCCCTGATCGGGATCGCCCGGGACTTCAGCGTGCTCAAGGCCTGGGAGCTTGAGATGTCCGGGGCCGGGGAGGCCTGATGTCCCTCAGCAGCCGCCTTGTGGAATCCCTGCGGACGCTGTCGGCGCTCGAGCGCGGCGCATCCTTCCTTCTCGCGGCGAGCGGGGGGCTCGATTCCACGGTGCTGGTCCACCTCTTCGCGGAGCTGCGGGCGGCCTGGGATCTGCGCCTGACGCTCGGCCATGTCCACCACGGCATCCGCGCAGAAGCCGGCGACGAGCGCGTCTTCGTGGAACGGCTGGGTGGCCATCTCGACATCCCTGTGCTGTGCCGGCATCTGGACGTCCCCGAGGCGAATGCCAGGACGGGTGAATCGCTCCAGGCCACGGCGCGTGCACTGCGCTACGAGGCCCTCACGGCGATGCAGGCGGACAGCGGGGCTGCCTGGGTGGTCACCGCCCACCATGCCGACGACCAGGCCGAGACCATGCTGGCACGCTTCCTGGAGGGGGCCGGATCGTCGGGTCTCGCGGGCATACGACCGCGTCGGGGGAGCATCATCCGCCCGCTGCTCTTCGCCCGCCGCGCTGAGCTGGAATCCCACGCACGGGAACACGGCATCGACTGGATCGAGGATGCCTCGAACACCGGGGACGACTACCGCCGCAACGCCATCCGGCATCACGTGCTTCCGGTGATCGCCCGGGTTGTCCACCCCGGCTTCCCAGCCGTGGCCGGCAGGACGGCCGCGCTCAACCGCTCGATGGAGGAATTCCACGAGGTGCACGCGGCAGCGTTGGAGCATGCCTGTGCGCGGCCCGCGGGCACAGGCTGGTCACTTGCGGTTGAAACCCTGAAAGGGTATCTTGAATTCGAGCAGTTGCTCCTGATACGGCGAATACTGGCGAAATTTGGTGGTCTTCATGCATCCCTGCACGCCTGTTTCGCGATCAGAAACCTGATTGACGCTCCCGCCGGCAGCGAATACCGGTGCTCGACCGGGGTCATCGCCCATCGTCTGCATGATGCGGTGAGTCTTCGCGGAACGGAGGAAAGCGGTGCAACTGTTGTATGCGTGTATCCTGGTCAGGCGATCAGGACACGCATGTTCACATGGACCTCGGAGCTCATGGATCGACGTTCAGTACATTTCACGACGGACCGCGCAGTGGAGTTCATCGACCTCGACCGGACGGACGGCGCGTGGACACTCCGTCCGTGGGTTGCGGGGGACGCCATGCAGCCGCTCGGCATGACTGGCAGGAGGCTTGTCAGCGACATGCTCACCGATGCGCATGTCGGCGGATCGGACCGACGTGCGGCCATGGTGCTCGCCGACACCGAGGGCATCATCTGGCTCTGCGGCCGGAGGCTCGACCACCGCGTCCGCATCACCGACACCACGACGCGCGTGGCGCGCCTCACCTTCATTTCAGAACAGCAGGATCAGGCATGACCGGCACACCCTCTTCACACACCATCACCATCAATGGCGAGCAGTTCGTTCCCTACATCACCGCGGAAGCGATCCAGCAGCGCATCTCCGAGCTCGCCACCCGCATCAACCAGGACATGAAGGACGACTGCCCCATCTTCATCTGCGTGCTGAACGGTGCATTCATGGTGTTCGCCGACCTCATCCGCCAGATCACCATCGACTGCGAGGTGGACTTCCTCAAGCTTTCCAGCTATGGGGAGAAGAAAATCTCCTCCGGGCAGGTGGAGCTCATCAAGGACCTGAACTGTGAGGTGGAGGGGCGCAACATCGTGCTCGTGGAGGACATTGTCGACACCGGCATCTCAGTCGATTTCATGAAGAAATGGATCGGGCAGAAGAACCCGAAGTCCCTGCGCATTGTGAGCCTGCTGCACAAGCCGGCACAGACCAAGATCCACCACACCATCGATTATGTGGGTTTCACGATCGAACCGCGCTTCGTGATCGGCTTCGGACTCGATTTCGCGCAGAAGGGACGGAACCTGCCGTCGATCCACATCCTGGCCGGACAACATGACGGTGAATTGGGGAAGGAGTGACGCTCGATGACACAACCTGGAAGGAACAACATGCATGGACCATGGATGAATGGCGGAGGCGACGGACCGGAGCGCACCCCCCGGAGCGAGAAGCCCGGAGGCCAGAGGCCGCCGCAGGGCGACAACAACTGGACCCGCATCTCCAAGGTGGTGCTTGGCTGGCTCGCCGTGGTGCTGCTCGCATTCATCACCATCCAGCTGTTTCAGGGCACACGTACCGCTGATCCAACCATCACCTTCCTGCAATACCAGAAGCTGCTCAACGGGGAGATGAAGGCAGCCGACGGCTCCGAGATCAAGATCGTCAAAGCCCTTGTCTCGAAATCCGGTTTCAACGATTACACCTTCAACGGCAAGCTCAACCAGCCCTCTCCGATGCAGACCATTGCGGGGACCATCGTGGATGGGACGGGGTTCATCGTGGTTCTCGGCCCGCTCGATGGTGAGATGCAGAAGACCTGGATCGAGAAAGGCATCGATATCACGTATGAGGAGAAGGACTCCATGTGGATGCAGACGCTCATCGGCCTTCTGCCATGGATTCTCATCATCGGCATCTATTTCCTGGTCATGCGTCGCATGCAGGGAGGCGGTGCCGGTGGTGGCGGCACAAAGGGGATTTTCTCCTTCGGCAAGAGCCGCGCCCGCGTGAGCACCGACCTGTCGATGCGCTACACCTTTGCTGATGTCGCCGGCGTGGAGGAGGCCAAGCAGGAACTGCAGGAGATCATCGAGTTTCTGAGGGATCCCGGCAGATTCCAGCGGCTCGGCGGGAAGATCCCGCGTGGCGTGCTGCTCCTCGGGCCTCCGGGCACGGGCAAGACGCTGCTTGCGCGCGCAGTTGCCGGGGAGGCGGCGGTTCCATTCTACTCCATCTCCGGTGCCGAGTTCGTCGAGATGTTTGTCGGCGTGGGCGCCTCGCGCGTCCGCGATCTGTTTGAAACCGCGAAGAAGAACGCCCCGTGCATCGTGTTCATCGACGAGATCGACGCCGTGGGCCGCCAGCGTGGCGCCGGCCTGGGCGGCGGGCACGATGAACGTGAGCAGACACTCAACCAGCTCCTCGTCGAAATGGACGGCTTCGAGCAGACGAGCACCGTCATCATCATCGCCGCGACCAACCGGCCCGACGTGCTGGATCCCGCACTGCTGCGGCCGGGACGCTTCGATCGCCAGGTGGTGGTGGATCGGCCCGATGTCAAGGGACGCGAAGGCATCCTCAAAGTCCACACACGCAAGATCCCCCTTGAGGCAGGGGTGTCGATCGAGACGCTCGCCAAGGGGACACCGGGCCTCGCCGGCGCCGAGCTCGCGAACCTCGTGAACGAGGCCGCCCTCCTCGCGGCACGGCACAACAAGACCGCGGTGGGCATGGACGACTTTGAGGAGGCCAAGGACAAGGTGATGATGGGCATGGAACGCAAGAGCATGATCATCTCCGAGGACGAGAAGCGGATGACGGCATATCACGAAGCCGGGCATGTGCTGGTCGCGAAGATGCTCAAGGATGCCGACCCCGTCCACAAGGTCACCATCATCCCCCGTGGACGCGCCCTGGGCGTGACCACCTACCTGCCGATCGACGAGAAGCACACCTACTCCAAGGACTACCTCGAGGCGATGATCGCCTACGCCATGGGCGGCCGTGCCGCGGAGAAACTCGTGTTCGACCAGCTCACCACCGGCGCGGGCAACGACATTGAACGCGCCACGTCGCTGGCCCGCAAGATGGTATGCGAATGGGGCATGAGCGATCTCGGCCCCCTCACCTTCGGCTCGAAGCAGGAGGAGATCTTCCTCGGCCGGGAGATCGCCCAGCACCGGGACTTCAGCGAGAAGACGGCCGAGGCCATCGACAACGAAGTCTACCGCATCGTCACCACAGGGATGGAGCGGGCCGACGCGATCCTCCGCGAGCACCGGGACGTACTGGACCGCCTCTCCGAATCGCTCCTCGAACGCGAGATCCTCGACAGCGAGGAGATCGACCTCATCATCCGTGACGAGCAGCTCCCGCCGCCGCGCCGCGATGCGAATGATGCCCTCACCGCCTCTGGCACGCTCGATCCAAAGACGCAGGCCGACCTCGACCGCATCGCCCGCATCCGCATGGCCGTGGATGAGCTCAAGAAAATCGATGACGAAAGAACGGCGCCGGAAGCATCTCCAGACACGGACACGCCCGCGGCGGCCCCTCCCGCGAAGGACGATCGCCCGACATGACGGCGGGACGGGACGTCGCCACCTCCCCGCACAACACGGTGGACTATCGCAACGAACTGCTGCGAAAGGCCATCCACATGTGCTCCCTGTCGATTCCCGTGGGCTACTACTTCATGTCGAAGCCGATGATCCTCACGCTGCTGCTGCCCATGACCGCCGCATTTCTCATTGGCGACGTGCTCCGGCTTTTCCACGAACCGACGTTCCGGCTCTACAAGAAGATCTTCGGCTCCATGCTCCGCACGCATGAGAAGACACCCGGCAAGAAGACGCTCAATGGCGCGTCGTGGGTGCTCATCTCCGCCACCTTCTGCGTGCTCGTCTTCCCGAAGCTCATCGTCGTCACCGCCTTCGCCATCCTCATCATCTCCGACACCATGGCCGCCCTCATCGGCCGGCGATACGGCACGCGGAGATACCGGGACAAATCGATCGAGGGTTCGACCGCCTTCATCCTCTCCGCATGGGTCGTCATCCTCCTCTCTCCGAAGGTGGCGTATCTGCCGGGCGAGTACATCATCGCAGGGGTGGCCGCGGTGGTGGGCGCGGTGTCGGAAGTGTTCTCCTTCGGCATCATCGACGACAACTTCGCCATCCCCGTCTCCATCAGCATCGTGTTGTGGCTCCTCTACATCGTGTTCCTCCCGCAGCTCAATGTCTTCATCCTCGAAATCTGACACGCGGCCGTGACCGCCGGATCCGTGCCACATGCCCGACAGCCATGGTGGCGACGGACGGTGCAGGCCGTGCTCGCTGTCACGGTGCTCACCTCCCTCGCCCTCATCATCCGCCCCGGCGACATCGCCGCATCGTTCTCCACCGCCGCACCGCTTCCCATCCTCCTTGCGCTCGGGCTGCTCGTCCCCAACATCGGATTGCAGTTCCTCAAGTGGCGCGCCATCGTCCGCCGCACCACACCTGGAGTGGAGGATCGCAGCATTCTCGCCTCGCTCTTCGTCGGCCTCTCCCTCGGTGCCGCCACACCGGCGCGGCTCGGGGAATTCGGCGGGCGGGCATGGTCCATCCCCGGCGCACGCCCGAGCGTGGTCCTGGGTCTCACGGCCCTGGACAAGTTCTTCACGCTGATCATGACGCTCGCCGCAGGCGCCGTGGCCACGCCCCTCTTCCTGCAGCTCGGCGGCTCCGCCGTGCAGGGGTGGATTGTCATCAGCCTCCCCGTCGCCGCAGGCATCGCCGCGGGGCTTGCCGCCCTCTTCATGCCCGCACTCGTGTTGCCGCGCATGCAGCGGCACCGCGGGCGTTGGAGGACGGTGGACAGGATCTGCGCCGCGCTCGAGGCCATCGACCGCTTCCGCATCCGGGATTTCCTTCTCCTCCTCCTTCTCTCGGCGCTCTTCCTTGCCACCTTCACCACACAGTTCTGTGTGCTCCTCGCCGCCTTCGGTCCGGTTGATCCGTTCACAGCGGTGGTGGGCGTCACAACGGTGATGTTCATGAAGACCATCATCCCGCCCGTCACAGTGGGGGAGCTTGGCATACGCGAGGGTGCGGCTGTGCTTGTTCTCTCCCGGCTGGGCTATGCGCCGGCTGCGGCCTTCAACGCCTCGCTTCTGCTGTTCACCATCAACATCGTGCTGCCGGGGCTGGTGGGGATCCTCTTCCTCAGGCATGCCTTCCGTGGGGAGCGTCGCGCATGATCGCCTTCATCGTCCTGACCTTTCTCGCGGCCCTGGAATCCGTGTTCCTCCTCTTCCTCGCGCGGATGCGGCAGGGGCTGCGCTGGCTTCCATCGCCGGGCGACGGGGCCGTCACCGCATCGGCGCCGCCTCCGCGTGTCGCCGTCGTCGTCGCCATGCGCAACGAGGCATCCACCATCAAGGACTGCATCGCCTCCCTCGCCGCGCAGGATCACCCGCACGACCGCATGCGCTTCATCCTGGTGGACGACGCATCACAGGACGACACCGGCGCCATTGCCCGTGCGGCGACCGCCGGTGACGAGCGCTTCCATGTGCTGACAAACACCGGCACACCGGGCAAGAAGGGCGCAATCACCACGGGGGTGATGCACTGCGATGCCGACATCGTGCTCACCACCGATGCGGATTGCCGTCACCGACCTGCCTGGGTGCGGACGATGGTGGGCACCTTCACACCGGACACCGACATCGTCTCGGGCCCCGTCGTGTATGGCGATCGACGCACGCTGTTCGCACGCATCCAGGCCCTCGAGTTTCTCGGACTCGTCGGCATCGGGGCGGGCTTCATCGGCATCGGCCATCCACGCCTCTGCAACGGCGCCAACCTCGCCTACCGGCGTCGCACCTTCATCGACGCGGGTGGGTATGCGGGCAATGATCGGATCGCCTCCGGCGACGATGAGTTTCTCCTGCACCGCATCGTGGAGGAGCTCGGAGGGCGGGCGGATTTCGCCTCCACACCGGATGCCGTGGTCGAGACGGACCCCGCGCGCTCATTCACCGCCTTCCTGCGTCAGCGGCAGCGCTGGGCATCGAAGACGGTGCACTACACCGACGGCCGCTTCATCGCCTTCCTGGTGCTGCTGTTCTCCTACTTCCTCCTCCTCTCGCTCGGACCATGGGTGCTGGCATCATCCCCCGTCGGGCTGGCCGTCTTCGCCTTCCTGTTCGCTGTCGGCTCCGTGGCCGAGACCACCGTGGTGATCGCCACCGCGCGCCTGCTCCACCAGCCTGTGCGTCTCCCCGATCTCCTCGTCGCCGCGCTCCTCCACCCACCGTACATCGTCATCTCCACACTGCTCGGCATCCTCGGAAAGGGATCATGGAAGAACCGACCACTGACACCGTGACCACATCATCCATGCCGCCTGAGCCCGCATCCACGTGGTGGAAAAGCGGTGGACGAGTGCGGACACCATGGCGACTGCTGGTGTTCACAATGGCGCTCCTCACGGGATTCATCTTCTGGTTCATTCTGGAGATGTTCCTCCCCATCCCCCTGCCCGTCCATCACCAGTGGCAGATCGTGTTCTTCCTCGCCGTCATGAGCGCCACAGCCGTGGCCGGCATTCTTGTGGATGGCCTGCCGATGCGGAGCCTGGGCTTCCCCCGCGGCCGCATCCTGCTGGATGTCCTGCTCGGCACCGGAGCTGGCATCGGGCTCGTCCTCGCCCCCTGGGGCATCCTCATCGCCCTCGGCGCCATCGACGTGCGTCCCGCGCCCGTCGCCTGGGGCCCTCTGCTCCCCACCCTGATTGCGAGCGCCGCATTCTTCGTGCTCGTCGCGGCCACCGAGGAGATCCTCATGCGCGGGCACCCCTGGCTCGCACTGTCCGATGCGTTCCGTGCATGGCCCGCCACCATCATCACCGCCCTGGTGTTCGCGGCGCTGCACGTGGGGAACCCGGGGGTCACGCCATGGGGGCTGGTGAACATCACGCTTGCGGGCGTCTGGCTTGGGCAGGCCCGCATGCGCTCCGGCGCTCTCTGGCTGCCCATCGGCCTGCACTTCGGATGGAATCTCTGCCTCGGGACCATCATCGGCCTCCCCGTGAGCGGTATGACGGAACCGTCCATGTTGATCAGCACCGCTGTAGGCGCCCCCTGGCTCACGGGTGGGGCGTTCGGACTCGAGGGCGGCGTGGCGGCAACGGTGGCTCTGGGATTCGGCTTGCTCCTTGTCCACGTGCTTGCGCGGCACGCACCGCACACCGTTTCATGACATGAGCGATCCTGCGATCGAGATGACCGTGGACCACATGTGCTCACCGCGATCCTGGTACATGTCCCACACACGCGTGGACGCATCCGTCCCCCTGATCCACACCGTTCCATCCTGATCGATGCACATGCGCGGATCCCCGTTGCGTCGTACAAACCAGTATCCGTAGGCCGGTTGACCGTTCATGCCATGGTCCCCCTGTTTCAGCAGGCGGTGCTGCACCTCCGGGAAGTGCAGGAAATCACTGCGCACACCACTGCCGTAACCCGTCGTGTCATGAAAGCCGTTGCGGCACTCCCAGCGGCATGCACCAAAGGTGGCATGCATGAGAAACGTGGCGATGAAATCATAGATGACGGAGAACGGCGTCGGTGGTGGAGTATCGTGGATCCTTCGCCAGCCCATGCGCACGCGCATCGCCTCGACGATGGGGGCTGGATCGCTGCTGTTCATCATGTCCTTCCACACCTTGCCGAGATGTCTGCCGTTCGTGGTCATGAAACTCCCCGCCCGGTTCAGATGTGCGACGCACTCCTCTGTCGCGGATTCGTGGATCGACAGGCAATCGTACAGCCCACCACCAGGATGTGTCTCGATGACGAAGAACCTGTCCGGGTACAGGTTCTGGAGTTCGCTGATGATGCGCCACGAAGCGATTTCGATGAGTTGCTGCTGCATGCGTAAGGAGGGGTGACTGACAGGACCTCGATGGACCAACGTCGTCATGCGTCCAAGGATGATCGAACATCGGAAATTTTCCTGAGTTTTTCGAATCGTGCGATGGCGGAGATCGGACACCATGACCTGACAACCTGCCACCAGCCACAGAACCCCATCTCCTGACACATGCACCTTTCACGCCAGGAACACGCGGATGCATCCATGGAGTCAGTCTGCCGCCGCACCTGCCAGCATGGTGTGCACGGTGATGCCCCGGCCGTCGCTGCTGCAGCGCACGGCGCCATCGAGGTCGGTCCGGAATACACGTGCCGTCGTCAGCCTGCGGAGCACGTCCCGATGTGGATGCCGGAAGCGGTTCAACCGTCCGCAGGTGATGACGACCTGCGACGGGTGCACGGCTGAGAGCAGCCCGGGCGTGCTGCTGGTGCGGCTGCCGTGATGCCCCAGTTTGATGAGGCTTCCGGCGAGCCAGGCACCATGCCGTTCGACAATCGCCCGCTCGGCCTCCGCCTCTGCGTCCCCCATCAGAAGGATGGAGCACGATCCATGCACGAGCCAGAGCACGAGAGATGTGGCATTGGACGCCGGCGCTGTCGCCTCCGTGGAATCCGGCCAGAGCACGTGGATGCGCAGGAGGCTGTCCACCGGAGGCGTGGCGCCCGCCACCAGGGACGTGGCGGGCACGCTCTGCGCGGCGAGCAGCGAATCGAAGGCCCGTGTCGCCGGCGTGCACGGCCATGCGCCGCTGCGCCACACCGCGCCGACACGGACCAGGGACAGCAGCGATGCGGCCCCGCCCAGATGGTCGTCGTCCGGATGCGTGATGACGAGGACGTCGAGCGATGTGATGCCGCGCGCCCGCAGCCATGGGACGATCACCTTCCGACCGGCGTCGCCCGACCTGCCACCGGGGCCGGCATCGACCAGCAGGCGCCGGCCACCCGGCGTCTCGATGAGGATGCAGTCCCCCTGCCCCACGTCCACTGCGGTCACCACGAGTCCGGGATCGACGCGGACGGCGTGAATGGCCATCGGTGCGAGGACGGCGGCGGCGGCAAGCACGGCGATCACCGCCCGCTGCCGGATGCGCGCGGCGGAATGGAACACGAAGAACCACAGCCCGGTGAACCCGATGGCCGCCCACGCCGGCCAGACCCCCGTGGAGACGACGGCAAGCGGCAGCCGCGCGAAGACGGCGGAGGCCTGCATCGCCCCCGCGAGGGCCGCATCCGCCACGGCGGCAAAGGCCGAGGAGGGCCAGGAGCCAAGCCCGAAGGTGAGCAGGGCCGGCAGCGAGGCGGCGATGACGAGGGAGACAAGGGGGACGACGACGAGGTTCGCCACGAAGGAGGCGATGCTGAACTGCCCGAAGACAGCCATGATCAGAGGCGTGGTGCCCGCCTGTGCCACAAAGGTCATGGCAAGAAGGGACACGATCCGGCCCGCGACAGGATGGCCGGAGACGCGCGGCAGCACCCGCCCGAGCCAGGCCGTCACCACGGGGTGGAAGACGAGCAGGGCGAACACCGCCGCGAAGGACAATTGGAAGCCGATGTCGAACAGTGCCAGCGGGTGCATGATGAGGATCACGATCGCAGCCACGGCGAGACCGTTGACGGGATTGGTGATGCGCTGCCACACCGTGCCCGCAAGCAGCAGCGCCGCCATCACCACGGATCGCACCACCGGGGCGTCACCTCCCGTGAGGGCGGAGTAGAACACCAGCAGCGGCAGCACCACCCAGGTCTTCGCACTGCGCCGCATGCGGCCGAGTGCCAGCCACAGCGCCATGAGCACCACCGCCACATGCGACCCCGACACCGAGAGGATGTGATAGACACCGGCGTTGCGGAAATCCTCGTTCGTCTCGTCGTCGATGCCGCCACGCTCCCCCAGCAGCAGCCCCGCCATCACATCCGCACGCTCCCCGCGGAAGTGCGTCCGGATTGCGAGGCGCACATGGCGCCGCACCGCGAGCAGCGCCGCACGGATGGGCGCCGGTCCCGATGGGCGGCCCGTGATCCGGAGACCGCCGCCCGTGTGTACGGCGAGCGTCGCCGTCACTCCCTGGAGTTCAAGCCACCGTCGGTGATCGAAGCCATGGAGGTTGACCGCCGGCCTCGGGGTGCGTATCGATGCCGTGATGCGCAGCGTGTCACCCACCTGGACGTCGGCCAGGGTGTCGCCCGCGTCGTACGTCGAGGTGGAATACCGGACCACCGTCCTGGCCTGGAGGAGCGTGTCGCGGTCGCCATGGAGCATGAGCACGCGGGCATCGAATGCCATCGATGTCGGCATACGTCGCGGCTCGTCGGTCACGACCACGGTGAGCTCGTGCTGCTCGCGCGTGTCGGCCAGGGCGAGCAGCGTCACATCCACATCCGCCAGCGAGCACCCCGCCCACGCGCAGCCGGCTGCCGCCAGCAGCCCCATGAGCAGAAGGCCGCTGAGAGCCTCGTGACGGCGCCCGCGCCTTCTGCCGGCAATCCACACCGCCAGCCAGGCGGAAAGCAGCGCCAGCCCCGCGGCAGGGGCGAGGTGGCACGTGTGGGGAAGGGCGTCGGCGAGGAGAATGCCGCCGGACAGGGCCAATGCAGCCTTGACGCCCGGAAGGTCAGCGAGCGACCGGAAGGAGACAGCCATGATGTGCCGTTCAGTTGTGTGACGTCACAAATCTACACAGCGCCGGCGTGATATGCGAGAGGGTGCGGATGGTGGATGCAACGACCTCCCTGTCCCTGCCAAACAGGATGACGGGGACGCGGTTGCGCGTGTGGGACTTGGTGCCGAGATCCTCAAGGTTGCCGTGGTCGGAGGTGATGCACACGAGCGTCTCCTCCGGATCGATGCCTTCGACGACTCCGCGCAGGAGCTCGTCCACATCATGCAGGACGGCGTGTGCATGCTCGTGACTCCTGTCGTGCCCGGCCTTGTCGGTGGCGAAATACTCGAACAGGGTGAAGCGGTGGGACTGGGTGATGCGTGCCAGTCGGCGTCCCGCCTCCCATGGCGTGATCGCCGGTGCGTCGGGGTGCCCGAGGGCCGGCCCGCGGGCGGCGGTGATGTCGGTGCTCACCGCGGAGCCCGCCTTCAGGTGGTC
>CAYUYM010000082.1:0-14291 GCA_964449305.1 uncultured Chromatiales bacterium | reverse complement strand
AACGTGCTCCGCATCCAGCTCGAACGGCAGACGGGCAACGCCTTCCCCACGTTGCGTGAGTACCACAACACCTTCGGCATCACCCCGCGGCGCCTCGACACTCTCGGCCGCGACATCGTGATCCTCCATCCGGGCCCGATCAACCGCGGCGTGGAGATCACCTCGGAGATCGCCGATGGAGGCTACTCCGTCATCCTCCCGCAGGTCACCAACGGCGTCGCCATCCGCATGGCCGTCCTCTTTCTCCTCGGAACCAAAACAGACTGATCATGGCACACCAGATCCTTTTCCAGCGCGCCCACATCGTCGACCCGGTCACCGGCCTCGACACCATCGCCGACCTGCTCGTCACCGACGGCGTCATCACCGCGATCGGCGGCGTCACCCCCGGCAGCGACGCACACGTCGTGGACATGCACGGACGCCTGCTCCTGCCGGGCTTCTGCGACATGCACGTCCACCTGCGCGAACCGGGGCAGGAGTACAAGGAGACCATCGCCTCGGGTGCCGCAGCGGCGGCGGCGGGCGGCTTCACCGCCATTGCCTGCATGCCCAACACCACCCCGGCAATCGACACGCCGGAGGTGGTCGCCTCGGTGCTCGCCAAGGCCCGTGACCTCGTCGTCGACGTCCACCCCATCGCCGCCATCACACGGAAGCGCGAGGGGCGTGAACTGTCGCCGATGGCGGAGCTCGTGGAAGCCGGCGCTGTCGCCTTCTCCGACGACGGCAGCCCCGTCGCCGATGCCGGCCTCATGCGCATCGCCATGGAGTATGCCGGCATGTTCAACGTGCCCGTCATCCAGCACGCCGAGGAGAGCTCCCTCGCCGGAAGGGGCGTGATGCATGAAGGCTTTCACTCCACCCTGTTCGGCCTTCCCGGCATCCCCTCCATCGCGGAGGAGACGATGATCTCGCGCGACGTGGCCATCGCCGAATATGTGAAGACGCGCTACCATGTGGCCCACATCAGCACCGCGGGCTCGGCCGCCATCGTCCGCGCGGCCAAGCGTGCCGGCCTTCCGGTCACCTGCGAGGTGACACCGCACCACTTCACCCTCACTGATGCCTTTGTCGGCAGCTACGACACGAACACGAAGATGAACCCGCCCCTGCGTTCCGCCGATGATGTGCAGGCCATGAAGGAGGCACTCCGCGATGGCACCATCGATGCCATCGCCACCGATCATGCTCCCCATGCCACCTTCGAGAAGGAGGTGGAGTTCGTCGACGCCCCGTTCGGCATCATCGGTCTCGAAACGGCTGTCGGTCTCGCCATGACCGAGCTCGTGGTTCCGGGCTGGCTCACCATCGAGGGACTCGTGCGTGTCATGTCCACCAATCCCCGGCGCATCCTCGCACTGCCGGAAATCCGCATCGAGGTGGGGCAGCCGGCGAACCTCACACTGATCGACCCCGAAACCACATGGACGGTGGATGCCGGCCGGATGAAATCCCTCTCACGCAACACGCCGTTCCATGGCACGGTTCTGCAGGGGCGCCCCATGGGGATCCTCAACACGGGGACCCTGCTCACCGCGGAATGATGGTGTGCCTCCGATGCCGGCTCATCAGCAGGTGACATGTGCTGCGGGGTGGTTGTCCCTCGTCCTGGCAGTCGTGCTGCTGCTGGTGTCCGACGGATGCGGAAGGCAGCGCCCCTCCAGCGGGACGGCATCATCAATCGACACGCCGGCGCTGGCGGACGTGATCGACAGCCGTTCGGGCTACATCATCGACAATGCAGGCATCGCACCGTTGGGGACCGTGCCCGTCGTCGCAATCGAGGATTCCTTCGGCCTGGTCCCCGGCAGGGGCATGGTGATGATCATCCGCACCGTGTGCGAGGATGAATCTGCACAGATGCTTCTTGCATTGGAGATGGACGGCTTCGTTCCTGTCACCGACCACACCTTCCGCCCCGCCGACGGACGGTCGGCCTTCTGGGTGTTCGGCACGGATGCGGGGATGGCGGTCCGTCGGCGCACCGGGCAGGTGGAGGGTGTGATCCATGCAACGGAACAGTCGCCATCGAAGGTGGATCTTGGACTCGGCCGGGCATTGCAGGATGCACACGGTGACATCACCCTGGCGGTGACGAACATCGATGCGGGATCACTGAAGGTGGACAGGGTCCGGAAATACGCTTCGCGCTTCGCGCTCCCCATCCTGACGCTCGACGAGATGAAGAAACTCATGGCGTCCCCGGGCTGATCACATCCATCTTTTCGCGATATTGTCCAGGGGCACGGCACCGGCGCATGTGCCCTTTTCCCGTACCGGCATGGAACACGCATGACGCACGACCCCGGGGCAGCGCCCGACATCTCCATCATCATCGTCAGCTACAATGTCCGCGATCTGCTGGCCAACTGCCTGCATTCGCTGGCGTCGGCACTCGCGGGCATCAGCCACGAAGTGTTCGTGGTGGACAACAACTCCGACGATGATTCCTGCGAGATGGTGCGATCAGGCTTCCCATCTGTCACACTCATCGCCAACAGTGACAACCGTGGTTTCGCCCGGGCGAACAACCAGGCCATCGCCCTCGCACGCGGGCGCTTCATCCTCCTGCTGAATCCCGACACGCTGGTGCAGGAGGACACGATCGCCGAGATGCTCGGGTTCTTCGCCACGCACCCGGACGCGGGGCTGGCGGGATGCCGGATCATCACCCCCGACGGAGCGCTCGAGCCGGCCTGCCGCCGCAGCTTCCCCTCACCCTGGGTGTCCTTCACCAAGCTCACGGGCCTGAGCTCCCTGTTTCCCCATTCCCGCCTCTTCGCGCGCTACAACCTCACCTGGCGGAGCGTGGACGAGACCTACGAGGTGGATGCCGTGTCGGGGTCCTTCATGATGGCGCGCCGGGAGGCGGTGGAGGCGGTGGGCGGCCTGGATGAACGGTACTTCATGTATGGCGAGGATCTGGACTGGTGCTACAAGATGCAGCAGGCGGGGTACCGCGTGTACTACGTCCACACCACCACCATCATCCACTTCGGTGGGCAGAGCACGAAGCGCAGCACCATTGATGCGGATGCGATCTTCTACGACGCCATGCGCGTGTTTGCGCGGAAGAACCTGAAGCTCTCGTCCTTCTCGATGGGGGTGATATCGCTGGGCATCAACCTTCGGCTGCTTGTGGCACGCCTTCGACGCGGCAGTGGCACCACCATCCCCGTGCTTCTTGATGCGCTTCTCGTGTTCTGCACCGTGGTGCTTGCGGAGTATCTGCGCTTCGGCTCGCTGCACACCCTGCCGACCTATGCCTACCCCGTGATCCATCTTGTCCCGCTGCTGGTGGTGCTGCCGGCGCTCGCCTTCAGCGGTGTCTACAGCGGGAGAACACACACGATGTTCCGATCGCTTGGTGGCGTCGCCCTCAGTTTCCTCGTGCTCTCCTCGCTCACCTACTTCTTCAAGCCCTACGCCTTCAGCCGCGCGATCGTCATCATCTCGAGCCTTCTCAATCTCGTCGCCCTGCCCGGCTGGCGCCTGCTTGCGTCCCTGCTGCTGCCGGGGCGGAGGCGGCAGCTCGCCCTCGGGCGCCCGACACTGCTTGTCGGCATCAATGCCCACACCACCGAGGTGCTCACACAACTCCGCGACGCCGACGATGCCTCGTACCGCGTTGTCGGCATCGTGGATGTGGATCACCGCCGCATCGGCTCCATGCATGCCGGCATCCCGATCATCGGCAGCGTGGACTACATCGCGCGGCTCATCGAGCAATTCCATGTGCGTGACGTCATCTTCGTGCCCGACGTTCTACGCTATGCGGACATGCTGGCGATCATCAGTCACAGCACCGCCCCCGGTGTGCGGTACCGTGTGGTGCCACGCATCGGCGACGGCGCGACGGGGCCGGCTGACACCGTACCTCTCACGGGCCCACCCTTCCTCGAGGTGGACTACGCGATCACGCGCAGGGCGAACATCGTGCTGAAACGCCTGCTCGACGTCATCGTCGCCGCGCCCCTGCTTGCCCTTTGTGGCATCGCCCTGCTGGCTCCCCAACCGCAGGGCCGCCGGGGGTTCCGCTGGATGGTGTCGCGTCTGCCGGCTGTGCTGCGGGGGACGATGAGCCTCGTGGGCCACCCGGAGGAGGTCGTGTCCGACGCGACGGGCATCTACATCGGGAAGCCCGGATTGACAGGGCTTTCGCGGCTGCGGGGCGTGCCGGACACCGACACGGAGGAGGTGGTGCGGCTGTCGATCCAGTATGCACGGAATTATTCGATTTTTCTCGATATTGAAATACTGATACGTGGCATCCTCAAGCGGAACACGAATCAACGCGAAATGGACGACCGGAGGACCCATGGCGAAGACCATCCTTGAATTTGAGAAGCCCATCGTCGAACTCGAGAACCGCATCCTCGAGATGCGGGAGATCGGCCGGGATCTCGACATTGATGACGAGATCCAGGCGATCGAGAGGCGCGTCGATGCCCTGCGCAGCACGATCTACTCGGGGTTGACGCGCTGGCAGAAGGTGCAGCTTGCGCGGCACCCGGACCGGCCTTACACGCTCGATTATCTCGCGCACATGGTGGAGGATTTCGTCGAGCTCCATGGCGACCGCCACTATCGTGACGACAAGGCCATCGTCGGAGGCTTCGGGCGCATCGGCGGCACCACGGCCATGTTCATCGGCCATCAGAAGGGGCGCGATACAAAGAGCAACCTCCACCGGAATTTCGGGATGGCCAATCCCGAGGGCTACCGCAAGGCGCTGCGTCTGATGCATCTGGCGGCCAAATTCCACAGGCCCGTGATCACGCTGATCGACACTCCGGGCGCCTACCCCGGCATCGAGGCCGAAGAACGCGGGCAGGCCGAGGCGATTGCACGCAACCTTTTTGAGATGTCGCAGCTTCCCGTGCCCATCATTGTCTGCATCATCGGAGAGGGGGCATCCGGAGGCGCGCTCGGCATCGGTATCGGCGACAGGATCCTCATGCTCGAGTACACCTGGTATTCGGTGATCGCGCCCGAGTCGTGCTCCAGCATCCTGTGGCGGAGCTGGGATTACAAGGAACAGGCGGCGGAAGCCCTGCGCCTCACCGCACCCGATCTTCTGGAGCAGGGCATCATCGATCGCATCGTGCCGGAGCCGGCGGGCGGTGCCCATCGCAACCCTGCCGAGGCGGCGGAGCATCTCAAGCAGGTGCTCATCGAGGAGCTCAGGACACTCTCGAAGGCAAAACCCGATCAACTTGTGAAATCACGGATCCGCAAGTTCTCAAAAATCGGTGCCTGGGCGGATTGACCATGAGTGACGACACCATCACCACCACGATGGAATTCCGGATCCGCTATGCGGAGACCGATCAGATGGGTATCGCCCATCACAGCATGTATTTCTGGTACATGGAAATGGGCCGGACCGAGCTCTTTCGTGAGATGGGATTCCGGTACAGCGAGCTCGAGCGCGATGGTGTGCTCATGCCTCTCATCGAAGCCAACTGCCGCTACCTCGGGCCCGCGTATTATGACGAGGAGCTCATCATGGAGACCACCTGCAACCGCGTCCCCTCGGCGCGCTACAGGCTGGACTACCGCATCATGCGGAAGCACAGCGGAGAAGTGATCACCATCGGTCACACCATCCATGCATTCCAGGACAGGGAATCCCGCAGACCGATCCGACCACCGGCATGCTTCCATTTCCCACCACCCGCCCCGATGGCCGACCCGGCCTGACGCGGCCGCAACGCAGCACCACACACCGTTCACCCCAACCCCGGGTCCCACCATGATCCTTCCCAATCCCGTCGGACATTCCACCCGTTTCCGTCGGCGCCGGTCCATCAACTGGCTGACGCTGGGCTTCACCTACGCCATGATGTACATGGGGCGGTACAACCTCTCCTTCGCGAACAAGGCACTCTCCGATGAATACGGCTGGGACAAGACGCAGATCGGTGCCATCATCACTGCCGCGCTGACGATCTACGGCATCTCCGCGCTTTTCAACGGCCCCATCGCCGATCGCATCGGCGGCCGCCGTGCCATGCTCATTGGCGCGATCGGATCGTCGGTGTTCAACATCGTCTTCGGTCTCGGAGCCTATCTCGGCTTCCTGGATCGGGGCACCTTTCTTCTTGGGTACTTCGCCGTCGTATGGGCGCTCAATGCCTACTTCCAATCCTTCTCCGCCCTTGCCCTCATCAAGGTGAATTCCGGATGGTTCCACGTCCGTGAGCGGGGCGTCTTCTCCGCGATCTTTGGCTCGATGATTCAAAGCGGCCGCGCCTTCATCTTCTTCATCGGCGGGATCATCGTCACCATCCTGCCGTGGCAGTGGGTGTTCTTCGTCCCCGCCATCATCATGGCCGGCATGGCCATCGCCACCTGGCTCGTGGTGCAGGACAAGCCCGAGGACGCGGGCCTTGAACCCCTCAACACCGAGGATGCGACATCAGATTACACCGGGAAGGTGGATCTTTCCTTCGTTCTCAGGCGGGTCTTCACCAACCCGATCACCATCACCATCGCCGTGGCTGAGTTCTGCACGGGGTTCGTCCGTCACGGTTTCGAGCAATGGTTCCCCCGCTACATGCAGGAAGCGCAGCATCTTCCACTCGATTCCCCGATCTTCCAGAAGGGCGCCATTGCCGTGGTGGTCGCAGGCATCCTGGGTGCCTTTCTCGCCGGCACGTTTTCCGACTGGTTCTTCAAATCCCGCCGCCCACCTGTGGCCTTCATCGGCTACGCACTCCAGGTGCTGTCACTCACCGTCGTGTGGCTGTCCCAGGATCTCACCATGATCATCATCGCCTTCATCGTCAACTCGATGGCCATAAGCATGGTCCACTCCATGCTTTCGGGCACGGCCTCGATGGATTTCGGTGGGCAGAAGGCGGCCGCGACAGCCGCCGGCATGTTCGACGGCATGCAGTACCTGGGTGGCGCCACCGTCGGCATCGGGGTGGGGTGGATGCTTGAACGATTCGGCTGGGGGGCCTGGGGCCCGAGCATGATCGGCTTCTCCGTGATCGGAGCAATCCTGATGCTCTTCCTTTGGAACGCCCGTCCATCGAAATCTGTTGCCCATTAACATACCACGAGGTTCGCATGACCGACACACGCTTTCCCGTCATCATTCTCCTCGGCCGGCCGGCATCGGGGAAATCCGAAGTCATTGACCATCTCAAGAAAACCCCGCTGGCGGACCGCCTGTCGTGGTTTGGCATCGGAGAATTCGATGAGATCGACGATTTTCCGATGCTCTGGACATGGTTCGAGGAGGACGCCATTCTTCAGAAGGTCATGGGACATCCGCGCGTCCACACCGACGATGACGGCTACTTCCTCCACCAATACCAGTGGGATCTCCTCATCGAGCGCATCAGCCTGGAGTATCGGAAGCGGCTGCGGGATGAGCAGTATCACGAGAAGTACACCACCATCATCGAGTTCTCGCGCGGCAGCGAGCACGGTGGGTATGCCTCCGCCTTCCAGCACCTGAGCGAGGAGATCCTCTCCAGGGCGCTGATCATCTACGTCGACGTCCCCTACGAGGAATCCCTGCGCAAGAACCGCAAGCGGTTCAATCCCGCACGGCCGGACAGCATCCTCGAGCACGGGCTTCCCGATGCGAAGCTTGAGCGCATGTACAAGGAGGTGGACTGGGATAGCGTGTCCGCGGACTCCCCGACACACATCATGATCAAGGGGCACAAGGTGCCGTATGTGGTCTTCGACAACATGCCGAGCAAGACCGACGACCCCGCCCTGCTTGGGCCGGCCCTGCGCGAGGTGTTCGAACGCGCCCGCAGCATCACCTCCTGATCATCCCCCATATGACACGAAGGCGGAATCGTTGCCGATTCCGCCTTCTGTATTCACGAGCGGCATGTCGATGAATCGTGCCTCACCCGGCCTTTTTCGAGGATGCGGATTTTGCAGGCACATTCCTCGTCGCCCGGACGCTCACCTCCACCTTGTCGAGATCCACGCTGACCTCTGCATTGCAATACGGGCAGTATTTCGCGGTCTGAATGTCGAAGCTGATGGTGTTCTTGCACATCGGGCATTCCGTGATCACCATGCCGATCACCTTCCCCGTCTGCTTCACTTTCACCGGTTTCTGCACTGTCTTTTCTGCTGACTTCATGGGGGTGTATCTTCTGTGATGGAAATAGGAAGTTCCTAATATACACATTTCGGACAAAGAATCAATCGCTTTCGCCACCCCCGGAGGGTGCACATTCCAGGGAGAGATCGAGCACCTCGCGCATGTCGTCAACGAAGTGGAACTCGATCTCCCGGCGGACCTTTTCCGGAATCTCCTGGAGATCCTCCTCGTTGCGCCGGGGCAGGATCACATGGCGGATGCCGGCCCGGTGTGCGGCCAGCACCTTCTCCTTCGTGCCGCCGATGGGGAGAACGGCACCGCGCAGGGTGATCTCGCCCGTCATGGCCAGATCATGGCGCACGCAGCGGTCGGTGAGCAGGGATGTCAGCGCCGTGAGCATGGTGACGCCCGCCGATGGCCCGTCCTTCGGAATGGCCCCGGCCGGCACGTGCACGTGGATGTCGCTCTTGTCACGGAAGTTCTCGTCAATCCCCAGTTCGGATGCATGGGAGGCGATGTAGCTCATCGCCGCCTGGATGCTTTCCTTCATCACCTCGCCCAGCTTGCCGGTGACGATGAGGCCGCCCTTGCCCTTCATGCGCGTCGCCTCGATGAAAAGGATGTCGCCGCCGAGGGGAGTCCACGCAAGACCTGTCGCAATTCCGGGGCGGGATGTGCGCTCCGCGAGATCGGAGTGGAAACGCCGTGAGGTGATGTACCGCCCCAGATCCTCGCCCGCCACGGTGACGCGATCGGCACGCCCCTCCACGATCTCCTGCACCACACCACGGCAGACATCAGCGATCTTGCGTTCCAGTGTGCGTACGCCCGGTTCACGGGTGTAGTGATCGATGATCGACACAAGCGTCTCCTCCGGCAGCTCGATCCGCTCCTCCGTGAGGCCATGTTCGGCGAGCTGCTTCGGGATGAGGTGGCGACGCGCGATCTCGAGTTTCTCGTCGAGGATGTAGCTCGGAATCTCGATGATCTCCATGCGATCCCGCAGCGCCGCGGGGATGGGTTCGAGCATGTTTGCTGTCGCGATGAACAGCACGCGTGAGAGGTCGAACGGCACCTCGAGATAGTGATCGCTGAAGGCGGAGTTCTGTTCCGGGTCGAGCACCTCGAGCAGCGCCGAGCTGGGATCCCCACGGAAATCGGTGCCCACCTTGTCGATCTCGTCGAGGACCACGACAGGATTGTTGGATCCGGCCTTGCGGATGCTCTGGATGATGCGCCCGGGAAGCGCGCCGATATAGGTGCGGCGGTGACCGCGGATCTCGGCCTCATCGCGCATGCCTCCCAGGGAGAAGCGGACGTACCTGCGCCCGAGCGCATCCGCGATGGATCGGCCCAGAGAGGTCTTCCCCACACCCGGAGGCCCGACAAAGCAGAGAATGGGACCGCGCATGTCGTTCTTCATCTTGCGGACGGCGAGGTACTCCAGGATGCGCTTCTTCACCCGCTCCAACCCGTAATGATCCTGATCGAGCTGCGTGCGGACGTTGGCGATGTCGAGATTGTCCTCGGTGGTGATGGACCAGGGCATGGCAAGAAGCCATTCAAGATAGGTGCGTGCCACCGTGTACTCGGCCGATGCCGGGTTCATCATGGACAACCGGTTCAATTCCTTTTCCGTCGTGGCCTGCACTTCTGGCGGCATGTTGGCCGCGCGGATCTTCTCCCGCATCTCGTCGATCTCGAGGTGGTCGTTGTCCTCCCCCAGCTCCTTCTTGATGGCACGAAGCTGTTCGCGCAGAAAATACTCACGCTGGGTCTTGTTGATCGTGTCCTGCACCTCGTTCTGGATCTTCTGGCTCAGCTCCTGCCGCTGGATCGTCTTGGTCAGAGCCACGGTCACCTGGTTGAGTCGATCCTTGAGGCTCGCCGTTTCCAGCAGGGCCTGTTTCTCGGGCACAGGCAGGTTGAGAATGGCGGAGACGAGAAAGCTGAACGTGGTGGGATTCTCGGTGTTCATGATCATGGTGAGCTGCTCGGGGTTGAAATCCGGGATGAGCTCCGACAGCGTCTTGAACAGGTTCCGGATGTTCGACATCATCGCCTCGCACTCCACGTCGTCCATGTCCACCTCCTCATCAGGGAGCTTTCGGACAGAGGCCATCATGTAGGGCTCCTCGCGCAGAAGGTGCGTGACGTTGGCGCGATACAGGCCCTGAACCACCACGCTCTTCGATCCGTCGGGCATGGTGTAGATCTTGACGACACGAACCACGGTTCCTGTAGCGAACAGATCTGCAAGGATGGGCAGATCGATCCCGGAATCCCGCTGCGTGAGCACCAGGACCGACGCCTGCTGCTTCTGCGCCTCTTCGATGAGCCGCACCGACGACGCCCGCCCCACAAAGAGCGGCATGATCTGTCCCGGAAAAAACACCACGTTGCGCAGAGGCAGTAGTGCCATTGTCTCCGCATCGGATGGCGATTCGGAGCGCTCAGGATGCGCCGCCAGTGGGTTTCCAAGTTCTTCCGGTTCGTGTTCCATGTGCGTCCTCTCTCTGTTGTTGCCAATGTTGCAGAAGTACGTCAAGCCTTATGGCATTGCAAGAATCCTGCCATGCAAACCAGGCAGAAAATTCCCGGGGCAAGCTAGGAATAATCCGGCAAATCGCCCAAATTATGGAGTTGTCGCCCGTGTACAACTGGCAGCCCGTTGCGCATCCATCACTCCGCCGCATTCTGCCATTCTGCCACAATCCCTGTCGGGGGGCGACCAGCCACAAAGAACCATGCCATCGATCCAATCCATCTTCATCCAGGTCCACCTTGCCCGGCGCACTCGCGACGGGGGCACCGAGTACCTGGTCCTTCAGCGATCCAGCACCGAGCCCCTGTATCCCGGGATGTGGCAGGTGATCACCGGCCACATCGAAGAGGGAGAGACGGCACTGCAGGCAGCGGTGCGGGAGACGGGCGAGGAAGCCGGCCAGGTGGGGATCGAGCTCAACGTGCTGCCACACATCGCCTCCTTCTATCATGCGACACGCGACGTGATCCACCTGATCCCCGTGTTCTGGGCGGTGCTTCCGTGCGATGCAGTGATCATGCTTTCCGACGAGCATCAGGAATACGCTTGGCTGCCGTCGGACGCCGTGTTGGAGCGCCTTCCGCTTCAATCCCACACCGAGGCACACAAAATCCTCGCGGGGTTGCTCACGCGGGAACCCTGATCACGAAATGGTGTTTTCTTCTCCGACCATCGAATCCCACGACATTGCAACAACGAATCATGACCCATCTCCTTCTTCTTGGCATTCCAGACCTCCTGATCTCCGCCCGTGTGAACCGGGTGGCACGCGCCTGCGGCATCCCCTCGATCGCCGTCCTCACGAAACACGACCTGCTGTCCAAGGCCCACGGTGAGGAGGCCGATCTCTGCATCCTGGATCTTTCTGCGGAGCAGTTCTCCCCTGTGGAAGCCATCGCCGACCTGCGCGGCGACGAGCACACCAGGCACATCACCATCATCGGGGTGGTCCCGGCCTTCGATGCTGCGCTTGCCACGGAGATGCAGCGGACCGGCTGCACCATGGTGGTGAGCCGCGACCAGCTCCTCCAGAATCTCGAGACCATCATCACGGGGACCTTCACGCCCGGCACGAAATCCTGATCGCGGGACCGGAGAAACACAACACGGACCCGGGCTGAGCCGCGGCTGCCCGGTGACTGCCCACGGTCAGTTTTTTCAATGATTTCAACCTGTTAGCACTCAAGCCAGACGAGTGCCATATTGTTTTCGCCTTCGCTTCGTGTTATTTTGGATGTGAAACGTGCAGGCCGGGCCTGCTGATTCCGTGGACAGACACAAGGATGATCGATACACCATGGCGGATTTGAGTGAACGTGAGCAGCAGATTCTGGAGCGGGTCATTCAGTACTACATCCTGAACGCCAGTCCAGTGGGCTCCCGCACCATTTCGAAGCAGATGACCTACGAGCTCAGCCCGGCGTCGATACGGAACATCATGTCGGACCTCGAGGAAATGGGCTACATCAGCCACATGCACACCTCATCCGGCCGCATTCCAACAGACAAGGGGTACCGCTACTTTGTCAACGAGCTCATGCGGTATACGCCGCTCACAGCGGACGACGAGCTCTCATTGCTCCCGATGGCGGAACACCTCCGTTCCCTGGAGATGGAGGAGATCCTCCAGGAGAGCGTGCGCATCCTCGGCGGCATCTCGAACCAGCTGGCCATCATCAGCGAACCCCACCTGGGCACCGGAATCCTCGAGCGCCTGGAACTGGTCCGCGTCTCGAGTCAGAAGCTGATGATCATCCTCTCCATCTCGTCGGGAATCTTCAAGACCATCATCCTGGAGATGCACAGCGACGCCCAGACACACGGGCTGGAGCGCGTCTCCGAGCTCCTGAACACACGGCTGGCCGGCCTGACATTGCGGGAGATCCGTGAAACCTTCCGCGAGCGCGTCCAAGATGCCGCATCGGAGGAGACAGGCATCATCCGCCTCTTCATCCAGGAGACGGATCGCGTGTTCCAAGATCAGCGCACCAACGAGAAGGTGCACATCGACGGGCTGCAGAACATCCTCCAGCAGCCGGAGTTCGAGAAGCCCGAGCGGCTGCGCGAGATCATCGAACTGGTGGACAATCACAGCTTCATTGTGCACTTCCTCAGCTCGATCAACGAGACTGATGCCGTGACCATCAAGATCGGACGCGAGTTCGATGAGGGCCGGTACACCGACTACAGCATCATTGCCGCTCCCTACCGTTTCGGTTCCACGAGCGGCACCATCAGCATCGTCGGCCCGCGGCGGATGAACTATCCACGCATGGTGACGGTGATCGACTCCCTGGCCCGGCTGCTCTCTCGCTGATGCGTGGGACACTGACGGACGTCGGGGTGAAACAACGACACTCACAACAGGCAGCAGAGAAGACATGGAGACGACCAAGGAAACGCTGAACGACGAACACGCAACGCAGGCGGAGACGCCGGACATGGTGCAGGCGAAGACCGACACCGGGGATGAGGTGCAGCAGCTCCGCGAGCAACTGCTGCGCAAGGCTGCGGAGTTCGAGAATTTCCGGAAGCGGACGCTCGAGGAGAAGGCCCAGATGGTCGGCCGCGCAAACGAGGTGCTCCTGCTGGAACTGCTCCCGGTGATGGACGACTTCGAGCGGGCACTCGAGTCCGCACGCCCTTCACACGGCGGCGACCCCCTGTTCACCGGAATGGAACTCGTGTATACAAAGTTCAAGGCCACTCTCGCCCGAAGCGGTGCCACGCCCATGGAGACCATCGGCACGCCCTTCGATGTCGATTTCCACGATGCCCTCATGCAGGCTCCATCGGCCGACCACGCCCCCGGCACGGTGATCGGGGAGAACCTGCGTGGCTATCTCTACAACGGACGCGTCCTGCGTCATGCCCAGGTCATCGTCGCCGCTGAACCCGCAGATGCGGAGAAGGACGGCGCGAGCAAGCGATGAAGCGCGACTACTACGAAATCCTGGGTGTTGAGCGCAGCGCCTCGGCCGACGACATCAAGCGGGCCTATCGCCAGCTCGCCATGAAATACCACCCGGACCGCAATCCCAACGACAAGGAGGCGGAGGAACGGTTCAAGGAGGCGGCGGAAGCCTACGAGGTGCTGAGCGACGATGACAAACGCCACCGCTACAATCAGTTCGGACATGATGGCCTCAAGAACCAGGGTTTCTCGGGCTTCAACGACATCAACGACATCTTCAGCCATTTCGGGGACATCTTCGGAGGCGGCTTCGGCGGGAGCATCTTCGACGAGGTGTTCGGCGGTGGTGGCCGGTCCCGATCACGCCGCGGGCAGCGCGGAACTCCGGGGTCGGACCTCAAGGCCAGTGTCACGCTCACCTTCGAGGAGATCTCCACGGGGGTCGAAAAGACGCTGAAGATCCGTCGGCAGGTCCAATGCGACACCTGCCACGGGTCAGGCGCGGCCGCCGGTTCCCAACCACAGGCCTGTGCCCACTGCAACGGGACCGGGCAGATTTCCCAGGTGTCCCGCTCTCTCTTCGGTCAGTTCATGAACGTCCAGCCCTGCCCCGTCTGCCGCGGCGCCGGCGAGCTGATCACCGACCCGTGCAACGAGTGCAACGGTGAAGGACGCCGACAGGGGGAGCAGTCCATCAAGGTGAAGATCCCTGCCGGTGTGCGTGAGGGCAACTACATCCCCCTCAAGGG
>CAYUYM010000081.1:0-14310 GCA_964449305.1 uncultured Chromatiales bacterium | reverse complement strand
GCCCGCTGTCCGGCACGGTCACCGTCGGTCCCCTCGGGGATTTTCCGACCATCGCAGAGGTGATCACGATTCTCAACAATGCCGGCGTTGCCACCGGCGGTGTGGTGGTGAATGTGCCCGCCGGATACACGGAGACGGGATCGAACCTTGAGCTTTCCACCGGCACGTCCTCCACCCTGAATCCGATCGTCTTTCAGAAGGCTGGTGCAGGGGCGAATCCGTTGGTCACTGCTGCGACAGGCGCTGGGACGATGGACGGCATCGTCATCATCTCCGGAACGGATGACGTCACCTTCGATGGCATCGATCTCGCCGAGAGCATGGCGAACACGAATGCCACCCAGCAGATGGAGTGGGGATACGCCCTCGTGAAGGCCGGCCCGACTGATGCCTGTCACAACGTGACCATCAAGAACTGCACGGTGACGTTGTCGGGCACGTATTCCGCTTCCATCGGGATCTATTCCGGCAACCACACATCGACGAGCACCTCCGCGCTGACCATCAGCACGGCATCGGGCAGGATGACAGGGTGCAGTTTCCTCGCCAACACGGTGGTCAATGCCATGAGTGGCATCTCCCTGAACGGGTACGCGGACGGAACCTCGCCCCACGCGAATTACGATCAGGACAACACGATCGGATCCACCATGCAGGGCAACACGATCTCCAGCGTTGGCGGTGCGACAGGGACGGCGTATGGCATCCATGCCACCAACCAGAACGGGCTCGTTGTCACCGGGAACACGGTTCTGCCCAACAGCATGCCCGCGGCCACGGCCATGTACGGCATCCACTCGGCGAACGGCAATCTCTCGTCGGTGACACTCACCGACAACGACGTCCAGCTTGCGGGTGGGACGTCAACCACCACGCTTGTGGGCCTCCGCAACGACATGGGTGCCAATGGCTCCACGAACACCGTGACCATCACGGGAAATCGGGTGCATGATTGCACCGCACCGGCAGGTGGCTCAGGGTCGTTCACCGGCATCTGGCACAACGCATCCGCCAGAAACGTCATTGTCTCTGGCAACGACGTGCGCGGAGTCACCCTGGACGGGACGCAGAGTTTCGCGGGCATCTCCGTGGCGGGCACCGTGGCGTCAAGTGTTGTGACCGCGCAGTCCAACACCATCGCGTTCAATCAGAAGTCCGGCGCCGGCGGAACCTTCACCGGCATGCAGCTTCAGTCCGGCATGGTGACGGCGCAGGGGAACAGCATCGTCGACAACAGCACATCCGGGACTGGCACCTTCACCGCCCTCGCAACGACTGGGTCAGGCGGAACGGAGACACTCACAGCGAACATCATCACCGGCAACAATGGTGGCGGGACCGGGACGATGGTCGGGCTTTCCTCGAGCCAGTCGTCGGGCGCGGCACGCACGATCACGTCAAACCTGATCGATTCGCTGTCGAACATCGGTGGTTCGGTGACCGGCCTCACGATTGCCGGCACGACGCCGGCGATGGTGACGAAAACGACCATCCGGGGGCTGACTGGTGGAGCAGCGGCCAGCGTGGTCACCGGAATCACCTGTGGCAGCTCCGCGGTGGTGACATTCGCCAACAACGTGGTTTCCAACCTCGGCGCCCCGCTTGCGGAGCCGGCGGCGGGCAGCCCGGCTGTCATCGGGTTCACCTCGGGCAGCGGTGCGACGGTCCGTGCGTTCTACAACACGGTGTACCTCGACGCAGCAGGTTCGGGGGCCACGTTCGGAACGGCCGGCATGATGATGGGGGCGACGTCGACATCGTTCGATGCCCGCAACAACGTGATCGTCAACGTGTCCACACCCGGGGCGACGGGCCTGACGGTCGCCTTCCGGGCGGCAGGCGCTCTCACCAACCTTGCGGCGACTTCGAACCGCAACAATCTCTATGCGGGCACGCCGGGTGCAGGCCGCCTCATCTTCCACGACGGGACGAACAGTCTGCAGACGATCGCCGCATACAAGGCCTTTGCCGCACCAAGGGATGTGTTCTCCTTCTCCGAGAATCCGCCCTTTGTGAACACCGTGACGCTGCCGTATGATCTGCACGTCACCACGGCGACGCCGACGTTTCTCGAGAGCGGCGGCATGCAAGTGTCATCACCGGTTGCCGTGACAGACGACCATGACGGTGCGGTGCGACAGGGCGAGGCCGGCTACACAGGCGCTGGCACAGCGCCTGACGCGGGCGCGTATGAGTTCGATGGTGTGCGGGCGGCACCGATGACCATCTCGACGGTCACAACGACGCAGATGAACACCGCGACCGTGTATCACAACACCACACACAACGAGATCCTCGGCATCCACATCACCGCAGGGAGTGGAGCCTCGCTGGAACTCACCGGGATGACATTCTCGACGAATGGTACAACGAACACCGGTGACATCACGAACGCGCGGCTCTTCTACACCTATGGGACGGATGCGTTCTCCACGGCATGGCCGGTCGGAATGAGCACTTCGCCGAACGGGACCTTCACCATCACCGGTTCTCAGTTCCTCATCGAGGGCACGAACCACTTCTGGCTCGCCTATGATGTTCCTCTGGATGCGACCACAGGCAATGTGCTCGATGCTGAATGCTCCACCGTGACCATTGGTGGCATCCCGTACATCCCGGTGCCGACAGCCCCCGCTGGCGGGCGTCCTATCCAGGGACCTGTGGCAGGGACGTTCACCATCGCACCGGGTGAGCCCTTCACCACCATCGCCGACGCGATCGCGATGATGAACGCGATGGGGGTCGGGACGGGAGGAGCAACATTCAACGTTCCTGCCGGGTACACCGAATCCGGCATCAACCTCACACTCACAACAGCAAGCACGACGGCACTCAAACCGGTCCTGTTCCAGAAATCCGGCACGGGGGCGAACCCGCTGGTGACAGCGACGACAGCAGGGACCGGGAACTACGACGGCATCATCCGCATCGAGGGGACCGATTTTGTCACCTTCGACGGAATCGATTTGAGCGCGAATCCGACAGCAGGGTTGACCGCTGCACAGAGGGTGGAATGCGGGTATGGCGTGTTTGCCGGGGCTGCGACGAATGCCGCGCAGAATGTGGTGATCAGGAACTGCACGATCACCGGATTCAGCGGCTACGTCAACACCACCTCGGGCATCCTCACGGCTGGCATCCTCATGGACAACACCCGCAATGCCTCCGGTGCCTCGATCACACCATCCGCGGCATCCGGCGTCATCTCGAACTGCGAGGCGTCGGGCAATACGGTGACATCATGGTACACCGGCATCCTCCTCAAGGGGCATGCAACGGCCGCCAATCATGGCGTCAACAACCGGGTCGGGACATCGGCTGCGAATTCCATCACCGGGATTGGTGGAGGCACCACTGCGGCCTACGGTGTGTACACCTTCTCCCAGGCGCAACTCCGTGTGGAGAACAACCAGATCGCGTCGATCAACCCGACCCACACGGGATCGATCACCGGCATCTACGCTGATGGCGCCAATCTGAACAACGGAACCTCGATCGACATCAATGACAACACCATCGATGTCGCCTTCGGCGGAACCGGGGGAGTCAACCTGATCTACAACAAGTCGGGTGCGCCGACGGTCAACATCACGGGCAACACCTTGTCACTGTCCAGTGCGACCTCGACCGGGTCATCGTACCTGATCTACAACACGGCGTCTTCCGGCGCTCTGAACATCAAGAACAACACCTTCACCAACATCGCATTGACCTCGCCCTCAAACACCTCGGGCTGGCTGATGGCGATCTTCAATACTGCCGCTCACAGCACTGCCGGTGACTTCAGCGGCAACACGGTGTCGAACGTGACATGGTCGGGCTCCGGGACCTATCTGGTTCGCAACGACGCGTATGCCGCAGCATCGTGGAATGTGTACAACAACACCATCCACGACGTCGCCATCACCCGATCGGGCGGGATCCACTACCTGTTCCACACTCAGAACTGGACGATCGATTTCCACGACAACACCATCTACAACATCACGATGCCGAGCGCACCGACAGGCGGTGCCATCTATGGCTTCGCGAACACGATCTACGGATCGACGACGGCATTCTACAACAACGTCTTTCACGATTTCAGCATCAACGGACCAGGATCACTGTACGGATTCAGCATCAACAGTGGTGGCGGCTCCGGTGGCATCCATCACAATACAGTGTACAACTTTTCCACAGGCGGTTCAGCCAGCGCCATCATCACCGGGATCGCCTGCGGAGGGTCGTTTGCAAAGACCGTGACGAACAACGTCGTCCTCAACCTCAACGGCGGCACCGGTGGAACCACCGTCACCGGCATCAGCGTGACCGGTGGCACCCCCACTGTGGTGTCCAACAATGTGGTCGGCGATCTGCGTTCACCCAATGCCACTGGTGCAAACGTGGTTCGCGGGTTGGACCTTTCCGGTGCAACGATGAACGTCCATTACAACACCATCGGTCTCGAGTACTCCGGCATCGGTGGAGGGTCGTCGGGGATCTCGACAAGCGGCACCATGACCCTCGATCTCCGGAACAACATCATCGTCAACAGGACGAACCCCGGTGGCAGCAACAAGGCAGTCGCCCTGCGCGCGGCCGCCGCCACCGGCCTGACCCTGGCTGCGACATCCGACAGGAACTGCCTGTATGCCGGGACGCCGGGGGCGTCGAATCTGTTGTTCTCCAATGGTACGAACAACGTGCAGGATCTCGTCTCCTACAAGGCCTTCTTCTCACCACGGGAGGCGAACTCGGTGACGGATGATGTGGTGTTTGTCAACACCACAACATCGCCATTCGATCTGCACATCAACACCGGCACCGGCGTGGATCCCATCCCCGCGGGGTCGGACAACGCGCTTCCGATTGCCGGCATCACAACGGATTGCAGCGGTGCTCCGCGGCATGCGACGCATCCCGACATCGGCGCCTACGAATACGATGTGCTGCGCGTGGTCACCGGCACGGGATCGTTCGCCTTCCCGTCCGGCAACCTTGAGGGCATCACCATCAACGATCCCGGAGTGACCGCGGTGATGAGCGGCACGGTGAACCTCCACGGTCCGCTGGCCCTCGATGCCGGCACCTTCGGCATTGGCACGGGCACCCTGAATCTCTTCGGCCCTGCCACCGTCGGCATGGGCAGCATCACGGGTGGATCCGCGGCGACGCTCACCATCCATGACCATGCGAGCCCTGCGACGCTCACCGGACTGACGCTGCAGGCACTCACCGTCGATCGCGCAGCAGGTGTGCATTTCACTGGTCCGGTCCTGGTCACCGGATCACTCGCCATGACGAGCGGCGTGGTGACGATGGACGCCGGCGTCCTTGAACTGGCGGACGGCGTCCTGGTCAGCGGGGCGGGCGCATCGAGCTACATCAACGGTCCGTTGACATGGAACCTCCCGGCCTCGGGTTCACCGACGCGGTTGTTCTTCATCGGCGACGGCACGGCCTACACGCCGGTCACGGTGGACTTCACCACACTGAGCGGGACGCCGGGGTCACTGACCGTGGGTACCACTCCGAATCTCCATCCCGCACTGCTGGGCTCGGGCATCGACGGCCTGCTGTCGCTCAACCGATACTGGACACTCGCAGGATCGGGGGTGACCATGGACAGCTATGCGGCGAGCTTCGACTTTGTCCCTGCCGACGTCATTGGTGGGTCGCCGACATCCTACATCGCGAGGATGCATGACGGCTCGGCATGGAATCCGCTCACCTCCGGCGCCATCACCCCGACACGGTACGAGGTGACGGGAGCGACGGCATTCGGTGATGTGCAGCTTGGAACACCATGCGCTCCGCAGACGGCTCCGACCGCGCAGGCGTCGCAGGTGTGCCACGGTGAATCGGTCACGCTGTCTGCCGGCAACGCCGGGCCCGGCCATTCCTACTACTGGTACGATGCGGCCATTGGTGGCTCGCTGTTGAAGGCGGGCATCGGCAGCACGGACAGCACGTTCGACACCCCGCCGTTGACGACGCCGACCAGTTTCTGGGTGGCGATCGTCAGCCCGGGCCTGTGCGAAAGTGACCGTGTGGAGGTGTCGGTGACCATCCTGCCTCTTCCGACGGCATCGATCAGCGGGAACACGACCGTGTGCCAGGGCAGTCCCGACCAGCTCATCACCTTCACGGCGGCGGGCGGTGCTCCTCCGTACACCTTCAGCTTCACGGTGAACGACGGCCCCATCCAGTACCTCACGACGACAACGGGCACGACGGCCACCGTGGCGCAGAACGTCGGCACAGCAGGCACGTATGCCTACACCCTGCAATACGTGTCCGACTCCCTCGGCTGCGGCAGGTCGTATTTCTCGACGGTCAGTGTGACGGTGAACAACTGCACGGTCAGTGGCACGATCAGGTACATGAACACGCAGTCGACGCCACTCGACGGGATCAGGGTGAACCTGTACTCGGGCCCGACCCCGGGCGGCACGCCGCTCGCGACAACGACGACAACCTCCTCCGGCACCTACTCCTTCCCGTCGCTGCTCAGCGGCACCTACACGCTGGGTGTCCAGTCGGCCCATGCATCGGGGCAGTGGCAGACCTGGGGTGGTGTGAACTCGACGGACTACCTGGCCGTTGCCCGGCATGCAGCCAACGCACCGCCGTTGCTGCCGGCGAGTCCCATCCTGTACCGCATCAGTGCGGACGTGATCGCCCCGACAAATCCACCAAGCATCAACCTGGCCGATGCCACGGCAATCCGCACGGCATACATGACGAACAGCCCGGCAGGGTTCGCCGTGCCGAAGTGGCAGTTCACGATCGACCGGATGCCGGGGCAGGTGCTCGCCACTCCGTTCGTCATCACGAACACGGGGGTGGTCCGCGACCTGTGGGGCCTGTGCGCGGGTGATGTGAACGGATCCCACATCCCGCCATCGGGAGTGAAGAAGGACGCCCCGGAATCAGCCGTCCGACTGGACGTCGACGGGGTGACCGCGCTGTCGCGCGGCGGGACGGTGGAGATCCCCATCCGGGCTGTTGATGCCATGACCCTGGGCGCGTTGACGCTGCGGTTTGCATCGTCCGATGCCGTGGCCATCGTCGGCGCGCGGATGGCGGGTGCATCCACGGAAGACGTGGATGTGGTTGACGGACCTGGTGAGACGGCCGTGTACTGGTCGTCATTGACAGCGAAGCAGATCGCGCCGGGTGAGCCGGTGCTGCTCCTCACCGTCCAGGCGCGACCCGGGTACGACGGAGCGCGAGGTGCAACGCTGGAGCTTGCAGCGACGCGGGAAAGCGAACTCGCCGACGGCCTCGGCATTCCGATGACGCAGGCACAGCTGGTGACGAGCAGTCTTGGGTCCGGAACGCGGCAGCATGTGCTGACGATCCATCCGAATCCGGTGCGTGCCATGTCGACCGTGACGTACGCGGTTCCAGAGGCGTCCACGGTGCGGATCGTGCTCATCGATCTTCTGGGACGGGAGGCCGCGGTGCTGGTGGATGGAGAAGTGCCGGCGGGTGTGCACACGGCATCGCTGTCGCCGCAGACGCTTTCCACCGGCTCGTACATCCTGCGGATGACGACGCAGGTGGACGGCGTGATGGAAACGACACAGCGGGCGGTTCGCATCGGACTGTGACGCAGGTCCCGGCGGTGTGGCTGCATCTGCAGCGCCGACCGGGAGCTTCACCCAGACACAACGCACGCCCCGGGACAGGGGCGTGCGTTGTTGTGTGGTCACCGCTCTGCACCAGTGATGGTCGTCGTGTGGTTGCGCTGCATCACCGGGGGGTGACAGGCGGCGATGCCCAGAGCACGGGTGCGCGGGATCACCAGCGCAGCGTCACCCCCGCGGTCAGTGCGTGATCGGTGCGATGGATCCGGCCCTCGGGGGGATGGTTGTTGTAATCGAACTGATGCGTCACGTCCACCGACAGCAGCGAGGATGCGTGGATGTGGAGGGTGGTGGTCATGTCCACAAGCACATCACCGATGCTGGCGGTGCTGACCTTGACAAAGGTCATGTGATCGATGCAGGCCGCATCGCCAAGAGGTAGGTGCAGCTTCGGCCTGATGGAGAGTCGCAACATCCCGCGGTCCGCCCTGCCGGATGAGGCAGCATACGCCTCCGCGTCGGCCACCAGGGCGGCGCTGATCGAGTACTCCATGGTGCCGCGGCGCAGGAGCAGGCGCTTCACGCCGGCGAGTCCGGAGATGCGCAGATCATATCCCTTGTAGGGATTCGCGAACACCGTGGCCATGAGAAACGGGGACCACACGTCGTCCGGAAGGAGGTCGAGTTTGACACCTCCGTAGTACTCGCGGTTCCGCACCTGCCCGTCGACCTGCGTGAAGATGGTCCGTCCGAAGAAGGAAAGCTCGGTCACCGAATCCTTTTTCGACATGGACAGGTCGGTCCGGAGGTCGAGGGAATTGATGTTGCCGCTGTAGAGGGCGGAAGCGAGCGTGAGTCTGGTGGTCAACCCGTCGAGGAACCCTGGGCGGGCAGACGTGGTGTCCGTTCCCCCGGGTGTGCAGGCGGATGAGCCCACCGAACAGTGCGTGAGCAGAGGAAGCAGGATGATGATGACTCGGAGGGCGGGGCATCGCGTCATGGTGTGGCCGGGATGGGGATGGGGGAAGGCAATGGTGGGCCCGTCTCCACAAATATACGGCGGTGGTCGTGCTGTGCCGCTGGCTGAGGCACACGGTGATGAGGCTGAGAACGGACATTGCCATATGGCATGGGAAATCCGTATACTCGCACATCACCCTGAACCGGACCTCCTTGCACCACGATCGAGCACATCATCGGAGACTGGCGGCCATCATGTTCACCGACATGGTGGGCTACAGTGCGCTGACGCAGAGGAGTGAAGCGAACGCCCTCGCCATGCTCGCCGAGCACGAGGGCCTCCTTCGCGGCATCTTTCCGGTGCACGCAGGCCGAGAGATAAGCACCATCGGGGACGCATTCCTCGTGGAATTCGATTCGGCGCTGGATGCCGTTCATTGTGCTGTCGCCATACAGCAGGCCTTGGTGGAGCGCAACGCCCGCCATCCGGACCGCGATCCCATCATGTTGCGCATCGGCATCCACCTGGGGGACATCGTCCACACGGCAGACGATGTCCTCGGTGACGGGGTGAACATCGCCGCGCGGATTCATCCCTGTGCTGAACCGCAGGGAATCTGCATCTCCGAGGATGTAGCGCGGCAGATCAGGAACACCATCGAATTCCCGCTGAAGCGGCTTCCGCGTCGCAGTCTCAAGAACATCGATCTGGCGGTGGATCTCTACGCCATCGAGCTCCCGTGGCTCCGCGGGGCACATCCACGCACCGCTCCGCGACCGACGGGAGGATCGCGTCGTCTCCTCTGGTGGAGTGTGGCTGCAGGGGCACTCCTCACCGGCCTCGCCGTCTGGTTCCTCACCAGTCGATTCAGCGGGGCATCAGAGGCAGGCAGGTTCCGCCTTGGCATCGTGCCCTTTGAATTGGCCGCCCCGGATTCACTGACGCGCGACTGGCCCATCCTCATCCAGACACTCGTTGTGGGAGAGATCACCGGCATGGACCGCATCGCCGTCATCCATGATCTCTCCGTGAACGGACTTCTCGAAAGCTCGGTGGGTGGGGCCTCCTCGGAGCGCAGCGAACGTTTCTACGGGGCGCTTGACACGGCCCATCCCGATCTCATCGTCGATGGCGCCATCGTGCGGTCGGGAACGGGCATCACACTCCAGATGAAGCTCGTCGATCCGGGAACCAGGGAGATCCTGCACACGGCAACGGCCCCGTGCTCCTCGCTCGACGATCTCGCCGACGCAGTCCGCATCCTTGCGAAGGAGGTGGTGGATTACCTTGAGCTCAAGGTGTTCCGCACCCACCAGGATGTGACGCTCACACCGTGGATCACCACGAAGAACATGACGGCGCTGACATCCTTCATCCAGGCCTCATCGTTCATGTATCATTTCGATCCCGCCGCGGAGAAGCATCTCCGCCGGGCCATCGAGCTCGACTCCCTGTTCCTCTCCGCCCGCGTCTGGCTCATCTCCCTGCTCATGAAGCGCGGAGACAGTGTGGAGGCCGAAGGTCATCTCGCCTTCCTGCACCGCTACGAGCCGACCGCGAACCCCTTTGAGCAGGTCATGATCGCCTGGGTCGACGCCTTCCTGCGCGGTGATGCCGCCGGGCAGATCCGGTCCCTGCGGATGGCACTCGAGTACTCGCCGAACAACAACATCCTCCTCTTCCTCCTCGCACGCCTCCACTACATGTCCGCCGCCTACCGGGAGTGCATCGATGCGCTGACTCCGGCCATCGCGATGAAGTGGCCCTACTCGCCCGCATGGTATCTGCTGGCCGTGTGTCATCATGAACTGGGCGACGACGCCACGGCGCGGCGCATCCTTGAGGAATCGCTCTCCATCCAGCCCGCGTATCAGGGCATCCCTCTGCTGCTGTCCACCCTCTGCATGCGCACCGGCGACCTCGCGGCGGCGGAGCGATACGAGCAGCTCTACCTGCGCATCGCCTCCGAGAACGGTCTGTCGCCCTTCACCACGTGGGTGGAACTCGGTGACGCCCGCGCTGTGGAGCAGGTGTGGGGCGAGGCTGCATCGGCCTACCGACAGGCGCTGGACTGCGACACGCGCGCGGCCGGCGTTCATCGGCGTCTCGCCGATGCGCTCATCGCCATGCGTGACACGTCAGCCGCCCGCAGCGAATACCAGACCGCGGTGCAGCTCGATGCACGCGACGCAGCGTCCCACCTCGCCCTCGGCCGCATCGAGGAATGGCGCGGGGCGCAGCAGGCCGCCAGGCGTCACTATCGTTCCTTTCTCCGACTGGATTCGACAAGCGTGGAGGCCCTCGACCTCCGCCGTCGCCTGACGGACCGATGATCCCCGGGGCGATGATCCCCCTCATCGCCGATTCTTCCATCACCATCCAAGGAGCCCTCATGCCGGATCCCGATTTCCCCACCGGCGATGTCGCCATCTCGGACGTCTTCATGCTTGCCATCTTCGATCCCGCCTTTCTGGACCGGCTTGTGACCGATCCCAAACAGGCGTGCATCGACCAGGGATTCAACCTCTGCGATGACGACATGAGAAGCCTGATGGACATCCTCTACTCACCGACCGTCTTCAAGGACAATGGACAGACCGGCCTGCGCTTCGTCAGCGACATGGTCGCCTATGCCACCGGTGGCAAGCCCGATCCCCCCAAGTGGCCGCCACCTCCACCCTGGCGCACGGATGTGTGACACCGCTCCGGCACTCCCGCTGCACGGCATCGCCGGCGATGCACGCTGGCGGAGGAGGGCGAACCCCGCGGGGATCATGCACCCATGCTCGCGCAACTGAAACCCCGTCTCCTTCACTTCCGCGCCTCACTGCCGCCGCCTGTGCAGGAGGTGTGCGACACGTACTTCGCCGCCACCTTTCCGGCCATGCGCGACGATGCCGGCGGAGATGACGATCCCCGGCTGCTCTACTGGGAGCTGTTCCCCCGGTGGCTCGACGACGCCCTCCGTCAGCCAGGGGCGCCGTGCGCCGCCGCACTCGGGGATCTCCTCTGGGCACAGTACTGCCTGTTCTTCGCCGTGCGCATGCAGGACGACATCTTCGACATGCAGGCCGGGCACCGCGCACTTGTCCACGTGGCCGATCTGTTTCGTGATGAGGCGCTGCTCTGCCTCGCCCGTCTGGAGGAGGGCATTCCAGGTGTCCTTGTCCATGCCATCGAAGCGCTTCGCACCACCACCACCGCCATCGTCACCACCACCGCCCTCCAGGTCGATCCAGCCTCAGACACGGACGACCTGCTCGAAGGCCATGCGCAGACAGCATCCATCTTCACTGTTGCGCCCTGGGCGGTGTGCAGGCTGCATGCCCGCACAGAGCTTGATGATGCGTGTGAGCGGTTCATCGGGGCGATGACCATTGCCGGGCAGATCATGGACGACCTGGAGGACGTGGAGGAGGATGCCGCGCTGGGGCGCATCACCGTGGCGGCGCGTCTGCTCCTGCCCAGCGGCCGACGACCTGACGACGCGGTTCTGGTGGCATCGCCACACGCTGGTGAAGCGCTTCGCCGTCCCCTGCAGACGGCGGCGGCACATCTGCACCTGGCTGCCGTCGCCCTCGATGCGATCCCGTCGGAGCCTGCGCGCGCCATGATCCGGCGGCAGACGGCCGGCATCCTGCGCCTGTTGATCTCCGCCCGCGCCATCCGGGGTGGCTGACGCCGGGCCTGCGGATGCACGCGTATCGCAGGCACCATTCATGACGCATCGGGGTTGTACGAAGGGCGGGCAGCCACGTCGGGTCCCGTGCAGCCATCACCACCATTTCACAGGAGTGACAATGTCCATTGTCGATACAGCCCTTCAGACACAGCTCGCGAACATCCAGACCAGGAGTGGCCGGACACTCGACGAGCTCCACGCCATCATCCGTGCAAGCGGCCTCACCCGTCATGGTGATATCCGGGACATGCTGAAGCGCGATCTGGCCCTGGGCCACGGTGATGCGAACACCCTCACGCACTTCTGGCTCCGGTCCCTCGAAGAGGCACCGGCAGCCGGTGTCGCTGGCATCGATCAGGTGCTCGATGGGCTGTACTCCGGTCCGAAGGCCGCACTTCGTCCCATTCATGATGCGATCATGGGAGGGATCATCACGTTCGGTGCGTTTGAGATGTCACCAAAGAAGACGTACATCAGCCTCCGCAGGAAGCGGCAGTTCGCGATGGTGGGACCGGCGACAAACACGCGCGTGGAGGTGGGGCTCAACATCAGGGGTCTCGAACCGCATCCGCGCCTGCGGGAGCAGCCTCCGGCGGGCATGTGCCAGTACAAGGTGCACGTGACCGGCACCGCGGAGGTCGATGGTCAGCTTCTCGGGTGGATCCGCGCGGCCTTCGACGCAGCGGGGTGAAGGACGTGGGCCGACGAACAGGGGGCTGCCGCGACGCCGATCGGGGCGCGAGCACAAGTGGCTCCGTTGCCGCACGGCGTGGCAGGTGCTTCTTTCCGACCTTTCCCGTACATTTGCGTGAACCCCTGATGTGACATGCCCGGCGACCCTTCCCAGGGGTTTGACCTGCCTGCATGAGTTGCCTTGACAGGATGCGGAATTCTTCGACACATTCACCCCGCAAGGAGCAGTCGTGAAACGTGATGCATCGGCGCAGGAAGAGCAGATGACGCATGAAACCGGCACGGAGCTGAAGGGAGGCACACCCGACTCCGCTCGCCGGCATGCCATGTCGGAGTCTCACTTCCAGCTTCTGGCCGGGCATGTGACCGATGTGGTCTGGGCGCTTGATCTGACCACGCATACATTCACGCATGTCAGTCCGTCGGTGGAGACGATGCTCGGGTTCACGCAGGAGGAGTACCTCCGATTGAGCGTGGCTGAGGTGCTCGATGAGGATGGCGTGAGGCGCTTTCTTGAGGAGATGCCGGATCGCATTGAGCGCTTCACAAGACATGGGGTGGAGACCTCCATCGATGAAGTGGGGTTGCGTCATCGTGACGGCCACATCGTCTGGGGGGAGATCTCCAGCCGTTTTGTGGTGGATGAGTCCACGGGATCACTCCTTGTGTTTGGTGTGACGCGGAACATCGACGACAGGCGGAAGCTTGATGACGCACGGCATTTCCTGATGCGCTGCGGCTACTCCCCGGATGGGAGGGATTTCTTCGAGGAGGCCGCCGCCTATCTGGCGCGAGCGCTCGGAATGGACTACGTGTGCATCGATGTGCTCGAGGGGGACAGATGCAGTGCGAGGCCGCTCGCCATGTGGCTCGACGGGCCCGTCGCAGATCCGCAACCCTACGACTTGAAGGGAACGCCCTGTGGCGAGGTGGCGGGCAGGGCGCAATGGTGCCAGACGAAGGGGCTGCGTGCACGCTTTCCCGGAAATGCGGTGCTTGAGGACATCCAGGCCGAGTCCTACATCGGCGTCACCCTGTTCAACGCGCGCGGGATCCCCATCGGCCTCATTGCGGTGATGGGCCGACGGGAGTTGACCAATCCCTGGTTCGCCGAACGCATCCTCGGCATCGCGAGCATACGCACAGCGGGCGAGATGGAGCGCCGCATCGCAGAGGCTGCGCTTGATGCGTCCGAACAATTGCACCGCACGCTTCTCGCCACCGCTCCCGATCCCATCCTCATCACCGATGCCGAAGGTGCAATCCGCTTCCTGTCCCTTGCAGGCCTGACGTTTCTGGAGCTGCCGGACTGCACCTCTCTTGTCGGACGATCAATGATGGAATTCGTCCATCCGGAGGATCAGGTGATGGTGATGGCGAATGTGAAAGCACTGTGTTCC
>CAYUYM010000080.1:0-14614 GCA_964449305.1 uncultured Chromatiales bacterium | reverse complement strand
GGAGTCCATTCCGCCCGAGGACATGCCGGACGAAGGCGGTGACGAGGCGGTGATCATGGAGGGTGGCGGCTTCGGCGAGACCAACCCCAAGAACTTCTCCCTCGCAGGCGCCGATCTGTGGACACTCATGGAAGCCGCCGACCCGGCGTTGTATGACGATGTGCTCATGCGCCGCACCATCGAGACTTCCGTGCAACTCCCCGCCGATCTCTTCTACCCGAAGAAGCGCGGTCCCTTCATTGTCATGACCGACAAGGACCTCCGCACGTCGACGAGCCGCTTCAACGATTTCTACAATGAGATCGACACGCTCGAAGCCGCCGTCCCACCACCGACGGTGGACGCCAGCGGTCCGTTCTACACCGGCAAGATGCCCCTGCTCTACCCGGAGGAGAGGAAGGTCCGCATCAAGAATCCCGATGCAAAGAAGACCATCATCTCCCGCGCCGTCTTTGTCGGTCCCAATGCCGACCTGTTCGTGGTCAAGGGCCCGAAGCTTCCGTACATGCTGGCAGAAAGGGGCGGACCGAGCGACAGCACCAAGCTCGACATCGAATTCGAGTACATCGGTCAGTCTCCATTCGAGACCCGTGCGGAGATGCTCATCGAAACCGATCAGAAGCAGAACCAGCTCGTCACCGTCTATGCCAATCCCGGTGAATTCCCGATTGACGTGGTCGTGGTCGATGCCTCACTCGACCGCGTGGAATTGCGCTCCCCGAGCCGCTCCTCCTTTGCGCCGGACTGGAAGCTCATCTACAAGGTTGGAAATCCCGAGATCAACATGCCCCGCTGGTCGTCGAGCACCTCGAGCCTCGGCCTCGGCTGGCGCAACGACATGAGTGTCGGCATCGTCCTGCCCATGAAACTCGATTGGTCCGACGCTCCGAGCCCGCTGGCATTCAAGAACAACCTCCTGAGCTCGCCGACCGGCTACAACGTCGCCTTCAATTTCACCTTCGGCTTCCCGTTCGCCCTCGGTGGCAACATCATGGTCACCAACGACTACGACCGCGCCGATGCTTACGAGCACCTCAAGGTGCTGCCATTCCGCCCGGTCGCATCCGGTCAGAAGGATTACCGCAACGACTTCTTCCACCTCGGTTCTGTTGGGCAGGTGTTCTATCCGATCATGTTCAAGGACAGGGAAACCGAGCCCAGCTTCCTCTTCAAGATGGAAATCGGCGGTGGCTTCATGCAGGTCAAGCGGGATCACCTCATCGGCAACTACGACTCCAAGGGGGAATTCGTCCCGTATGAAAAGGAGGGGCAGAAGTTCGAGGCGAAGGATGCCGGCAAGGTGATCACCCTCGGCAAGGAAAAGGACATCTTCGATGTGTACTTCCGCATCGGGTTCATCAACATGGCGGCGAAGAACAACTATGGCATCGGTCTCCAGTACTTCGGCGGCAGCGCCATGGTCGATGCCTGGCTGGAACTCACCGACTGGCTGCGCGTGGAGATGAAGTACTCCTTCCTGCTTCGCGACAAGGAGATCTGGGAGACCGAGAGCAACTACTTCCTCGTGACGCCCAGGTTCCGTCTCGGCATTCCATCGATCTTCAACTGATGGAGGCCGACATGAAAATCACAACCCTGAAAAATGACACAGGCATGACCATGATGAATTGGAAATCCCTCGTTCTCGCGTCGATTCTCGCAGCCTTCTGCCTCGCCGTGTGTGCGCCGCGTCTGTCGGCGCAGTCCACCACCGGGCAGCTGGCCTCCGTGGAGAGCATCCTGCGCTTCATGAAGAGCACGAACTACCAGGAAGAGGAACTCATCAAGAGAACCGTGTGGAGCGACAAACTCATCAACGAGGTCGTGAGCTACAAGATCGATGCACAGGACCGCGAGAATTTCGTGCGCTTCCTCGACATCGCCATCATGCACTACAAGGATGAAAACAGCCGCCTGCGCATTCTCATGCGCGCGGTGACCACGCTCGATCCCCTCGTCCAGCGCTACTTCCCGCAGTGGACGCTCCAGGATGAGCCACTCATCCTCGAGACCATGCGCAAGATCCGTGACAACCGTGACGACCTCACCGATGCCGAAGCCCTCCAGGTGGCCGAACGTGTGCTTACCGGCAAGGCGCGTCTGCGTGTGGTGCAGAGCCCGAAGAACACCGACAAGATCATCGCCATCATCATCGAGAAGGCCCGTCCCAAGAACGAGGGCAACCCGGAATCCGCAGGCTTCATGACGAACCCGGACGATGGCGACTATGAGGATTATCGCATCGTGGGCCAGAAGACCCTTGCCAAGATCCTGACCGATGAACTGTACACCAAGATCGTGAACCGCGAAGAATACGCGCACATCATGGAGACCGGCATCATCAAGCCGGAGCCCTACGTTGCTGAGGCGAACATCAGCATCCCCTTCGGTGGCGGCTTCATGTGGACGCTGGAATCCGACGAGCGCAAATCCGGTGGCGTGGCGCTGAGCATCTCCCGCATCCGCGCGGGCTTCGAGCTCAAGATCGGAAACGACTGGGTCAACCAGCCCTTCCTCTATGGCGCCCAGTGGAACGCCCTCGTCGTGTACGAACCCTCGCCCTACGAGCACATCAAGATCGGTCCCAGCATCCCGTTCAGCTGGGGCGACAAGAGCATCACGAACAACTTCCCGATCTTCCAGAACCGCAAGCTCAATGGTTCGTGGGGTGCATCGGGCGAGTACTTCCGCCAGCTCTCGAACACCTCCGGTTCCATCGGCACCGATGCCGACGGTATCGGCATGGCGGCCTACGTCTCCTTCGGACTGTCCACCATGGGCAAGAAGAAGCTGATCAACCCGGCCGGTGAGATCATCAACGGCGATGGCTCGATCTTCAACGTCGGCGCCTACCCGCCGCCGACGTACGACGATCAGTCCGTCAACCAGCAGAAGTTCTACTACATCACGTCGTCGGCCACAGGCTACTACTGGCGCGATCTCGGCTTCCTCCTCGACGGACTGCGCATCAGCGCCGGTCTCGGCTACCTCAAGGTCAATGAGGCCCGCCGTCAGATTTGGAACACCGATCCCGCACCGGCGGGCTCGACGCGCGAGCTCTTCGAAGACACGGTGAAGGTGCTTGCCGGCCACGGCACACTCGATCTGTTCACGAAGCTCGCCTACGTCCACACGGGCAAGACCTTCTACGGCGTGTCCCTGCAGTACTTCAACGGCGGTGTCATGGCCGAGGCGTACCTCCACATCTTCAGCTGGATGCGTGCGGAAGTGAAATATGCCCGTGTCGTGTTCCGCGATCCGGAGCCCTGGGAGCGCACCGAGGTCATCGTGCCCGGCCTCCGCTTCGGCTTCGCATTCTGACATGAAGAATACCGGGATGCTCTCGCGGCACCGGGGTCCCTTCAGGTCGGATCATTCCTGAATCACACGTTCCTGCACATTACCCCGTCCCCCTTGGCGGGGTAATGTGTAAGGGACGGAAACCTCTCCAGATGCACGATCCCTTCCAAACACTGCACGCCTCTCGCTGCCTCCCCCCCTTCTGCCACACGTATCGCGTCGTGTGGCTGCGGTGTGTGGTGCACATGGCTGCACTCGTCTGCCTCCTTCTGCACGCCGCACAGGCCGGAGAGGGAATCGACAGCACACGGAAGGCATCCATCATCTCTGCACGCAGCTCGCATCCGGAGCGCATCGCCATCACCCTCCGCTCGGTAGACGCCTCACGTTTCCCCGAGGTCAACGTCATCCTCGATGCGCGTGACACGGCCAACGCGTATTTCCCCTTCCTCAAGAAGACCGATCTTTCCATCTATCAGGATGGGAAACTGATGAAGATCGAAAGTCTCGACAAGGTCAATGGAACCAATTCCCTGCCCATCGACATCGCCTTCGTCATCGATCAGACGGGATCGATGCGGCAGGAGGTGAACGAGGTCAAGACCAACATCGCGGAGTTCACCTCGCGCCTTTCACAGCGTGGCGTGGATTACCAGCTCGGTCTGGTGACCTACAGCGACTTCGTGGAACGCCGCTACAACTTCACCGGCGATGTCAACCAGTTCATCACCTGGATCGACGACCTCATCATCGGCGGGGGAGGGGACGACAACGAGAACGCTCTGCAGGGTCTCGAGGCGGCTGTCAAGCAGCTCAAATTCCGCCGCAGCGCCCAACGCATCATCATCCTCATCACCGATGCGCGCTTCCATCAGAAGGGCGATCAAGGTGACGGGCAGACGACCTACACCACCGAGACCATGGCGAAGTTCCTGACCGACAACAACGTGCGTCTCTTCGCCATCACACCGCCCGACATCGCGGAATATGGCGTCCTGACGGATGCAACGCATGGCAGGCGTTTCAACATCATCGAGGATTTCAGTTCCATCCTCGATGTGTTCAGCGAATCCATCACCTCGCTCTACTCCGCCAAATATCGGGTCAATGAGAATGTCCCGCCGGAGGACATTGTCCTGGAGATCCGCAACTCCCAGGACGAGGTGGTCCTGTCGGAAAAGGTGCCCATCATCGATGTCGACAAGAAATTCGTGCTCGAGAACATCCTCTTCGATTTCAACAAGGCCACACTGAGCAACACGTACAATCCGACACTGAACAACATGTATGGCATGCTCCGGACCTACCCGGGAGTGGAGATCGAGATCCGCGGGCATACCGACATGGTGGGGAGCGACGAATACAACATCGCATTGTCAGAAGCACGCGCCCGTGCGGTGAAGAAGTACCTCACAGATCTCGGCATCGACGAACGCCGGATCTCCTGCCGCGGGATGGGCAAATCCCATCCCATCGCCCCGAACGACACCGAGCTCGGCCGACGCATGAACCGCAGAACGGAGATCGTCATCACGAAGAAGTGACAGGGAGTGAACGACGGATTTCGAATCTCGAATGACGCATGTGGTCGGGGCAGCGAACCACGAAGCAGATACGACGCCGGGTCCCTGGTGTCGTTGTGTTGAACGCGTCGGCACTCCGAGGCAGCCCGCCGTCCTCGGGCATCACCCGCCCATCACCTTCACGATGACGCGCTTGTTTCGTCTGCCATCGAATTCCGCGTAATACACCTGCTGCCACGGACCGAAATCCAGCCCGCCTCGTGTGATCGGAATGATGACCTCATGATGGACGAGCAGGCTTTTCAGGTGGGCATCCCCGTTGGTCTCGCCCGTGCGATGGTGCCGGTAGCTGATGTTGAAGGGTGCGAGATGTTCGAGCCATTCGTCGATGTCCTGGATGAGGCCGTTTTCCGCATCGTTCACATACACGCCGGCTGTGATGTGCATGGCCGATACGAGAGCCATCCCGTCTTGTATCCCGGACCGGCGGACGATGGCCTCAACGTCGCCGGTGATGTTGATGTATTCACGCTTGTTTTTGGTGTGGTAATTGAGGTATTCTGTGTGGAACTTCATGATGGACTCCTGCGTGTATGGAACTGTTTCGTGATAATAGCACTGCACCCGACCACTCGCAATCCGGCGAGCGCCTTGATGTGACTCTGGTCGCCGTCACCTTCCACAATGCCGAATCGACCTTTCTTGTCGGTCGCTTCCAGAGTGCTGACGGGGAGGTGTTCACGGCCACCGGCGAGATGTTCGCTCCGCATGTTGGCGACAGCTACACCCTTGTCGGCGGGTGGACGGTGCATCCAAAATGGGGCCGGCAGTTCCGTTGGAGCAGCTACGAGGTGCAATACCCGAACACCGCGGCCGGCATCGAGCGCTACCTCGCATCCGGGCTGATCCCGGGGCTTGGTCCGGGCACCGCGCGCAGCATCGTGCGCACCTTTGGCGTCGCCACCATCGACGTCATGAACGACGACATCGGCCGCCTCACCCAGGTGCCCGGCATCGGGGCGCGGAAGCTCGAGGCCATCAGCAGGGCCTGGGAGCACCAGCGCTCCGTGCAGAATGTCATGCTCTTTCTCAAATCGCACGGCATCAGCACGGCCTATGCCGTGCGCATCCACCGCACCTACGGCAGCGACTCCATCGCCCGCATCTCGGCCGATCCCTACAGCATGATCGAGGATGTGGAGGGCATCGGCTTTGTCATCGCGGACCGCATCGCCCGGGGCATGGGCATGGCCGTCGACGACCCACGGCGCCTGCGTGCGGGCATCCTCCACGTGCTCCAGGAGGCCGCGCGTTCAGGCGGGCATGTGTATCTGGAGCGCGGCGAGCTGCTGGATGCGGCCTGCGGTGTTCTGGAATCCCCTCCCGAGGCGGTGGCCTCCGCGCTCGTCGATGCGGAGCAGTGGGCCACCGTCGTCATCGAGAACGACCGTGTCCATGCCCCGCAGCTCCACGCCGCCGAGTGCATCACCACGGAGTTCCTGACGCGCCTGCTCCGCCGCCCGCCCGAGCTCACCGTCGATCCCGCCCAGTCGGCACGCATCGCCGCCGCGGAGGATGCCATGGGCGTCGAGTTCTCCCCGCATCAGGCGGAGGCCATCAGCCGCTGCTTTGCCGCCCCCGTGGTCATCATCACCGGCGGTCCGGGGACGGGCAAGACCACCGCCGTCGCCGGCATCCTCGCCCTCGCGCAAGACCGGGAGTGGACTGCCGCCGTCTGCGCTCCCACGGGGCGCGCCGCCAAGCGCCTCACCGAGGTGACCGGGCATCCCGCATCCACCATCCATCGCCTGCTGGAGTTCGACCCGGTCGCGTGGTGCTTCCGGCGCGATGAGGACAACCCTCTGGACGCCCGCATCGTGATCGTGGACGAGGTGTCCATGATCGACATCCAGCTCATGGCGTCGCTCGTTCGCGCTGTCGGCCGCGATGCCCACCTCGTGCTGGTCGGTGATCCGGACCAGCTCCCGTCAGTCGGTCCGGGCAACGTGCTGCACGACCTGATCACCTCGGAGTGCATCGAGGTCATCGCCCTGCGGCAGATCTTCCGCCAGGAGGAGACGAGCAGCATCGTGGTCAACGCGCATCGAGTGAGGCAGGGCCTGACCCCGAACTTCGGTGGAGAGACCCTGCTTGTGGAGGCGGCCACCGGGGAGGCGATTGTCGAGAGGATCTCGCAGCTCGTCACCGGCGATCTCTTCTGGGGCCGTCCCTTCGATCCCCTGCGCGACATCCAGGTGCTTTCCCCCATGCACAACACCCTCGCCGGGGTGCGGCATCTCAACACCGTGCTGCAACGACTCCTCAACCGCGACGGCCGCACCGTCCTCCAACGCAACGATCAGGTGTGGCGCAGCGGCGACAAGGTGATGCAGATCCGGAACGACTACGAGAAGGATGTCTTCAACGGCGACATCGGCTTCATTCTGGGCCGCACGGAGGCGGATGATGGTATTGTCATCGATTTCGACGGGCGCGAGGTGGTCGTTTCCTTCGAGGAGATGGACGCCGTTGTCCACGCCTATGCCATCACCATCCACAAGAGCCAGGGCAGCGAGTATCGCGCCGTGATCGTTCCCGTCACCATGCAGCATCGCATCATGCTCCAACGCAATCTGCTGTATACAGCGATGACACGCGCCAGAACGCTGCTCGTGTTCGTCGGACAGAAGCACGCCCTTGCACAGGCCATCAACAATAATCGCGTGGTGGACAGGCGTTCCGGCTTGTGTGAACGCCTCCATGGTGTCTTTCGCTAGAACAACGGTCTTCCCCTGCGCCGCAGTGGAGGGCCGCCGGTGAGGATCCATCACTGTGCGAATAACTGGCAACTGGTGGCCGATTTTCATACATTGGCTCACTTCGCGCACAAGGATGTGCCATCATCGCAAAAGGCGACCATTGAACGATAGAAAGAACATAGCGAAAGGTGTCCGGCAGCTTCAGGAGGGAAAGATCCGCAGAAAGAAGCGCGGCCTTCATCTCGAGAAGATGAATCTCACGCATCCGCAGAAGGAGGCGGTGAAGCTGCTGGTTCAGGCACAGCGGAACAAGTTCAAGAAGCTCCTGCACGAGACGCATGAGCGGATGCATGTGATCGCCGCGCATCAGTACGGCCTCGATCTCTGGCTGGGCCTGTCAGGGAAATACGAGTTTGTCAGCCCGTCATGCGAGCAGTTGACCGGATACGCCCGCACCGAGTTCATCCAGAAACGCATCACCTTCGAACAGATGGTCCATCCGGACCACCTCGAACGCTTCCGGGTCGACAAGCAGCTTGCTCTCGATGGTGTGGGATCGCTCGACGTGGAGTACCGCTGGATCCGAAAGGATGGTGCTGTCCGCTGGGCGCGGGCCACATGGAGTCCCGTGTACACGCGGCGTGACAAGCATGTCGGCACCCGGCTGAGCATACGCGACATCACCACGGAAAAGCGCATGGCCATGGAATGCGATGCGGCCAGGATGCTTCTCGCACGGATGGCGTCGCAGGGCGGGGTGATATGCCCGCTCAAAAGGCCCGGTCACGTCGAGATCGGCCCACTGGTACGGGCCGGAATGTGGCCGGCAAAGGCGGGAACCTCCGCCGAGATCGATGTTGCATCGCTCGTTGACGCAGCCACCCTTCCGGCTGTCCGCACAGCGCTCGACGCCGTGGTGGCGGATGGCGTCGCATCGGAGTGCGATGCGCGTCTGGTGCCGACAGCCTCATGGAGGGACGTCCATCTGTCCTTCATCCGCCTTGACGCGGGCGATGCCGACTCCGCACTGTTTCTTCACATCACACCGACGGCCTAGGACCGACGCGCGGTGAGCACGGGATCGATGCTGCAGTCCTTCTTTGGACGGGGCCGGGAAGTGCATGCCGGCGGCCCGGGAGCGGAACGCACCGTGCTGCAGTCCGGGATCACCGTCATCACGGATCATGTGCCGCATGTGCATTCTGTTGCGGTGGGTGTGTGGATCGCCTTTGGTTCGCGTGACGAGAAGGCCTCCGAGCAGGGCATGGCGCACTTCATCGAGCACGCGGTGTTCAAGGGGACGCACAGCCGAAATGCGTGGCAGATCGCTGCAAGCATCGAGACCGTGGGGGGCTACCTCAACGCCTTCACCTCCAAGGACTCCACCTGCTTCTACGCCCGGGTGCCGGCACCGCACACCGGCCGCGCCGTGGCGATCCTCGCGGATCTCGCCCTGCGCCCACGCTTTGCCCCCGCCGATGTCGAGAAGGAGAAGGGGGTCATCATTGATGAGCTCCGCAGCGTGGAGGACGATCCCGAGGACGACATCCATGACCACCTTGAGGCGGCGCTGTTCGGCTCCCATCCACTCGGCCATCCGATCATCGGCACGGAGCGCAGCATCGTCGGCTTCACCGCCGAGGCGCTCCACGAGTGTCTGCGGACGCAGTACGTCGCGCCGCGCATGTTCGTCACCGCCTCCGGCGCCATCCGCCATGATGAGCTGATCCGGCTGTGCGGGGAGGCCTTCGCCGACGCCGCACCCGGCAGGCCCCGCACCCGCCGCCCCCCGGCCCTCCGGCCGCCGTCGCACATCCGCCTTGAGCGGCCGGGCCAGCAGGCTCATCTCGTCTTCGGTTCCCGCGTCGCGGGCCTGCGCGAGCGGGATGCCGACGCCCTTGCGCTGCTCAACCTCATCCTCGGAGAGAACATGAGCTCGCGCCTCTTCCAGCACGTGCGTGAACGCCACGGCTGCTCCTACAACATCTACTCCACCCTCTCGCTGTTCGAGGATTGCGGTGTGCTGTCGGTCTACCTCGCATCCGACACCGCGCGCCTCGAGCGCTGCCGCTCCCGCGTGGAGCGCGAGTTGCAGGATCTGGGCGGCACGCTTGTGTCGCAACGCGAGCTGAACCGTGCCCGGACGCAGGCCATCGGTGGCATCCTCATGGGCCTCGAGAGCATGAGCACACGCATGAACAGGCTCGGACGCGACGAGATCAGCCTCGGCCGCATCATGCCGCTGGAGGAGCTTGTCGATTCCATCTCGTCTGTCACGCGTGACGACATCCTCCGCGTCGCCGCTGTCGCCTGCGATCCTGCGCGGATGTCCAGCGTGGAATTCCTCCCATCCGACGACGCAACCGGGGGCTGATCAGCCGACCCGGAACATCGGGCGGGGGGCGCCGCCCATCCCTCCATCGCATGTCCCAATTCTTGGTAATTCTACCGGTCTTGGTTAGATTGCGACACTCTGTTGTCCAACAGCAGCAACCCTATTTCGAACCATCTGGCCAAATCCATGTCAGCAGTACCTGCCCTCTCTCATCGTGCCTCGATCATGCCGGCGTCACCCATCCGCAAGCTTGTTCCTCTTGGTGATGCCGCGAAGCAGCGGGGGAATCATGTCTTCCATTTGAACATCGGTCAACCGGACATCGAGACTCCACCGGAGTTCTTCGATGCCGTCAAGGCGTTCCAGGAAAAGGTGGTCGCCTACAGCAATTCCAAGGGCATCCAGCTCTTCATCGACAGCCTTTCGCGCTATTACCGGCGCATCGACATCGACGTTGATCCCTCGGACATCGTGATCACCACGGGCGGATCCGAGGCCATCACCTTTGCGATGATGGCCGTTGCCGGCCCCGGCGACGAGATCATCGTCTTCGAACCCTTCTACACGAACTACAACGGCTTCGCCATCATGAGTGGCATCACCCTCGTCCCCATCGCCACGAAGGCGGAGGACGGGTATCACCTGCCCGATGCCGAAACCATCGAACGACACATCACGCCGCGGACGCGCGCCATCATCGTCTGCAATCCCAACAACCCGACGGGGACGGTGCTCGACGATGCCGAGCTGACCATGATCGCCGACATCGCCCGCAGGAAGAACCTCTACATCCTCGCCGACGAGGTCTATCGCGAGTTCATCTATGAGGGCGGAACGAAGAGCTTCCTTCAGATTCCCGGAATCGAGGATCGCACCATTCTGATGGACAGCCTGTCCAAGCGCTACAGCCTGTGCGGTGGCCGCATGGGGTGCATCATCAGCCGCAACAGGCAGCTCAACGATGTGTTTCTCCGCTTCGGGCAGGCGAGGCTCTGCACCGCCACGCTCGAGCAGATCGGCTCGGCCGCGCTGGTCGACATGGGGGACGCCTACTTCGAACCGATGATCCGTGAGTACCGCGAGCGTCGGGATGCCACCTACGAGGAGCTGTCACGCATCCCCGGAGTCATCTGCCGCAAACCGTCGGGCGCCTTCTACATCATGGCGAAGCTGCCGATCGCCGATGTGGAGGATTTCGCCTCGTGGATGCTCACCGACTTTTCGGACGAGGGGCAGACCACGATGGTCGCCCCGGGCCCGGGCTTCTACGCCACGCCGGGCAGCGGGCGGGACGAGGCGCGCCTGGCCTACGTCCTCAACGCCGCCGAGTGCCGCCGGGCCGTGCAGATCCTGGCCAGAGGCGTCGCCGCCTACAACGCCAGCCACTGATAACGAGAGTCACGCCCAGCAACCGCCGGAGGCATCCATCGCATGATCACCATCACGATCGACGGAAAGCAGGTTCAGACGGAACCGACCAAGACCATCATCGAAGCCGCCTTTGAAAACGGCATCTACATTCCGCATTTCTGCTGGCACCCGGCATTCAGCATCTCCGGGAACTGCAGGATGTGCCTTGTGGAGGTGGAGAGGATGCCCAAGCAGGTCATCGCCTGCTCCACGCTCTGCATGGACGGCATGGTGGTCCATGTCGATTCGCAGAAGGCCGTCGATGCGCGCAAGGCGGTGATGGAGTTCATCCTCATCAACCATCCGCTGGACTGTCCCATCTGCGACGAGGCCGGCGAATGCAAGCTGCAGGAGTACACCTATCGGTACAGCGCGGGGGAGAGCCGCTTCGACGAGGAGAAGAATCCCAACCGCAAGCGCGTCGAACTCGGGCCCAACGTGATGTTCGATGCGGAACGCTGCATCTCGTGCTCACGCTGCATCCGTTTCTGCGAGGAGGTGGCGGGTGATCCCCAGCTCACCTTCTCGCAGCGTGGTGACCGTGTGACCATCACCACACTCCCGGGCAGGAAACTCGACAATCCCTATTCGATGAACGTGATCGATGTGTGCCCCGTGGGCGCGCTCACGAGCAAAAGCTTTCGTTTCATGGCCCGCGCATGGGACATGTCGTCCACCGAGACGGTGTGCCCCGGCTGTGCCCGTGGGTGCAACATGAAGCTGTGGGTGCGGCAGAACACCATCCTGCGCGCGACACCGCGCGAGAACCAGGCCGTCAACGATTTCTGGATGTGCGATGCCGGCCGCCTCACCTGCTTCAGCCATGTGCATGCAGACACGCGCGTGACGCAGCCGACGGTGCTCCGCAATGGCGCGGCAGTCGCTGTCGGGATCGATGAGGCTGTCGCCGCGGCGCGCGAGGCGCTCGCCCGCCACCAGGGTCGGGAGATCGCCGTCATCGCCTCCTCCACATCCACCACGGAGGATCTGTTCGCCCTGACGCGCCTCGCCGAGGAGGTGCTGCGCACGGGCAGCATCGATGTGGTCCCCCACATCGTTTCCGGAGATCAGGACGGGCGCCTCATCCGTGAGGACAAGACGCCCAACCGCGCGGGGGCCATCCTCGTCGGTGCTGCATCGGCGGATGGTGACCGGTTGACGGCGATCATCGACGGGTTGAACGGCGGGAGCATCAGGGCCCTCCTCATCACCGATCCCCACGCCTTCAGCCACCCCGCGCTCGCGGAGGCGGCGAAGCGCGCGTCGACCATCGTCGCAATCGTGTCCAATCACACGGCCGTCACCGAGGCGGCGGAGGTTGTCCTCCCGGCTGCCACCTTTGCCGAGGTGGACGGAACCTTCCTGAATTGTGAGATGCATCTGCAGCGTGTCCGCCCGGCAGTGAACACCACACCGGCGGAGCGCCGCCGCACCGGCATGGCGGTGTCGCGCCTCGATCGATTCGCCACCGAGTTCGACCGGTGGGGCAGGATGCCTGTCGTTGCATCGGCGCCGCTGTGGAAGCTTGTGACGATGCTCGCCGCGGCCTGGGGCCGCAAGTGGGGGCACGCCGCTGCCGCGGAGGTGTTTCTGGAGATGGCCTCCCGTCTTCCTGCACTGAAGAACCACTCGCATGCGACCATCGGGCGGCACGGGGTGCGGATCGAGGGGGCGGAACCGGCCCGGAAATTCCCGTATGTCTACAGCGACGTTCATCAGTAACCCGGACCAACAACCATGGATCTCATCGCTCTCGGCATCATTCTCATCAAGGTCGTCGTCATGCTCGCGGTGGTGCTGCTCACCGTCGCGGAGCTGGTGTACACGGAACGCAAGATCAGCGCATGGGTGCAGAACCGCATCGGACCGAATCGCACGGGGTGGGCCGGCCTCCTGCAGCCCTATGCCGACGTTGTCAAGCTGTTGGTGAAGGAGGATATTGTTCCGACTGCCGCGAACCGCTTCGTCCACACGCTGGCACCGATCATCTCCATCGTTGTCGCCTTCAGCACGCTGGCGGTTGTCCCGTTGTCGGGCGAGACGATCACGTTGTTCGGCCGTGAGGTGCACATGGTGCTGGCCGACGTGAACATCGGCATCCTGTACGTCCTCGCGCTCACATCGATGGGCGTCTACGGCCTCACGTTGAGCGGCTGGGCGTCGAACAACAAGTACTCGCTGCTCGGCGGGCTCCGCTCCACGGCGCAGATGATCTCCTACGAGCTTTCGATGGGACTCAGCATCATCGGCGTCGTGTTGATCGCCGGGTCCCTGCGCCCCACGGAGATCGTCGCATTGCAGTCCGGCTGGCATTGGAACATCGTGCTCCAGCCCATCGGTTTCATCACCTTCCTCGTGGCCGCATTCGCCGAGACGAACCGGGCGCCGTTCGACCTCCCGGAAGCCGAGCCCGAGCTTGTGGGTGGATATCACACGGAGTATTCAAGCTTCAAATTCGCCCTGTTCTTCCTGTCCGAATACGCCAACATGATCACCTCCAGTGCGATCATCGTCACGCTGTATCTCGGCGGATGGCAGGTGCCGTACCTCGAGCTTCTGCAGCTTCCCGGATGGGCGGTCGTGCTGGCGCACATCGCCGCCTTCGTCATCAAGGTGGCCTTCATGCTGTTCGTTTTTCAATGGGTGCGCTGGAGCATTCCACGCTTCCGCTACGATCAGCTCATGAATCTGGGCTGGAAGGTGATGCTGCCACTCGCCCTCGTGAATGTGTTGTTGACCGGTGCCGCGCTCCTCTTGTTGCGCTGACCGTTTCGGATTGACCCCCCGAAGAAAGGAGTTTCTGTCGCATGCCCATACCATCGGATGAACGCAAATACCAGCTGACCTTCTGGGAGAAGATCTACATTCCCGAGATCCTCAAGGGGATGAAGCTGACACTTGAGCAGATGCTCAGGAAGAAGGACACGCGGCAGTATCCCGAGGAGAAGTGGATTCCCCCGGCATCCTTCCGCGGAGCACCAGTGCTTGTGCAGGAAGCGGACGGTGTGGAGCGCTGCGTCGCCTGCGGTCTGTGTTCCCGCGTGTGCCCGGCCCTCGCCATCGAGGTGCAGGCAGGGGAGACCGTGCTCGAGAAGGAGCGTCATCCCGTGCTCTTCGAGATCAACATGCTGCGCTGCATCTTCTGTGGCTTCTGCGAGGAGGTGTGTCCGGAGGAGGCCATCGTCATGAGTCAGAAGTATGAGCTCGCCTTCTACAAGTACGAGGATGCCATCTTCGACAAGGAAAGGCTTCTCACGCCGGTGGAGCAGCTCCGCCCACGCCTCGAG
>CAYUYM010000079.1:0-14815 GCA_964449305.1 uncultured Chromatiales bacterium | reverse complement strand
TCGTGCTGGTGACCCTTCTCTCGGAAGCGGCGCTCCTCTTCGTCGCCGCGCAGACCGGCTTCCTCGACGGCCCGCGCGTGCTGGCCAACATGGCCTCCGACCGCTGGTTCCCCACCAAGTTCTCCATGCTCTCCGATCGTCTGGTCACGCAGAACGGCATCCTGCTCATGGGCATCGCCGCAGTGGTGCTGATGGTCGCCAGCGGTGGTTCGGTGCATTTCCTCGTGGTGCTTTACAGCATCAATGTGTTCATCACCTTCACGCTGTCGCAGCTCGGCATGGTCCGCCACTGGTGGCAGGTGCGGCACAGCGAGCGCGGCTGGTGGCGACGGGCCCTGATCAACGGCATCGGCGTCACACTCACCCTCTTCATCCTCTGTGCCGTCGTGATCATCAAGTTCGAGGAGGGCGGATGGATCACCCTGGTGGTCACCGGAGCACTGGCCGGCGGCCTCGCCCTCATCCGGCGTCACTACGCGATCACCGCACGACTGGTCCGTCGGCTCGACGAGCGCATCGTCGACGTGGTGCAGATGGAGCGAGACACCGCGCCGCCGCGCACCCCGCCGCCGGGCATGCCGGTGAAGACCGCCGTGATCCTCGTCAACGGCTTCGGCGGACTCGGGCTGCACACGTTGTTCATGATCCTGCGGTCGTTCCGGGATGTGTTCCACAATTTCGTCTTTGTCCAGATCGGCGTGGTGGACGCAGGCAACTTCAAGGGAAGCGAGGAGGTGCAGCGGCTCGATGCCCATGTCCGGGCGGAGGCGGGCAGGTATGTGGAGTTCATGGTCGGTCGGGGCTTCCAGGCTTCCGCCGTCACTGCAATCGGCACCGATGTGGTCACGAAGTTCGAGGAGATCCACCCCCGCATCGCGGCGGAGCACCCGGATGCCGTCTTTTTCTGCGGTCAGCTTGTGTTTCCGAAGGACAGCTTCCTCACGCGCTTCCTGCACAACTACACGGCCTTCGCCATCCAACGGCTTCTGTATCTCCGTGGCGTGCCCATCGTGGTCCTGCCCATCCGGGTGTAGGTGCGTCACCTTTGACCTTGCAAAGGGAATGTCTATTTTCGCAGGGATGAGCAGTGTGTCTGCACTCCCTGTGCAGCTGCTCCCCACCACATCGTTGTTCAACATCCATTGGAGAATGGCATGAAGATCCTTATCACCGACGGCATCTCGCCCGAAGGCGCGAGCATTCTTGCCGGCGCAGGGCATGACGTGACACAGGTCAAACTCACGCCCGAAGAACTTGTCGCCCAGATTGGCAGCTACGACGGCATCATTGTCCGTTCGGCGTCCAAGGTCACCCGCGAGGTGATCGATGCCGGAAAGAATCTGAAGGTGATCGCGCGCGGCGGCGTCGGACTCGATAACATCGACACCGTGTATGCAAGGGAGAAGGGCATCCCCGTTGTCAACACGCCGGGGGCGTCATCCGTCTCCGTGGCCGAGCTTGCCATCGCCCACATGTTCGCCGTCTGCCGCTTCATCAACCTCAGCAATGTGGAGATGCGCCAGGGCAGATGGCCGAAGAAGGAATACAGCAAGGGCATCGAGCTGACCGGAAAGACGCTCGGCCTCATCGGCCTCGGCAACATCGGGCGTGAAGTCGCCAGGCGTGCCATCGGTCTCGGGATGACAGTCATCGCCCACGATCCCGTGGTCACCAGCACCGACATGGACGTGCGGCTCACGACAATGGATGAGGTGCTCGAGCAGGCGGACTTCATCTCGCTGCACATCCCGTTCAACAAGGCCACGGGAGCAACGATCACGGCACGCGAGTTCGACCGCATGAAGAACGGTGTGGTGCTCATCAATTGCGCACGTGGCGGCGTGGTGAGGGAGGCGGATCTTCTCGATGCCTTGAACGCAGGCAGGGTCGCCGCCGCCGGCGTCGATGTGTTCGAGAGCGAGCCGCCCACCGAGGCGCAGGCCGCCCTCATCGCCCATCCACGCGTATCGGTCACCCCGCACATCGGCGCATCCACGGTGGAGGCGCAGGATCGCGTCGGCACCGAGATCGCCCAGCGCGTGAACGAGGTCCTCGCGCGCGCCTGATCCGCGCACGCCACCAACCGCACCCCTTCCGGGCGGCCCGTGGCTTCCGGGTTCCGATCCCGCACGGGCCGTCTCCTGTTTCACCACGCCTTTCCCGCCATTCCCCCACAACAGACACACAGCGTTCATGTCCACCATACGACCTTTCATCGCCTATCGCCCGCGCCCCGAGCATGCCGCCGAGGTTGCAGCCAAACCCTATGACGTTCTGAACTCCGAGGAGGCACGCATCGAGGTGCAGGGGCATCCCCTGTCCTTCCTCCACGTCGGCAAGCCCGAGGTGGATCTCGATCCGGCCATCGACCTTCACGACCCCGCCGTCTACGCCCGCGGGCGTGAGAACCTCATGAAACTCATCGGTGACGGCATCCTCGTCCCCGATCCCCGCCCCCATCTCTATGTCTACGCCCAGACCATGAACGGGCACCGCCAGTTCGGTCTCGTCGGCTGTGCCGCCGTCGAGGAATACTGGAACGACACGATCAGGAAGCACGAACACACCCGCAAGGACAAGGAGGAGGATCGCTGCGAGCATGTCCGCGTGACGAACGGCCACACGGGCCCCATCTTCCTGACCTACCGCGACGATGCCGCCATCGATGCCGTCGTGGCACGGGTCACCGCGGCGCCGCCGATCAACGATTTCATCGCCCTCGATGGCATCCAGCACCAGGTGTGGGTGATCGACAACGAGGCGGACATCACCGAACTCGTGTCGCGCTTCGCCGCCGTGCCGACGCTGTATGTGGCCGACGGCCACCACCGGTCTGCCGCCGCCTCCATCGTCGGGCGTGAACGGCGCCAGGCCAATGCCGGACACACTGGCGACGAGGAATACAACTTCTTCCTCGCCGTCTACTTCCCGGGCAGCCAGCTTCGCATCATGGATTACAACCGCGTGGTCCGCGATCTCAACGGACACACGAGCGACGACTTCCTCGACGCGATCCGTCGGAACTTCGCCGTGGAGCCCGCCGACGGGCCGGTGCATCCCACCAGGAAGGGGGACATCGGGCTGTACCTCGACGGCGCGTGGCACACGCTCCATGCCTCTCAGGAACTTCTGGCCAATCCCGACCCCGTCGAAAGCCTGGACGTCGCCATCCTCCAGAACCACGTCCTTGCCCCTGTGCTGGGCATCATGGATCCACGCACCGACAGGCGCATCGATTTCGTCGGCGGCATCCGCGGGCTCGGGGAACTCGAGCGCCGCGTCAACAGCGGAGAAATGCGCGTCGCCTTCAGCATGCATCCCACCTCCGTGGACGAACTGATGTCGATCGCGGATGCGGGCAAGATCATGCCCCCGAAATCCACCTGGTTCGAGCCGAAGCTGCGTGACGGTCTCTTCGTGCACTTCCTCGACTGATCCCCGACACCCATCCACGCATTGATGCCCATGAAATCCGACTCCGCAGACCATGTGAAGATCCTGATCGTCGAAGACGACCAGATCACAGCGGCACACCTGGAGCGGATCCTCTACCACCTCGGATACGAGATCTCCGCCTGCGTCGCCAGTGGCGCGGAGGCGATCGCCTCGGTGGAGGAGAACAGACCGCACGTGGTGCTGATGGACATCAACCTCGACGGTGACATGACCGGCATCGATGCCGCGCACGTGATGCGTCGCCGGCATCGGCTGCCGGTCATCTACCTCACCGCCTTCTCCGACAGCGACATCATCCGTCAGGCGGGGATGTCGGAGCCCTATGGCTACCTCGTGAAACCCATCCAGCGTGAGACCCTGCAGTCCACCATCCAGATGGCGCTCTACAAATCACGCATCGACGAGGAACTCCACGAATCCGAGGCCCGGCATCGCATCATCACCGAGGTCATCACCGATCTGGCCTACCAGTTCGCGTTCACCGAGGTGGGCATCATCACCACCCGATGGTTCAACGAGGCCTTTGCGCGCATCATCAATTTTCGCAGCGAGGGACTCGACGCCCTTGAGCACTGGCAGTCGCTCATCCTCCCCGAAGACATTCCGGTCTACAAGGACCACATCCAGACGTTGCGGAAGGGGGAGAAAAGCTCCTGCGAATACCGCATCCAACTGCGCTCAGGTGAGGTGCGATGGATGCGCGATTATGCCACGCCGGAGTGGACAGGCTCCACCATGCAGACCCTGGTGGTCTATGGTGCCGCCCAGGACATCACCCTCAACCGCATGGCGGAGCAGGCGATCATCTCCTCGGAGTACCTCTTCAACACCACGATCAACTCCATGCGGAACTGGATCCACGTGGTGGACAGGGACCTGCGTCTGATCCTCGTCAACAAGGCCTTCCGGCGCATCTGCGCCGAACTCAACCTCCCCGGCACCCTGCTGGGCCAGCGGATCGACGAGGCCTTCCCCTTCCTCAACGACAAGGTGATCGAGGAATACCGGCAGGTGTTCCGTGAGGGCATCTCCATCACGAGCCGGGAATCCATGCTCTTCGGCTTCCGCACCATCGAGACGGAGACGGTGAAGTCACCCGTGTACGAAGGCGGAAGCGTGGTGCGCGTCATCACCACCATCACCGACATCACCGGCATCATGGCCTCCGAGGATGCACTGCGCACGTCCGAGGCCCGCCTGCGCGGCGTCATCGACTCTGCACGCGACTGCATCTTCATCAAGGACACGCAGAAGCGCTACGTGGTGGCGAACCCCGCCCTTGCCAGCCTGTACGGCCAGCCGCAGGAGAAGATTGTCGGTCACTCGGATGCGGACTTTCTTGCCCCCGGGATCGCCGCAGACATCGACGAGATTGACAATGCGGTGCTGGCCGGCGCCCCCAACGATCAGGAGGTCTCCTTCGAAATCCAAGGCACCCTGAGGCATTTCCACACCATCAAGGCCCCGCTCCATGGCCCGTCCGGCATCATCGGCATCTGCGGCATCACCCGCGACATCACGGACCGCATCACCACCGAGGAGGCACTGAAAAGCTCCGAAGAGAAGCTGCGTGAACTGAACGCATCGAAGGACAAGCTCTTCTCCATCGTGGCGCACGACATGCGGGGCCCCTTCACCACCATGCTCGGATTCATGGAGATCATCCAGAGCGAGTACGACAACCTCTCCGACGACGAACTGAAGGAGTACATCGACTATGTGATGAGCAGCTTCATGAGTGTGTACCGGCTGATCGAGAACCTCCTCCAGTGGTCGCGCATTCAGACCGGCCGGATCCGCGTGAGCCCGATGCACCTCATCCTCCTGCATGAGGTGCAGGACAGCGTCAACTTTCATCATTCGATGGCGATGAAGAAGCGGGTCGGTGTCAGCATCGACGTCCCCGCCTCACTGACTGTGTATGCGGACAAGGAGCTTCTCCAGGCGGTGATCCGCAACCTGCTGAGCAACGCCATCAAGTTCACACCCGAAGGGGGAAGCATCACCCTCGCCGGGCGGGCTTCAGCGAAGGAGGTGTCGATCACCGTGGCCGACACCGGCATCGGCATGAATCCGGAGGCTCTCGCACGGCTCTTCTCCCCCACCGACACATTCACAACCCTGGGAACGGATCAGGAGAAGGGAACCGGGCTTGGGTTGATGCTCTCGAAGGAACTCACGGAACTCCAGCACGGCTCGATCAGCGTGCAGTCGGAGGAGGGCCGTGGAACGACATTCACGATCATCCTGCCGACAGACTCCGCCGTCAGGGAGTAAGGCGCAGGCGCAGCTCGGCGCGGCGGTTGATGCCGCGGCCCTCGTCGGTGGCGTTGGACGTCGCCGGCTGGGTTTCTCCATGCGCTGTGAGGCTCATGGCACCGAGCGGGACCCCCTTGTCGCGGAGCCATCGGATCACGGCATCGCCGCGGCGCTGCGAGAGGGCGACGTTGTACGTCTCACTTCCCACATCGTCTGCATGGGCATCAATGATGAGTTCGAAGTCCGCACCACGGTCGAGCAGCGGTCGCAGGTGGCCTGCGAGGAATTCATCGAGGGCGGTCACCGACGCCCTGGTCAGCTCGGAGCGGTCGAAATCGAAATGGATGACGAAGGGCTCCTCCTCCTTCACGGGTGGCGTTTCCACCGGCTTCTCCGGGAGCCTGCCCAAGCCGATCTCCCGGCGCATCTCCCGATAGGGATAGCTGCGTGGCACGGGGAAGCTGGCCGACTCCGGAGCATACCCCGCGGCATCCACCGCCACATGGTAGTTCTGCCCGCGGAGCACACGGAGGGCGATGCGGCCGTATTGATCAGCCTCGCCGCTCGTCTCGAGTGACGGGGAGCTCACGCGGTAGCGCGCACGCGGCAGCGGATCACGCGTCGTGGAATCGAGCACCATGATGGCCAGCGTGGTCTTGTAACGGCTCGTATCCTTGAACGGGTTGGAGGTGCAGAGATAGATGTCGAGTCCACCCATGCCGCCCCGACGGTTCGATGCCAGGTACAGCGTGTCCTCCTCGGCGGAGGCGCGGAGGAAGAGATCGTCGGCGTCGGTGCTGAACGGAAACCCGAGCTTGGTGAGATTGCCCCAGGGCTTCGGAGGCTTGGTGTCGACCAGCTCACGCTTCGCCATGTACAGATCAAAACCATCGCTGCCCGTGATGCCATCGGAGGAGAAGATGAGCGTCGCATTGTCGGGCAGCACCCAGGGCGCCTTCTCGTCGTACCTGCTGTTGATCGTGGAGCCAAGGTTTGTGGGCGACCCCCACTTGCCGTTGGCGAGCTTGCGCGAGACCCAGAGATCCGTGCCACCTCTGCCGCCCGGTCGGTCGGAGCTGAAGTAGAGCTCGTTGCCATCGGCGGTGATGAAGGGATTGCTGTCCCAATACTTCGAGTTGATCTCCGCAAGGTTGCGCACACGGGTGGGGCGCCCCTCGCGATCGAGCATGGCGGTGTAGAGATCGGCATCGCCGACGCCGTTCGGCGCCCAGCACATGGTGAAGTACACGGTGATGCCATCGGGGGCGACACTGAGCGTGCCCTCGTCACGGGCGGTGTTGAACGCCGAGCCCGCATTGGCGGTCGAGGCAAAGCGGCCGTCCACGATGGAGGCGATCCATGTGTCCTCGTTGTCCTTCACCGTGTCTGACGAATGCCGGTTGGAGGTGAAGTACATCCTGTCACGCAGCGGCATGGCGGCGAAATCATCGGCGGAGGAGTTGACCTCCTGACCTGCGTTGGCGAACAGGACGGTCCCGTAGTCGCCCGAGGCCAGGGGTGGGGCGGAACTGCAGCCTCCGACGATCGCCGAGATCAGCAACGCCGCGAGGATGCCCGGTATGGGGGAGATGAGACGTGCCATGGTGATCAGAAGAAGATTTTCAGGACGGCAGCGACCTGGATGGCGGACACCTTCCAGTCGTCGTCGGCGGCGATGGTGGAAACGGGGAGATTGTAGGTGACTTCCGGTGCAAGGAAGACGTATTTGCTCAACGGCAGATTGTAGCCCGCCCCGACACGGACATCGAGGCGTGTCGATTTCGCCCCGTCGAGTTCGCCCGAATCTTCGAGGATCTCGGCCACGCTCGATCCATCGGCCAGATACGTGTATGCGGGATCGATCGGCCGCATGGTGTAGGAGTAGCTGGACTTCGTCCTGATGCCAAAGGCCGGCCCCGCCTGCACGTAGAACCCCCACAATGGGTGCAACTGGAGCATGGGGTTGATGGACAGATACGAGAGCCCGAGCTTCAGATCCCGCTGGAATGCGACTGGCACCCGTTCCGGTTCACCAACCACGAGTGTGGGCAGTGTGACCGTGTTGGAGTAGTCGCCGCGAAGATCCTGGTAGAGCACCTTCACCGCGACGGCGACCACACGGGACAGGGTGTAGCCCAGCTCGACACCGGCGATGAAGCCCTTCCCCGTCCCGTCGGCAAACTCACACCGACAAAGCGGTGTCAGGAAGCCCCCCGAGTGGGTGGTCATTGCGAGACCGGCCTGGGGGCCGACCCAGAAGTCGCGCGGTGTTGGATTGAGCACGGACGGAGCCGGCATTGCCGGCTCCATCCGCCATTGCGCCCACCCTTCCGAACAGAGGCCGGAAAGAAGAGCAAGGAGAAGAAAGATGCGAGCATTCACGATGAACCTTGTTGGAATCGGAGGATGTGACTCATCATCCTTCAACGCAGGCCAGCGACGGATGGTTCATCACTGTGGGATGATGCCGGCAGGACAGCGCGGGTTACAGGTAATTGTGCTTCTTTGCGTAGCTGCGGAGTTCGTCCCGGAAGTTTGGGTGCGCGATCTGGATGAGCTCGTTGACGCGCTGCCGCAGTGTCTTGCCGAAGAGCGAAGCCACGCCATATTCAGTGACCACGTAGTGCACGTCGGCGCGGTTCGTCGTCACGCCGGCGCCCTGCGCCAGGAAGGGCGCGATGCGCGAGATGGTGTCGTCCTTGGCCGTGGAGGGGAGGGCGATGATGGGCTTGCCCCCATCGGAGCGCGAAGCGCCACGGATGAAGTCCACCTGCCCGCCGAAACCGGAATAGATGCGCGGACCGATGGAGTCGGCGCACACCTGGCCGCTGATGTCGACCTGGAGGGCCGAGTTGATGGCGACCATCTTCCGATGCTGGGCGATGACGAAGGGATCGTTGACGTAGGGCGTCGGGTGGAATTCCACGAGGGGATTGTTGTCGATGTAGTCGAACGTGGGCCGCGCCCCGAAGACGAAGGCGGCAACGATCTTGCCCTTGTGCAGGGATTTCTTCGTGTTGGTGATGACCCCCTTCTCCACGAGCCCGATCACGCCATCACTGAACATCTCGGTATGGATGCCGAGGTTGCGCTTGTTGTCGAGGAAGGAGAGCACCGCGTCCGGGATGGCCCCGATGCCGAGCTGCAGTGTGGATTCGTCCTCGATCATGTCGGCGATGTAGGCGCCGATCTTCATCGTGATCTCCGCCTCCTTCTCATTGTCCACCACCGTCATCGGCAGCTCGGTGAGCGGCTCGTCGACCTCGACGATGTAGTCGAGCTGGTTGACATGGATGAAGTTGTCACCCAGCACACGCGGCATGCGGGGATTGACCTGGGCGACAATGATCCTGGCAACCTCGCAGGCGTTCTTTGTCACGTCGAGGGTCACGCCAAAGCTGCAGAAGCCATGCTCGTCGGGTGGGGAGAGATGGACGAGGGCCACATCCACCGGCTGGACGCCGCGCTGGAAGAGGGCGGCAATCTCATGGAGATAGATGGGGATGAAATCCGCGCGACCGTTCTGCACGGCCTCACGCACGTTGTGACCGACAAAGAAGGCGCTGTGGCGGAAGTGCCCCTGCATCTCCGGTGCAGTGTATTCCGCCGGCCCCACGGCGAGGATGTGCCCGATGGTGACGTTCGTGAGCTCGGGCGCTCGCGCCACCATGGCCTTGACAAGTGTGCCCGGATTCGAGCAGCCCGGATGGACCCAGACGTAGTCCCCGGATTTGATGACCTGGACCGCATTCTCGGCGGTGGTGAGTTTCTTTCTGTAGCTGGCCTGCCAGTTCATGGTATATCCCGTTCAGTGTGTGGAAATGTGCTTATTGACAACAGTCGTTCTTCGACACCGGAATGCCGTAATTGTCCGTCAGAATGGAATGGCGGGCCACTCCGTTGTCGGTGACCATGCCGCACTTGAGCGAGGCCATGGTGTTGGCACGGTGAGATTCGAGGCCGAGGATCTCGTCCTGATACATCAGGATCCCGTTGGTGAGCGCGTAGGTGGCGGAACGGGCCACGAGGGACGGCATGTTGGGCACGCAATAATGGATCACATTGTGCTTGGTGAACACCGGATCGAGGATGGTTGTGGGGCGTGAGGTTGCGACACAGCCGCCCTGGTTGATGGAGATGTCGATGATCACCGCGCCGGGTTTCATCGTCTTCACCATGTCCTCGGTCACGATCTGGTGCGCAGAGGCATCGTTGATGGAGATGGCACCGATGAAGACGTCGGCGATCTCCGCGCCACGGCGGAGGTTGGATGGCGAGGCGACAACGGTGGTGACGCGCTTGTCGAAGCGTTGCTCGGCATAGCGGAGGCGGTTGAGGTCGTTGTCGAGGAGGATGACCTGGGCGCCGAGGCCGAGGCAGGCCTGGGCGGCGGAGAAGCCGGCCGATCCGACACCGAGGATGACGACGCACGCGGGGGCGACACCGGCAAGCCCGCCGAGCATGACCCCGCGACCACCCTGATCGCTGCGCAGCCAGCGCTGCCCCACCTGTGCAGCCATCTGGCCGGAGATTTCACTCATGAGGCGCAGGATGGGATACGTGCCGTCGGAGGCGCGAAGCAGCTCGAGGCCGATGGCCGTCACCTTGTTGTCAAGGAGATGTTGGATGAAGTCCTGCTGAGCAACGCCGAGGTGGAGAAAGGAAAGCAGTGTCTGTCCCTCCTGGAGCTGTTCCCATTCCTCCCTGCGGGGAGGCATCACCTTCATGACCAGATTCGAGCGACCCACCACCTCTCCAGGGGAGTAGGCGATGGTGCCACCGGCATGCTGATACTGTTCATCGGTGAAGCGGGCGTTGTTCCCCGCCTCATGTTCGATGATCACCTGGGCGCCTGCCTGGGTGAGCACCTCCACACCGAAGGGCGAAAGAGCGACGCGCTGTTCATCCTGAAAGCGTTCCTTGAGAATTCCAATGACCATGATTCCTCCGGGGATTCGTAGTGGTTCGATTGCGGTTGTCGTAGTCAGATCGCGGGGAGCCGATCAGCGGCTTTCGAGGCCGGCCGCAGCCATGGCGGCATGATACGTCGCTTTCATCAGCATCGCGATGGTCATCGGGCCCACGCCTCCTGGCACGGGGGTGATGTGCGAGGCCTTCGGCGCCACCTGGTCGTAGGCCACGTCGCCCACGAGGCGGTAGCCCTTTGGCCGCGTGGGATCATCCACATGGTTGATGCCCACGTCGATCACCACCACGCCATCCTTCACCATGTCGGCGGTGATGGCCTCCGGCCGCCCCATGGCCGCGATGAGGATGTCGGCCTGTCGTGTGTAGATGGAGATGTCCGGGGCGGCGCTGTGCACCATGGTGACGATGGCGTCGGCGTGCGGGCGTTTCTGCATGAGCATGTTGGCGATGGGCTTGCCGACGATGTTGGACCGCCCGATCACCACCACATGGCGGCCCCGCGTCTCGATGCGGGAGCGGATGATCAGCTCGTGGATGCCGGCCGGGGTGCAGGGGACGAAGGACGGTTCACCCGACACAAGCCTGCCGATGTTCACCGGGTGGAAGCCGTCCACATCCTTGCGGGGGGTGATGGCACCGATGACGCGCGCCTCATCCTGCGGCCGCGGCAGCGGGAGCTGGACGAGGATGCCGTGGATGTCGGGATCGATGTTCCACTTGTCGATCTGTTCCAGGATGTCACCGATCGGGGTGTCGGCCGGAAGCGTGATGGTGGTGGAGTGAAAGCCGCACTGGGTGCAGGCCTTCTCCTTGGAGCGGACATAGGAGCGAGACGCGGAGTTGTCGCCGACCAGCAGAAAGGCGAGGCCGGGCACGGTGTCGGTGCGCTCCTTCAGAATCTCCGTCTTCTGGCGAATTTCCTCCCTGATCTCGGAGGCGATCAGGGCGCCGTCAATGATGTTACTCATGGGGATTGAGTTCCGGATAAATGAAGGGATCGATGGCTACGGCTCGACCGGAATTCATGTCGATACCGATGTGGACGCCGGCGATGTGCATGTCGCCGGTGGCCATCTCGAACTTGAAGGGGGTCTGCCGTGTGAAACGGCGGATGGCGATGTCTTTGCGCATGCCGACCACGGAATCGTAGGGGCCGGTCATGCCGACATCGGTGATGGTGGCCGTGCCGCCGGGGAGAATGCGGGCATCGGCCGTCTGGACATGCGTATGCGTGCCCACGAGCGCAGCGACACGCCCGTCGAGATGATGGGCCATGGCGATCTTCTCGGCCGTGGCCTCGGCATGGAAATCCACGATGATGGCGGACGCCTCGCCGCGGATGCGGTCGAGCGCCCAGTCCATGGCGCGGAAGGGACAGTCGATCGGGTTCATGAACGTCCGCCCCTGGATGTTCACCACGGCCACCTTCCCGCGTGTGCCGAGGTCGACGATGGCGTAGCCGCGGCCGGCGTTCTCACGGGGGTAGTTGGCCGGGCGCAGCAGGCGCGGCTCCTCCGAGAGCAGCTTCTGGATGTGCCAGTTCTCCCAGATGTGGTTGCCCGAGGTGATGACATGCACGCCCAACTCCAGGAGCCGGGCCACCTGGGCTGCGGAGATGCTCTTCCCCTCCTGTGCATTCTCCCCGTTGACGATGACGCAATCGGCCTTCCAGCGGTCGATGAACGATGGCAGGAGATTCGCGACGAGGTCCATGCCCGCGTTGCCGACGATATCGCCTATGAAAAGCACGTGCAGTGTTGATGACATACAGAAGTAGAGGAAAACTGTGGGAAAACCGAACTCAAAGGTATCAAAACCCGCTTCAAACTCCAACTTGACAACGAGACACCGGCACCCGACATGCGTGGCATCCGGATCCACGGAATCAGACTTACAAAAGATTAATCGCTTCAACCGTGGGAATTTCCGGGTTGTGCATGATATTGGCCGGGAGCAGGCCATCATTCCACCCAAAGGCTCCACGCGCTGTGTCACGCATCCCTCTGTTTCCACCCATCATCGCCCTTGCCTGCGCTCTCGCGCTCTGCGCATGCTCCGACCCGCTCACCCCGGTGCAACCGGTGTGGGATGTGAATGTGAACGTGCCGCTTTCAGCCGAGACCTACACCCTGGAGGATCTCCTGGAGGACGATGGCGCACTGAAGATCACACATGATGCAGGCAACCTCCTGATCCTGCGCAAAACGGTGCCGATCCGGAGCATCGCCATCGGCGACCAGATCACGCTTGGAAACACGACCTACGACGCCGAGCGGCGCCTGGGCGGACTCGTGTTCGACATCCCGACACTCTGCACAAAGAGCTTCCAGCTCCGTGACGTCTTCCCCACCCTGCACGAGGGCCCCCTGGCGGTGATCCCGTTCACCTCCACCGATGGCATCTCCATCCCGCTCGACAACACGCGCTTCTTCAGCAGCATCACCTACGAAACCGGAACGGTGCAGTTCACCATCGAGAACACCCTCCCCTTCGCCGTCACCTTCCCGACACCAGCGGAACTGCTTGATGGCACCGGCAAGCGCATCATGGAGGTCCCGATTGATGGACGCTTGGAACCCTTCTCCCGCAGGACGCTTCCCCTCCTGCGTGTCGACGGTCTCACCTTCAGCGGCGCGATGTCCCTGAAGCTCCATCTCGCAACCCCCGGGACAGGCGGTCTGCCGGTCAACCTCACGGGGGCGATGGGGATCAATGTGACGGGATCCATCCTCGAAACACGTGTGCGTGAAGCCACCGGGTATCTCCCCGCGCAGACCATCACGTGGAACGAGACGCTCGACGTGACGCATGGATCCGGCTTCGAGGTGCAGGAGGGGCGCATCCGCCAGGGACAACTCGACCTCTTCCTCCTTTCCGATCTGCGCATCGGCACGCGCGTCACCATCGATGTTCCGGGCCTCACCGACAACGGCACCCCGGTGTCGCGCACCATCGCCATCCCCGCACAGGGCAGCATGCCCGTCACGATGAATCTCGCCGGATGCACCATCCATCCCCGCGCAGGGCGCTTCCTCGACTACACGGTGACCGTGGTCACCGATCCCGCCATCGACCGCATGGTGATGCTGGCGGGCACGGACCGCGTGTCGGTGCATGCCCACCTGCATGAAATGCTCATGGAGCGCATGGTGGGGGTGATCGCGCCCAGGGATGTGGTCATCGATCAGGTGCAGGACATCGACTTCGAGGTGACCTCCAAGCTCCGGGGCGACATCGAGTTCACCGATGCCCGCATCACCGTGCGACTCTCGAATGGGACCATCTTCCCCGTCGAGCTGCAGGACGGAAGCCTCCACGGCAGCAATTCCCGCACGGGCAGGAGCGCCGGGATCTCCGTGCCACGCAGCATGCTTGGCGGCAATGCCCGCACCGACATCACTTTCGATCGTGCCGAAGTGGTCGCCTTCCTCAACACCTTCTCCACCGATTTCCCCGACCGCCTCGGCTTCAGCGGCCGCCTTGTCGTCAATCCGGACCACGTCTCCGGGGTCATCACCTCCTCAGACTCAATCACCGCCGAGCTCGACGTGGAGATCCCCATGCACATCCGCATCAATGCCGCCTCGGTGGTGGACACCACGGCGTTCACGCTGGACGAGACCACCAGGAGACGCATGAACGACATGCTTGGCGGATCCATCACCTTCGACCTTGAAAACCACCTCCCCGCCGGCGTCGTCATCGAGCCGGTGATCTGTGACGCCTCTCATCGCACGCTTGTGGAGCTCACGACGCGGACGGGTGACGCGATCGACATCACCGCGGCGGGTGTGGATGGAAACGGCAACGTGTCGACACCCACGCGGCAGCGCACGGAGATCGAGCTGACGCAGGAGGATTTCCGCAAGCTCCTTGATGGCCGCTGGCTCCGGCTCAGGGTGAACCTCAAGACCCCCTCCCCGGGCCCCGTGTCGTTCCGCTCCACGGATCACGTGACGGTCCGCGCCCACGCCACGGTGAAGGTGCAATCCACGATCGTCAGCCACTGACATGTCCCCCCGTTGTCTCCCGCTCGCCCCCATGGCCGCCATGGTGCTGATCGGACTGCTTGCATGTGCTGCCAGCCCGGCCAGGGCACAGGACCTGGGCGAGAACGCACGGCTTGTCGGCATGTCATCCGCCGGCGGGGCCGTGGTCGGTGGGATCGATG